>NZ_JAOAUU010000055.1 GCF_030157465.1 Zoogloea sp.
GTCACTAATTTTTCACTATCTTGGCAAGAATTTCATTAACTCTGTCAACCGACAACCTCACACGTCCAGATTCCGCGCATATAGCGCGTTTTCCTCGATAAACGCCCGTCGGGGTTCGACGTTGTCGCCCATCAGGGTGGTGAAGATTTCGTCGGCGGCGATGGCGTCGTCGATCTGCACGCGCAGCAGGCGGCGGACGGCTGGGTCCATGGTGGTTTCCCAGAGCTGCTCGGGGTTCATTTCGCCGAGACCTTTGTAGCGCTGCTTGCTGATGCCGCGTTCGACTTCGGAGAGCATCCAGCGGATGGCGTCGGCAAAGCGGGTGACGGCCTGCTGTTTTTCGCCGCGGCGCATGATGGCGCCGGGCTGGATCAGGCCGGAGATGGATTCGGTGGCCAGGCGCACGGTGCGGTAGTCGCCGGAGCGCAGGAAATCGCCGTCGATCTGGGTGAGCTTGCGGTTGCCGTGGTGCATGCGGGCAATGTCCAGCGTCCAGGCTTCGGCGACTTCGTTGTAGATGGCTTCGATGCTGACTTCGCTGCCGACGGCGGCCTGCAGGCGGGCGGCGGAGTCGCGGGCGGCGGCTTCGTCATCCAGTGACAGGGGCAGGTCGTGGGCCAGCAGGGCGTGGAGGACGGCGGAGTCGATCCAGTCGGCGAGGCGGCGAATGACGGCTTCGGCGAGCAGGTAGGTGCGCGCAAGGCCGCCCAGTGCGTCGGTGTGGATGGCTTCGAGGCCTTCGCCGGGGATGAGGGATGAACCTTCGAGGCCGAGCTTGAGCAGGTGGGCGTTGAGCTCGGTGTCGTCCTTGATGTACATCTCGTTCTTGCCGTGCTTGATCTTGTAGAGCGGCGGCTGGGCGATGTAGATGTGGCCGCGCTCGACGAGTTCGCGCATCTGGCGATAGAAGAAGGTGAGCAGCAGGGTGCGGATGTGCGCGCCGTCCACGTCCGCGTCGGTCATCAGGATGATGCGGTGGTAGCGGAGTTTTTCGGGCTTGAAGTCGTCGGCGCCGATGCTGGTGCCGAGCGCGGTGATCAGCGTGGTGATCTGCTCGGAGCTGATGAGCTTGTCGAAGCGGGCGCGCTCGACGTTGAGCACCTTGCCGCGCAGCGGGAGGATGGCCTGGAACTTACGGTCGCGGCCCTGCTTGGCGGAGCCGCCGGCGGAGTCGCCCTCGACGATGTAGATTTCGCACAGGGCCGGGTCTTTTTCCTGGCAGTCGGCGAGCTTGCCGGGCAGGCCGACGCCGTCGAGCACGCCCTTGCGGCGGGTCATTTCGCGGGCGCGGCGGGCGGCTTCGCGGGCGCGGGAGGCTTCGACGATCTTGCCGCAGATGGTTTTGGCGTCGATGGGGCGCTCGAGGAGGAAGTCGGCGAGCTTTTGCGCGACGACTTCTTCAACCGCCGGACGGGCTTCGCCGGAGACCAGCTTCATCTTGGTCTGCGAGGCGAACTTGGGGTCGGGCATCTTGACCGACAGTACGCAGGCGAGGCCTTCGCGCATGTCGTCGCCGGAGATGTCGACCTTGGCCTTCTTGGCGATCTCGTTTTCTTCGATGTACTTGTTGATGATCCGCGTCATCGCGGCGCGCAGGCCGGTGAGGTGGGTACCGCCGTCGGCCTGGGGGATGTTGTTGGTGAAGCACAGCACCTGTTCGGCGTAGCTGTCGTTCCACTGCATGGCGACTTCAACGGTGATGGGCACGCCGTTCTGGATGGATTCGCCGGTGGAGTGGAAGACGGTGGGGTGAAGCACCGACTTGGCACGGTTCACGTACTCGACGAAGCCGGGCACGCCGCCGGCGAAGGCGAAGTCTTCTTCCTTGCCGTTGCGGCGGTCGATCAGGCGGATCTTGACGCCGTTGTTGAGGAAGGAGAGTTCGCGCAGGCGCTTGGCGAGGATTTCGTAGTGGAATTCGACGGTGCCGAAGATCTCTTCGTCAGCCAGGAAGTGCACTTCGGTGCCGCGCCGGTTGGTGTCGCCAAGCACGCGCAGCGGGCTGGTTTCGATGCCGTTGACGAGTTCGATCTGGCGGTCGATGGCGTGGCCGCGGTTGAATTCGAGCGCGTATTTTTTGCCGTCGCGGCGCACGGTGAGGCGCAGCCACTTGGACAGCGCATTGACGCAGGACACGCCCACGCCGTGCAGGCCGCCGGACACCTTGTAGCTGTTCTGGTTGAACTTGCCGCCGGCGTGGAGCACGCACATGACGATTTCGGCCGCCGAGCGCTTGGGCTCGTGCTTGTCGTCCATCTTTACGCCGACCGGGATGCCGCGCCCGTTGTCGGTGACCGAGATGGAGTTGTCGGCGTGGATGGTGATGACAATGTCGTCGCAGTGGCCGGCGAGGGCTTCGTCGATGGCGTTATCGACCACCTCGAAAACCATGTGGTGCAGACCGGTGCCGTCGGAGGTGTCGCCGATGTACATGCCCGGCCGCTTCCTCACCGCCTCCAGCCCTTCGAGCTGCTGGATGCTGGATTCGTCGTAGTTATCGTTGGCGACGGCGGGTTGTTGCGGCGTATCGGACATGGCGTTCTCGGTTCTGCTTGATTGTTCTGCTTAGGCTTGCAGCCTGGTGGGTCGCCTTAACAGAAACGACCCGGGTTCGAGTTTGTGGAGAAAGCGCTGCGAGCAGGCCCGAGGTCGCAATGAGGAGCGGAGCTGTACTGTTGTACAGCGAGCACCGGAGTTGCGGGATCGGGACGCGCAGTAGCTTTGTCCACGAACTCCTCAAATCCGCATCGGCATCACGACGTACTTGAAGTCGGCGTTGTCGGCGAGGCCGAACAGGGCGCTGGCGTTGCCGTCGTTGAAGCGGATTTCGATCTCGTTGGCGGACACGTTGGTCAGCACGTCGAGCAGATAGGTGACGTTGAAGCCGATGTCGAGCGAATCGCCGCTGTAATCGACTTCGAGTTCTTCGAGGGCTTCTTCCTGCTCGGCGTTGGTGGACACCAGCTTGAGGCTGCCCTCCGAGAGCATCAGGCGCACGCCGCGGAACTTCTCGTTGGTGAGAATGGCGGCGCGCTGCAGCGATTGCAGCAGGGCCAGGCGGCTGGCCTTGACCAGCTTGGGGTGGCCTTGCGGAATGACGCGCTCGTAGTCGGGGAACTTGCCGTCGATGAGCTTGGAGATGAGTTCGATGTGGCCGAAGCGGAACACGATCTGGTTGCCGACCAGGGTGACTTCGAGGGCGTCGTCGGAATCGGCGAGCTGGCGGGCCAGTTCGACCACGGTTTTGCGCGGCAGGATCACGTCGGTGCGGGCGTAGTCGCCCACCAGCGGGGACGCGGCGTAGGCCAGGCGGTGGCCGTCGGTAGCCACCATGCGCAGGGTGTCGCCGGCGACGACGAGCAGCAGGCCGTTGAGGTAGTAGCGGATGTCCTGCTGGGCCATGGCGTACTGGACCAGCGCGAGCTGCTTCTTGAAGGCCTTTTGCGTGGTGGTGAAGTGCACCCCTTCGCCTTCCGGCGGGGCCAGGCGCGGGTAGTCGGCGGCGGGCAGGGTCTGCAGCTGGAAGCGGCTCTTGCCGGCCTTGAGGGTGATGCGCTTGTCGTCAAGGGTGAGGCTGACGTCGGCGGTGTCGGGCAGGGCGCGCAGGATGTCCTGCAGCTTGCGGGCGCCGACGGTGATGGCGACATCTTCGGCGCCCAGCGCGGCGGGGGCGCTGTTGCGGATCTGGATCTCGATGTCGGTGGCGAGCAGGGTGAGCAGATCGCCCTTTTTCTCGATCAGCACATTGGAGAGAATCGGCAGGGTATGGCGTTTCTCGACGATGCCGGACACCGATTGCAGCGGGGCGAGAAGGGCGTCGCGGGGCGCAGTGAAGAGCAGCATGAGATCAGGTCTCCGTATCGTTTTCTAGTGGGCAGGGCGTTTCAGGGCCCGGCCGGCAATCATGGGTTGTGCAGGTTTCAACCGCGCAGCACCTGGGTGAGCACGTGCAGGTCGTGGTTGAGCTGGGTGTCGCCGAGACGGAGTTCGGCGATGGTGCGGCAGGCGTGCAGCACGGTGGTGTGGTCGCGGCCGCCGAAGGCTTCGCCGATGGCCGGCAGGCTCATCGGGGTCAGATCCTTGGCGAGGAACATGGCCACCTGGCGCGGCCGGGCGATCACCCGGGTGCGCTTCTTGGAGTGCATGTCCGCCACCTTGATCTTGTAATAGTCGGCCACCGTTTTCTGGATGAACTCGGCGGTGAGCTGGCGGTTGTGGGCGTTGAGGAGATCCTTCAGCGCCTCCTTGGCCACTTCGAGGCTGACTTCCTTGCCGTGGAAGCGGGCGAAGGCGAGCACCTTTTTGAGTGCGCCTTCGAGCTCGCGCACATTGGAGCGCAGGTTTTTGGCGATCAGGAAGGCCACGTCCTCGTTCAGCGCAATGCGTTCGACTTCGGCTTTTTTCTTGAGGATGGCGACCCGCATTTCCAGCTCGGGCGGTTCGATCTGCACCGTCAAACCCCAGTCGAAGCGGGAGATCAGGCGGTCTTCGAGGCCCTGGACATCCTTGGGGTAGGTGTCGCTGGTGATGATGATCTGCTTCTTGGCCTCGGTGAGGGCATTGAAGGCGTGGAAGAATTCTTCCTGGGTCCGGTTCTTGTTATTGAAGAACTGGA
>NZ_JAOAUU010000056.1 GCF_030157465.1 Zoogloea sp.
TGATCCAGAACTGGGTCGACGGTGGTTTCAGCGTCGCCCCGGGCGAAGTCGTGCTGCTTGAAAACTGCCGCTGCAACAAGGGCGAGAAAAAAGACAACGAAGAGCTCGCCAAAAAGATGGCCGCCCTGTGCGACGTCTACGTGAACGATGCCTTCGGCACCGCCCACCGCGCCGAAGCCACCACCCACGGCATCGCCCGCTTTGCCCCGGTGGCCTGCGCCGGCATCCTGATGGGCGCCGAAATCGATGCGCTGGGCAAGGCCCTGCACGCCCCCAAGCGCCCGCTGGTGGCCATCGTCGGCGGCTCCAAGGTGTCCTCCAAGCTCACGATCCTGCGCTCGCTGGCCGAAAAGGTTGACCAGCTGATCGTAGGCGGCGGCATCGCCAACACCTTCCTGCTGGCCTCCGGCAAGCGCATCGGCGAATCCCTGGCCGAGCCCGACCTGGTCAAGGAAGCCCACGCGATCATGGACATCATGAAGGCCCGCGGCGCCGAAGTGCCGCTGCCGACCGACGTGGTCGTGGCCGACGAAGTCTCTGCGCTGGCCCGCGCCAACAAGATCTCCGTCGACGACGTGTCGGCCCACGACCGCATTCTCGACATCGGCCCGAAGAGCGCCGCGCGCCTCGGCGAAATCATCGCCAATGCCGGCACCATCGTCTGGAACGGCCCGGTCGGCGTGTTCGAGCTGCCCCAGTTCGCCGGCGGCACCAAGATGATGGCCTCCGCCATCGCCCACTCCGAAGCCTTCTCCATCGCGGGCGGCGGCGACACCCTGGCAGCCATCGCCAAGTTCAACATCTCTGACGACGTGGGCTACATCTCCACGGGCGGCGGCGCCTTCCTCGAATTCCTCGAAGGCCGCACCCTGCCGGCCATTGCCGCCCTCGAAGAGCGCTTCAAGGACTGAACCGCACTGCGCTTCAGCGCCCCGACATGCGGCCTGCGGGCCGCATGTTTTTTATTGGCGCCCGGCAACCCGACCCCGCCGGCACCTCAGCACTTTCTTGATTTCAAAAACGTGAAAAAACGGCGCACCGCGCCGATAATCAGGTCATCGAATTATTGCGCTGCGCCCCCCGCGGGGTTTTCCCCTCCGGACGCACCCGGCCATGCCAATTCCTGTCAGCGCCCTGATTGGCTCCACCCGCAGGCTCGTCAGCGCCATCGTGCTGTTCGTGGCGCTGGACCTGAGCGTGCTGCTGATCAACCTGTGGCTGGCCGAGCAGATGGCCCAGGACGCGGTGGCAATCAACCTGGCCGGACGCCAGCGCATGCTGTCCCAGCAGACCACCAAGGCGCTGCTGCTGGCCACGAACGCCCCCACCGCCAACGGCTCCGACGCGGCGAACCTCGAGCTTGAAGCCGCCTTCGGGCTTCTCCTGCAAACCCAGAAGGCCTTCGCCCAGGGTGGCGAAACCCGCGGCGGCGACGGCAAGACGGTAACCCTGCAGGCCGTTCATGGCGAGGCGGCCCGTGTTGTTGCCCGGGCCCAGGAGATCATCGCACCCCTGGAGCAACTGCTCTCGGCGCCCGTCCCCGTAGGCGGGTCGCAGGCACCCAGGCTGAGCCAGGCGGCCGACTACATGGTGAATCACAACCAGGATCTCCTGTCGCTGATGAACACCCTGACCACCGCGCTGGAACATGACTCGGTGCGCCGCGCCCGCAACCTGCGGGCCATCCAGACAGGCGCTTTCGTACTTGCGCTGGGCAATTTCCTGGCCATCGTCATCGGCATGCTGAGCCAGTTTCGCCGGATCGAACACGACAGCCAGCAGTGGCGCGAGCTGGCGCGCCGGGACGCCCTGACCGGCCTGGCCAATCGCAAGGCCTTTACCGAAGCGGCCCAGGGCGTGCTGGCCCGTGCCCAGGGGGATGCCGGTCAAGGCGCACTGCTGATGCTGGATCTGGACGGTTTCAAGCCGATCAACGACACGCTGGGGCACGCCACCGGCGACCGGGTTCTGATCGCCCTCGCCCGCGCCCTGGAATCCACGGCCCGCGCCACCGACGTGGTGGCACGCCTCGGTGGCGACGAGTTCGCGGTGCTGTGCCCCAAGCTCCACGGCCAGGACGACATCACCCACTTCTGCAACCGCCTCCTCACCGCCATCACCGACCTTCCCGGGCAGGTCTGCCCCGGCAAGCGGCTCGGCGCCAGCATCGGCATCGCCCTCTACCCCGAGAGCGGCTACGAACTCGGCCACTTGCTGGGCCTGGCCGACAAGGCCATGTACGCCGCCAAGAACTCCGGCGGCAGCCACTGGGAGATCGCCGCCTGACCGGCCGCCCTCCGCGGCAAATCGCTGCGGCTTAGAGCTGGGCCTCCCGGCGAATCTTCCAGTCGCCGCCTTCCCGAACCCATTCGAGCTGCTTGCGCCCGGCATCGCTGTAGTTGCCGGAGCGGTAGCGCTGCTCGAAGCTGACCGATACCACGTCACCCTCCACCTTGTAGCTGGGCGTGCCAAGCTGCACCTGGATGTCACCCTTCTTGTCGAGCTTCACCCGGCGATCGGCCTCCCAGGCGCTGCGGGCGCGCTTGTCGGCGGGCACGAAGTTGCTGCCGTAGAAGGCCAGATAGCGACTGGCGTCCTTGGCCTCCCACGCCTGGCGCCAGGCTTCGAGACGGCTGGCGACGAGCGGGGTCGGGTCGGTCGCCGGCCGGGCTGCGGCGGGGGCAGGCGCAGGCGGCGTAACCGGAGCAGGAGCAGGAGCCGCGGCCGGCGGGGCCGTTTTCACCGCCACCGGTACAGCCGCGGCGGCAGCCACCTGCACGGGCGGGGCGGCCTGCGACGTTCCGAGCTGGGCGTGATGCTGGCGCAGGGCCACGTTGGCAGGCTCGAGCGCCAGGCCGCGTTCAAAGGCCTGGCGGGCCGCCGGCAGTTCGTTACGGGCCATCAGCACGACCCCGAGGGTGTCGTGATAGCTGGCCCGTTTTTCATCCTTGGCCACCGCTTTCCGGGCCAGCGCCAGGGCCTCGTCGAGCTTGATCCGCTGGCTGGCCAGCACGAAGGCCAGATTGTTGGCGAGACGCACGTCTTCCGGTTCGATCTTGATGCCGGCCCGGTAGGCGGCCTCGGCGTCTGCCAGGCGCTTCATGCGTTCGAAAGCCTGGCCGCGCAGCGCGTGGGGCAAGGCGCTGGTCGGGGCGAGGCTGGCCGCGCGGGCATAGGCCTCGACGGCCTGATCGCCCTTGCCGAGGGCCAGCAATGCATCGCCGCGGCCCAGCATTGCACCGGCAAAATCCTTGCGGACGGCCAGCGCCTTGTCGAAGGCGGCCAGCGCCCGGTCGGCCTGGCTCAACTTGAGGGCAATCAGGCCCTGGGCGTGCAATCCAAAGGGGTTGGCCGGATCACGCCGCACGGCTTCGTCGATGGAACGTCCGGCCTCTTCGATCTTGCCCTCGGCCGACAGGGCCAGCCCCAGGCCAAGGTGGGCCTGGGCCAGCTCGGGGTGCTGCTTGAGCACTTCGCGCAGCTGGGCAACGGCGAGGGCCGGCTTCTTGAGTTTTTCAAGATAAAGGGAGGCCAGATCGAGCTTGAGCTGGACGGTGCCCGGCTGGCTGGCGATCGCGGCGCGGTAGCTTGCCTCGGCCTCGGCCGGCAGGCCCTGCTCCACCAGCAAACGGGCCTGCGCCTGAAGCACGCCGGCCTGGCCGGGGGCCATGGCCACGGCACTGCTCATCCAGTCGCGGGCCAGCTTGCCCTGCCCCTGCCCCTGGGCCGCCGCGGCGAGCCCGACCATGGCCTCCACGGAGCGGGGATTGAGCTTGTAGGCCTCGCTGAAAGCCTTTTCGGCCTGCTCGAACTGCCGCAGCCGCAGCGCCAGTTGCCCCTTGTTGAGCGCGTCCAGGTCGGCGCGGGCCGGCTCGGCAGACAGGCTGGGCTGCGGTGTGCTGACCAGCGCCCCGGCGCAGGCGCCACCGGCCAGGAGGGCAAGGCCGATCCCGAGAATGCGGGCCGGAAGGAGACGGGTTCGATTCATGACAACCTCGATAACTAAAACGACTCGGGCCGCGGCAGCAGCCGGGCCGGCGCGCAGATGCGGGCAGCGCGTCGAAAGATAGCCCACGCCGGGGGCATCCGACGATCGCATATTTCACAGCCAGGGGCAGTCGGCCTGCCCATTCGGGTGCGGGCGCGATTTATTGCCGGGTCACGGCAGGATCGGGCGTGCGCCAAAATGGAAAAAAGGGGGCAAGCCCCCTTTTTCCTTGCCCAACAGGCTTGAACACGGACGCGATGAAGCGCCCGTTCAAACTCAGGCCTTGTTGCGGCGACGCACCACGGACAGGCCGGCCAGACCCAGCGCGCCCAGCATCAGGGTGGTGGGTTCAGGAACCTTCTGGCTCGGCGTGGCCGAGATCAGATCCTGGCTGGAGTTGCTGGACCAGGTCGTCAGCGAGAAGCTGCCGGTGGAGGGGGCGCCGCTACGCAGGTCTTCGAGGTAGACCCAGGCGATGTCCCAGGCTTCGGTGAGGTCGGCAGCGGTGTGGGTGGCATCGGGAATGCCCACCCAGTTCTTCAGACTGCCGGTGTCGAGGTTGCTGTCATCGAGGGCTTCCCACAGGGCGATCTGGAAGCCGGCGACTTCAACCGCGCTGTTCAGATGCACCTTGCTGTAGCTCTGGTTGAAGAGGGTCTGCACGGCGCCCGGAACGCTGGTGCCGGCGGTGAAGTCGGCGCCGGTGGTCAGGGCGGCGTTGGAGATGCCGGCCAGCAGCTCGTAGCAGAAGGCGGTGAAGCTGCCGCTGTTGATGTCGAAAACAGTGGTGTCGACCTGGTGGGTGGTGGTGCCGGCAACGCCAACGACATCGACGTTGAAGCCCAGCAGGACGTTCTGATCCGGTGCCATCACCAGCGAGTCGGCGTGGGCGGAGGCGCTGGCCAGCATGCCGGCAGCGGCGAGGGCCAGGGCGGCTTTCTTGAAGAGGGGGAAGTGATTCATTTGGGGCTCCTGCGTTAAAAAGTGGGGTGTTGCAAATCAAGTTCCGCCGCGCCGGCCGGAACAATCCGACCGGCGCGAGGGGGTCGCTTAGGCGGCCATCAGTGCGTATTGCTGCTCTTCGTAAAGGCTGGAGAGCTGACCCAGGGCGGCGACGGCGCTGTCGTTGCCGACGGCCGAAGCGGTCGTCACGGCAGCTTCGCCCACCGAGACGCTGGCACCCAGGACGAGGTCGAGGCTGCGGTCGTCACCCAGCAGGGATGCCAGGTTGGGCAGTTCGACGCCGGCTTCGTTGGCATCGGCCAGGGAGACGTTGAAATACACGTCGGCCATGTCGATGCTGCTGCCGTCGGCCATCACCGCGCTGGAGCGTTCCAGGTGCAGGTTGCCCTGGGCATCCACCGCCGGCAGATCGATGTGATCGACCTTCAGGCTGGCCACACCGGCTTCGGCGAGCGTGCGCAGTTCGCCGGCGTCGGTCTGGTGGTTGCCGTTGAGGTCCTGCCAGACGCGCAGGTCAGCGAAGTGGGCATCGCTGGCATCGACGAATCCGTCAGCGTTGCTGTCGAAAGCGCCCAGCTTGGCAAAACCGTCGCCCTTGCTGGTGCCGCCGAACAGTTCGGAGAGGCTGTCGATCTTGCCGTTGTGGTCGATGTCGATCGCCAGGAAGGCATCACCGGAGGAAATCCAGCCGCTGTCGATCGCCTTGCCGTTGCCGAACAGGTCGAACTTGCCGGTGGAGTCTTCACGGGCGATGGTCTGGATGCCGTTGCGATCCAGATCGAGGACGATCGGGGTGATCGCCGCGTCCCAGGTCATGTCGGCTTCGCCGGACACCAGGGTGGTGAAGGCCGTGTAGGCCTGGTCCGTGGTGCTGTAGGCATCGGAGTCCCGGCTGTTGTCGGTGCCCACGTCTTTGGTGCCCCAGAACCAGTTCGACATGTCGATGCCCTTGTAAACCGTGGCGCTCTTGTCGAAGCAGAGCTGGTACGAACCCGGGTTGAGGTTGGTGAACTTGTAGTTGCCGTAGGCATCCGTGTAGGTGCTGGTCCAGCTCTGGGTGGTCGCGCTCCACAGCCAGACCTTGACGTTGGCAATGCCTGCCTCGCCGGAGTCCTGCAGGTTGTTGTGGTTGATGTCGTCCCACACCTTGTCGCCAATGCTGGCCTTGCGATACAGGCCGCCATCCACCGAAAGGTCGTTCTCGCCCGCCGAAAGCGTGACGAGCGCGGTCTTGCCGGCGGCGTCGATGTCGGAATCGACGGCGTCGTTGGTGCCCTGGTTCTGCTTGGTGATGTAGTAGCCGGTCGGGGCAACCACCTGCACCTTGTAGTCGCCGGGGGCAAGGTTGCTGAACAGGTAGTTGCCGTTCGCGTCGGTCGTGGCGGTGGCCACCACGGTGCCGGCGGAGTTGAGCAGCTTGACGGTGACGCCCTTGATGCCGGCTTCACCCGCGTCCTGCAGGCCGTTGTAGTTCATGTCCTCCCACACCTTGTCACCGATGCTGGCGGTTACCGGCGGGCAGTACAGGCCGGCATCCACGGACAGGTTGTTGCTGCCCTGGGTGAGGGTGTAAATGCCGGTGGTGCCGGAGCTGTCGATGTCGCTGTCGAGCGCATCGTTGCCGCCCACATCCTTGC
This sequence comes from Zoogloea sp., assembly GCF_030157465.1. GTDB lineage: Bacteria > Pseudomonadota > Gammaproteobacteria > Burkholderiales > Rhodocyclaceae > Zoogloea. The sequence goes on from NZ_JAOAUU010000056.1 coordinate 6,589, forward strand.
CGGTGATGACGTAGCCGTTCGGGGTGACGACCTGGATCTTGTAGTCGCCGGCCGCGAGCTGGCTGAACAGGTAGTTGCCGTTGGCGTCGGTGGTGGTGGTGGTGATCACCGAACCGGCGCTGTTGAGCAGCTTGACGGTGACGCCGGCAATACCGGCTTCGCCTGCATCCTGCACGCCGTTCATGTTGGCGTCGTTCCACACCTTGTCACCGATGCTGACATCGGTGGCGCAGAAGGCCGATGCGGTGCTGACAACCAGCTGATCGATCTTGAAGTTGTCGTTGCAATCACCACCCGTGGTGTTGGCTGCAATGACCAGCACGTTGCCGGCAAAGCCGTTGGCGTTCAGGTCGGCCCAGCGGGCGGAGCTCAGCGTGGTGCTGTTTACCTCGGTGAAGCCCATGCTGGAGAGCACGGCATCGGTGAGGGCGATGTGGCTGTCGAAGGCGCCATTCACGTTGCCGATCCACACCTTCACGTCGCTGTCGCCAACCACGTAGCCCAGGTAGGTCTTGTCGACCACCACGGTCTGGGAGAACTCGAACAGGACGTAGTTGTCACGGCCGACGTTATCCACCGTGTGCGAATCGCCGCTGCCGCTGCCTTCGCTGCTGTCGGTCACGCCGAGGCCGCCGCCGTAGGCGCCCAGGAAAGCCTTGGACCAGGAGCCGTAGGTCTTGTCGCGGCTCCAGGCACTGGCGTTCACCGAGATGCCGTTGTTGCTGTAGCCGTAGATGTTGCCGTCAGTGCCATCGGTGGCGGTGTTGCCACTGAAGTCGAAGGTAGCCGTCACCTTCTGCACGGTCAGGCCGGCATCCCAGCTCATGTCGTTCTCGCCGGACTCAAGCACGGTCTGCGCGGTCTTGCCGGCGCCGCTGGAGGCGGTGCTGACGAGGCTGACGTTGTCGATGATGCCGCCAACGCTGTCGTCGTCACCCGCCTGCTCGCGGAACTCGACACGGCTGCTGGCGTCGGCTGCCGTCACCGTGAAGCTGTACTTGGTGAGCGCGGTCGAGGTCGGATCGATGGTGGCGATCTTCGCGCCTTCCCACCAGACTTCCACGGTGTTGGTGGAAGCGGCATAACCGGCACGCTGGGCCAGATCGACGCTCAGCTGGTAAGTCTGGCCGGCCACCGTGGCCACGTTCTGGTAGAAGCCGGTGTTGGAGCCCACGCAGTTGGCATCCAGCTCGGCCACCATGGCGCCGGTCACGGCGGAGACGCCGTAAGCGCCAGCGGTGCCCACTTCGATGCTGTCGCCATAGCCGGTCCAGCCGGTCGTGCCGGACTCGAAGCTGCCATTGACGATCAGGTTGGTGCCGGACACGCTGCCTGCCCCCACGTCGGAGTCGATGGCGTCGTTGGTGCCCTGGTCCTGGCTGGTGAAGGTGTAGCCCGCGGGCGCCACCACCTGAACCGAGTAGGTTCCCGGCATCAGATCCTTGAACACGTAGTTGCCGCTACCGTCGGTCAGTGTGGTTGCAACCACGTTGCCGCTGGCGTCGAGCAGCTTGACGACCACGCCCGGCACGCCGGCTTCGGTGCCATCCTGCAGGCCGTTGTTGTTGCAGTCAGCCCACACCTTGTCGCCGATGGAAGCCTTCTGGTAGAGGCCCGCATCCCACGACAGGTCGTTTTCGTTGGCAACCAGCGTGGTGTTGATGGTCTTGCCGGTGGTCGGGTCGAAGTCGCTGTCGGTCGCGTCGTTGCCGCCCTGGTCTTTCGGGCTGACGAAGTAACCGGCAGGCGCCACCACCTGGGCCGCGTAATCGCCCGGGGTGAGGTTGTTGAACAGGTAGTTGCCGTTGGCATCGGTGGTGGTGCTTGCAACCACGCCGCCGGTGCTGTTGAGCAGCTTCACGGTAATGCCGGCCAGGCCGGTTTCACCTGCGTCCTGCACGCCGTTGGCGTTCTTGTCGAGCCACACCTTGTCGCCGTACGAAGCGGTTTGCTGGTACAGGCCGGCATCCCACGACAGATCGTTCTCGCCGGATTCCAGGGTCGTGGCGATGGTGCTGCCAGTGGCCGGATCGATGTCCGAATCCAGCGCATCGTTGCCGCCCAGATCCTTGCCGGTGATGCTGTAACCCGCCGGAGCAACGACCTGCACCGAGTAGCTGCCCGGGGTCAGGTTGCTGAACAGGTAGTTGCCGTTGGCATCCGTCGTGGCCGTGGCCGCAACACCGCCCGCCGCGTTGATCAGCTTCACGGTCACGCCGGCGATACCGGCTTCTCCCGTGTCCTGCACGCCGTTCTTGTTGGCATCCAGCCACACACGGTCACCGATGGAAGCCTTCTGGTAGAGGCCCGCATCCCAGCTCAGGTCGGTTTCGCCGGCGCTGAGGGTGGTCGTGATGGTCTTGCCGGTGGTCGGATCGATGTCGGAATCCAGCGCATCGTTGCCGCCCAGATCCTTGCCCGTCACCGTGTAACCGGCCGGTGCGACGACCTGCACCGCGTAGTTGCCCGGAACCAGGTTGCCGAACAGGTAGTTGCCGTTGGCGTCGGTGGTGGCGGTCGTCACCACGTTGCCGGCGCTGTCGAGCAGCTTCACGGTGACACCGGCAATGCCGGCTTCGCCCGCGTCCTGAACGCCGTTGGCGTTCTTGTCCAGCCACACCTTGTCACCGATGGCCGCAGTGCGCTCGTCGATGAAGTTGTTACCCGGATTGGTGGCGCCCGGGGTCACCGTCACGGCGATGCTGTTGGGGTTGCCGCCGTCGATGTCGCTGACGTCGGTGAAGCCCGGCTTGTTGGTTTGTTCGACCGTGTAGGTGCCGGCCGGCACGTTCGCGAAGCTGTAGTTGCCGTTGGCGTCGGTGGTGGTGGTGGCTACGGGAGCGCCGCTGGCGTCCTTCAGCACGACCGTGACGCCGGCGATCGGGGTGTCGCCCGTGCCGTTGTGGTCCAGGTCTTCCAGCACGGTGCCGGTGATGGCGCCCGGGTTGGCGACGATGCCGGCGTCCCAGGTCCGGTCGGATTCACCGGAGTCGAGCACGGTCTGGATGGTCTTGCCGTCCAGGCTGTTGGCGTCGGAGTCGGTCACGTCACTGCCGCTGTTGGCGGTGGTGAAGCTGTAGCCGGCCGGCAGCGTGGTCTTGTCGAACTGGACGCTGTAGGTGCCGGGGCGGAGGTTCGTGAAGAGGTAGTTGCCGTTGGCGTCGGTGGTGAGCGAGGCGCCCACCGGGTTGCCGCTGGCGTCCAGCAGGGTGACCTTGACGCCTTGTACGCCGGCTTCGCCCATGTCTTGCTGGCCGTTGCCGTTGGTGTCGAACCACACGCGATCGCCCAGTTCGGCCAGCTTGTAGAGGCCGGCGTCGACGTTCGGGTTGTTCTGGCCGGAGGTCAGGGTGACTTGCGCGCTTTGGCCGGCCGCGTTGATGTCGGAGTCCAGCGCTTCGTTGCCGCCCAGGTCCTGGCCGGTGACGACGTAGCCGCTCGGGGTTTGCACGGCGACCGAGTAGGTGCCGGCACTGACCGTGAAGCTGTAGTTGCCGTTGGCGTCGGTGGTGGCGGTCTGGGCCACGCTGCCGTCGGCGTTCTTCAGTTGCACGGTGACGCCGGCAAGGCCGGCTTCACCGGCGTCCTGCACGCCGTTGGCGTTGGTGTCGAGCCACACACGGTCGCCCAGGGTGGCGGGACGCTCGTCGACGAAGTCGTTGCCGGTGCTGCTCTGACCCGGTTGCAGGCTGACGGCGATGCTGTTGGGGTTGCCGCCGTCGATGTCGCTGACGTCGGTGTAGCCCGGCTTGTTGGTTTGTTCGACCGTGTAGGTGCCGGCCGGCACGTTCGCGAAGCTGTAGTTGCCGTTGGCGTCGGTGGTGGTGGTGGCTACGGGAGCGCCGCTGGCGTCCTTCAGCACGACCGTGACGCCGGCGATCGGGGTGTCACCCGTGTTGTTGTTGTCCAGGTCTTCCCGGACGGTGCCGCTGATGTTGCCCGGCAGGCGCTCGTCGATGAAGGTGTTGCCCGGATTGGTGGCGCCCGGGGTGACCGTCACGGCGATGCTGTTGGGGTTGCCGCCGTCGATGTCGCTGACGTCGGTGAAGCCCGGCTTGTTGGTTTGTTCGACCGTGTAGGTGCCGGCCGGCACGTTCGCGAAGCTGTAGTTGCCGTTGGCGTCGGTGGTGGTGGTGGCTACGGGAGCGCCGCTGGCGTCCTTCAGCACGACCGTGACGCCGGCGATCGGGGTGTCGCCCGTGCCGTTGTGGTCCAGGTCTTCCAGCACGGTGCCGGTGATGGCGCCCGGGTTGGCGACGATGCCGGCGTCCCAGGTCCGGTCGGATTCACCGGAGTCGAGCACGGTCTGGATGGTCTTGCCGTCCAGGCTGTTGGCGTCGGAGTCGGTCACGTCACTGCCGCTGTTGGCGGTGGTGAAGCTGTAGCCGGCCGGCAGCGTGGTCTTGTCGAACTGGACGCTGTAGGTGCCGGGGCGGAGGTTCGTGAAGAGGTAGTTGCCGTTGGCGTCGGTGGCGAGGGGGCCATCCACCAGGTCGCCCGCAGCGTTGTAGAGGCGCACGATAACGCCGGCGACACCGGCTTCGCCCGTGTCCTGCTGGCCGTTGCCATTGGTGTCGAGCCACACGCGGTCGCCGATTTCGGCAGTGCGGAACAGGCCGGCGTCGATGGTGGTGTTGTTGTCACCGGCGGCCACGGTTACCAGCGGGCTGTTGCCGGCGTCGTCGATGTCGCTGTCGGTGGCGTCGCTGGGGCCCATGTCGGCCTCGGTGACCTTGTAGCCGGCCGGGGCCACGATAGCCACCGAGTAGGTGCCGGCATTGACCGTGAAGCTGTAGTTGCCGTTGGCGTCGGTGGTGGTGGTGGCCACCGTGCTGCCCGCGATGTCCTTGAGCACGACGGTGACGCCGGCAAGGCCGGTTTCACCGGTGTCCTGCACGCCGTTGCCGTTGGTGTCTTCCCACACGCGGTCGCCGATGATGGCGGTGGCGGGGTAAGGCACGTTGAAGGTGATGGTGTTCGGGGTGAGATCGAGGTCGTTGCCGCCGCAGCCGTCGGTGCCGCCGGTGTCACGCACCTGGAAGTCGAAGCCGATCGGGCCGCCGGCATCCACCGGGGCGGTGTAGCTGAGCTTGCCGGCTTCGATGTCGGAAGCCAGGATTTCCTGGCCAGCCGTCACGGCCACGCCGTCGAGCAGCAGGGTGCCGTGGGCCGGCACGGTGGTGAAGACCACCGACTTGAAGGCGTCGCCTTCGACCGGGTCGTTGAAGCCGAAGTCGGCCAGGCCCAGCACGTAGCTGTCGCCGTTTGCCAGCGCAACGGTTTCGTCTTCGCCGGTGGGGGCGTCATTGACCGGCGTGACGTTGATCGTCAGGTTGAGGATGAAGGAGTTGCCGGAGCTGTCCGAGCCCAGCACACGCACCTGCTGGATGCCGTTGAAGTTCGGCAGGTAGGACATATCGACTTCGAACGTGTCCTTGTCGACCGCGGAGAAGAAGCCGGGCGCAGAGACCGTGACCCACGTGGAGCCATTGAAAACGTAGAGCGTGATGCGGGCGGGCTCAACGGCGCTGTAGTTGGGATCTGCCTGCTTGAGCAGGTCATACAGCTCAAAGGTCTGACGAGTGTCTTCGCAAAGGGTGACGCTTGTTCCGTAACGCGTAATAGCCATGAACGACCTCCATTTTTCTGTTTTTGGTTTCGCCGGGCACGAGCAAAACCGCGGCGAGTCGAGAAAATCGAGGTAATAACAGCAATTTGCGGGCCACCCCTGCGGAATTAATTGTCAAAAACATCAAATACCGTTCATCTCAATAACTTATGGGCTTCGTGCTCCATTTTTACGTGTGTCAAAAATCACAAATCATTATCCGGTGTAAAAAAAACCGACAGCCCCTTTTGCAAGAATGCATCGCACGACACACGACGCCACGTTTCAAAGGCCCTCCAGACGAGCCCAACAAAACAACCAAGTCATTGTTTAAAAACAACTAAATTACAAACAAAAGGCGCCTTACGAATAATTTCCGGGGCGCTGCCAAGCCTCGAAAAAGCCCCGCCGAACGGACAAAACCCCCGACAGGCAATAGTGCACACTCGGGCATCAAAAATAACACCCGCATTCCAGCACATATGATTATTGAATCGCCACGCAAATGGAGCCCTCAATAAGACACCGTAATTGTTAAATTCGTTTAATTTCTCGTGCAATCCATCACGCCGCATCCATGAAAATTATCACAAACAAATAAGCGTGAATTTTGCAAAAAGAATAATCGTGATTTTTTAACATTTGGCGAATGGACTGTTATGGCACCATCTCGGCCTGATCCATGCGGCCCCTGTCCGCCGGCCCTGCCACAACGTTAATAAGCGATTCGGCCCGGGCCAAATAGCCGCCGCAATGGCGTATTGCATTCGTCCCACAACCCGTGTGAATGAATCGATCGTCGAGCCCGACCGCCGCCACCAACCGTTCAACAGAGCACCCAGCCCATGCGCGAGACACCCTCATCACACCCCGGCGAGGCTTCGGTCGACGGGGTCATCGACCAACTCCTGTTCCTGGCTCATTTTTTCGGCAAGCGCGCCGACCCGGTCCAGTTGCTGGCCGACACTCCCGTTACCGACGGGCGGATCACCGAGGCGCAGATTCTCGAATGCGCCCAGCGCGGCGGGCTTTCCCTGAGCCGGGCCAAAAAGGGCGTGGCGGATTTCAAGGCGTCGGAACTGCCGGCGCTGGTGTTTGCGGCCGAAGGGGGCGATCCGCTGATCCTGCTGCGCCGCGACGGCGACAGCTTTGAATGCGTGCAGGCCGGCATCCGCGGCAGCGTGAAGCTCGAGCTGGCCGCGCTAACGGCCGATTACGCCGGCGTGGCGTACTTTGTGCGGCCGCTGGTGTTCTTCGACACCCGCAGCCTGCTCTACCACCTGCCGCGGCCGCGCCGCTGGTTCTGGGACACCCTGCTGGCCAACAAGGCGATCTACGGCTGGGCCCTGCTGGCCACCGTGCTGACCAACGTCTTTGCGGCGGTGATCCCCTTCTACACCATGTCGGTTTATGACCGCGTGCTGCCCAACAACGCCCTCGACAGCCTGTGGGTGCTGACCGGCGCAGTGGTGGTGGTGGCTCTGTTCGACCTTGTCGTGAAGATGCTGCGCAGCTACCTGCTGGAATCGGCCGCCCGCAAGGCCGACGTGGCCATGTCGTCCCACGTGTTCGCCCAGGCCCTGCGCCTGCGGGCCGCCAACCGCCCGGCCTCGGGCGGGGTGCTGGCCAACATCGTGCGCGACTTTGAATCGGTGCGCGAATTCGTCACCTCGTCCACGCTCACCGTGCTGGGCGACGTGCCCTTCATGCTGTTCTTCCTGGTTCTGATCGCCCTGATCGGGCACTGGCTGGTGCTCGTGCCGCTGGTGCTGATTCCGCTCACGGTGGCGGTGTCGATGCTGATCCGCCGCCCGCTCACGCGCATTCTCGGCAGCAGCATGCAGGAGTCGGCCCAGCGCACCGCCCACCTTTTCGAGGTGATGAACGGCGTCGACACCATCAAATCCCTCGGCGCCGAAGCCTGGGCCCGCCGCCAGTGGGAAATGCTGACCGTGAAGATCTCCGGGAACTCGGTGCAGATGCGCGAATGGACATCCTTCGGCACCTACATCTCGCTGCTCGTCACCAACCTCAGCTCGATTCTCATCGTGATGTTCGGCGCGCTGATGATCGGCGCTGGCGATCTCACCATGGGCCAGCTCATCGCCGTGTCGATGCTGGCCGGCCGCGCCATCACCCCGGCCACGCAGATTGCCGCGCTGATCGTGCGCTACGAACAGACCCGCCAGGCCCTCGACGCCCTCGACAAGATCATGGAGTCGCCCACCGACGAAACCACCGACAGCCTGCACCTGCCGCGCCTGGCCGGCCGCCTGGATTTCCGGGATGTGCATTTCGCCTACCCGGAAGGCGCGCCGCTGCTCAAGGGCCTCAACCTCACCATCCGCCCCGGCGAGCGGATCGGCTTCATCGGCCGCATCGGTTCCGGCAAGAGCACCCTGTTCAAGCTGCTCCTCAACCTCTACGGCCCCGACCAGGGCACCGTGATGGTGGACGGCATTGCGGTGAACCAGCTCGAACCCCAGAGCCTGCGCCGCCAGGTGGGCTACGTGCCGCAGGATGTCGTGCTCTTTCACGGCGACATCCGCGAGAACATCCTCCTGGGCGGCAGCCAGGCGGGCGACGAGCAACTGCTCGAAGCCCTGCGCCTGTCGTGCCTCGACGAAACCCTGACCCAGCTGCCCAAGGGCCTCGGCACCCAGGTCGGCGAGCGCGGCGAGCGCCTCTCCGGCGGCCAGCGCCAGGCGGTGTCCATCGCCCGCGCGCTGGTCCAGAAGCCCCGCATGCTGCTGCTGGACGAACCCTCCAGCATGATGGACCCGGCCACCGAGGCGCGGCTCATCGACAACCTGCGCAGCATCAAGGGCATCACCATGCTGCTGGTCACCCACCGCATGGCCATGCTGCCGCTGGTCGACCGCCTGGTCGTGCTCGACCAGGGCCGGGTGGTCATGGACGGCCCCCGTAACGAAGTCCTTCGCAAACTGCAGGGCGGGCCGGCAGCGGCCGCCCCGCGGGAGTTCGCCGCATGAAAACCAACGCCAGCCAGCCCCACCACCGCATCGAAGCGGAAGCCCTCAGCAGCCACCCGGATTTCGAGCGCGGCCCGCGCCGCGCCGTGCTGATCCTGCTCGGCACCACCGCCGCCTTCATCGTGCTGCTGTTTGCGTGGATGAGCTTCGCCCGCCTCGACATTTCGGTCACCGCCATGGGCGCCGTCATCCCGTCCAGCCGCGTGCAGCAGATCCAGAGCATGGAAGGCGGCATCCTGCAGGCGCTCAACGTCCGTGAAGGCGCCGTCGTCAAGAAAGGCGAAGTGCTCGCCAGCGTTCAGAACCTTCAGTTCAACGCCGAGCAGGGCGAAGCCCAGCAAGGCCTGTTCGGCGCCCAGGCCGCCCTCGTGCGCCTCGACGCGGAAGCCCGCGGCATCACCCCGGCCTTCCCGGCGGAACTCGAAAAAAGCGCCCCCGAGATCGTCCGCGAACAACGCACCCTGTGGCAGACCCGCCGGCAGGAACGCGAAAACAGCCTCGAAACCCTGGCCCGCCAGCTCACCCAGCGCCAGCAGGAGCTGGCCGAAGCCCGCGCCCGTCACCAGGCCCTGGGCGAGGCCATCGGCCCAGCCCGCGAAGCCCTCGCCATCGAAGAAAAACTCGCCGCCAACGGCGCCGGCGCCCGCGCCGACCTGCTCACCGCCCAGCAACGCTACACCAGCCAGAAAGGCGAACTCGAAACCACCCGCATCGCCATCGGCCGCATCCAGGCTTCAGTCGCCGAAGCCCAGGCCCGGCTCTCGGAAACCCGCGCGCGCTTTCTCACCGAAACCAGCAAGGAAAGATCCGAGGCCGAACTGCGAGCCGCCCAGCTCGGCGAACAACTCACCGGCCGCAACGACCGGGTGGCCCGCCGCGAACTGCGCGCGCCGCTCGACGGCGTGGTCAATCGACTGCTGGTCACCACCGTCGGCGGCGTGGTGAAGGCCGGCGAAACCATCATGGAAGTCGTCCCGGCCGAAGAGCGCCTGCTCATCACCGCCCGGGTGAAGCCCTCGGACATCGCCTTCCTCAAGCCCGGCCAGGACGCCCGCATCCGCATCAGCGCCTACGATTCGTCCATCTTCGGCACCCTGCCCGGCAAGGTTGTGCGAGTGGGCGCCGACGCGGTGGTGGATGCCGAACGCAAGGAAACCTTCTTCGAAGTGCTGCTCGAAGCGCAGAAAAACTTCCTCGGCGATCCTTCCGAACACCTCAGCATTTCCCCGGGCATGGCGGCCGACGCCAGCATCCAGACCGGCAAGCGCACGATGATGGAATACATGCTAAAACCCATCGTCAAAACCCTGGACAAATCCCTGCGCGAACGCTGATGAGCCCGACACCCGCCCCCCGCCCGAGCCGCCTCCGCGCCCCGCTCGCCCTTCTCGCCCTGGCCGGAATCGGCCTCGCCGCCGGCATCGCCCGCGCCGAACCCCTGCCCGCCGTGGTGGACAAGGTGCTGCTCCAGCAGCCCAGCGTGCGCTCCGCCCAGGCCCTGCTGCGCGCCGCCGACGCCCAGATCACCCAGGCCCGCTCCGACTTCCTGCCCAGCGTCGGGCTGAGCTACCGCAACGCCGACTCCCGCGACGAAACCCAGGGGCGGCCGCTCGACCGCAACATCCGGCGCAGCGACGCCAGCCTGCGCTGGAACATCTTCAACGGCGGCGCCGACACCGCCCGCCTGCAGGCCGGCAGCCTCAACCGCGACGCCGCCGACGCCGACCTCGACAACGTGCTCGAACAGGTCGCCTTCGAAATCACCGAGAACTACAGCGACGTGGTGCGCCTGCGCCAGCTGCAGGAAAGCCTGCAGGCCACCATCGCCCGCCAGGAAAGAGTCGAGGCCAACGTCGCCCACCGGGTCGAGGCCGGACGCATCGCGTCGGCCGAACTCGACCTGATGCGCGTGCGCCTGATCCAGAACCGCGCCCTGCTCGGCCAGTTGCGCGCGCAGCTTGGCACCGCCGAATACCGTTACCGCCTGCTCACCGGCCAGCCGCCCGAAAACCTGGTGCTGCCGGCGATCCAGCCCGCCGAGGGCGACGCCGACATCGACACCCTGGTCGAGCGCATCCACGAACGCAACCCGCGCCTGCGCGCAGCCCTCCAGCGCACCGCCGCCCGCCAGGCCGAAATCGGCGTGGCCCGCGGCAGCTTCTTCCCGGCGGTGGATCTCAGCTACAACAAGCGCCTCGACAACACCACCCGTCCGGTGCCGGTGTCCGACACCGACCGCTCCGGCCAGCTCCAGGTCAGCCTCGACATTCCCCTCGGCGGCAAGAACCTCGGCCGCCACACCGAAGCCGTCGAGCGCCACCAGGCCGCCCAGGCCGACGCCGACGACCTGCTGCTCAAGGTTTCCAAAGACATCACCGACCTCCAGCGCCAGTACGCCGAAGCCCGCCTGATCGCCCCCATGCTGGAACAGCGCGTCGCCGCCGCCCAGCGCGTGTCCAGCGCCTACGAACTGCACTTCGACGCCGGCCGCCGCTCGCTCAACGACCTGTCCATCGCCCAGGGCGATCTCTTCGAAGCCCAGCGCAGCCTGATCGAAAACCGCGCCCAGCAAACCACCCTGCAAGCCCAGCTCCTCGGCTTTGCCGGCGAACTGCGCGAGGCCCTGCGCAGCCGCTACCGCCCCGCCCCGATCGCCCCCGAACTGCTCGGCACCCAGTACGTCTCGCCGGCCCTCGCCGCCGCCCCGGTGCCCACCGTCGACGCGCCGCCGGCCCCGCAGGTGGACGTGGTTTCCCCGCCCCGCCCGCCTGCCGACAGCGCCGACACCTCGCTCAAGACCCGCACCGAAGCCTGGGCTGCGGCCTGGAGCGCGCAGGCTTTCGACACCTACCGCGCCTTCTACAGCGCCGACTTCCAGCCCGGCAAAGGCCGCAGCACCGCCGACTGGGAAGCCGAGCGCCGCCAGCGCATCAGCGGCGCCAGATCGCCACAGATCAGACTCGACGGCATCAAGCTGCGCCCACGCAGCATGGATCGCGTCAGCGTACGCTTCACCCAGCACTACAGCGCCGCCCAATACCACGACACCGTCAGAAAACAGCTCGACTGGGTGAAGGTGGACGGACAGTGGAAGATTGCCGCCGAAACCGTACTGTCGCCCCCCCGGCCCCCCAGCCCGGCCCCTGCCGCCAGCACAAGCCCGCAGGAACCCTGAAAACACACAACGGCCAGCAAATCGCTGGCCGTTTTGTTTTGCATGTCGGCTTTTTTTACAACCGGCCACAACCCGGAAGCTGACGTTTTTTTACTTGTGCGGGCATCACATTGACTTTCAAAACGTTTTTATCTTTTTTTGCATAAAAGACAAAACGGCCCGAAATTTGCAAGAAAAGGTCTAACTCACTAAAACCGTCTTGCGTCCCGAAAGGAAACATCATGCGCCTCGTTGCCGCCGCCCTCCTCGCAGCCCTCGCCGCCCCGTCGGCCTTCGCTTCCGCCTACTGGACCGACTGGACCAGTGCCGCAGCCTCCAGCGTCAGCGGCACCCTGAGCGTCGGCAGCAGCAACGTCAGCGTCGTGTATTCCGGCCCCTACTCCGGCGCCCAGACCGCCGGCGGCACCAATTACTGGGTGCCCAACGTCTACACCAGCGCCACCGTGCCCAATGGCCCCCCGGATAGCGACATCATCCAGTTCAGCACCGGCGGCACCAAGACCATCACCTTCTCCCAGAGCGTGAGCAACCCGCTCATCGGTCTGGTCAGCTGGAACGGCAACACGGTGGACTTCGGCGCCCCGATCAACGTGCTGAGCTACGGCCAAGGCTTCTGGGGTAATGGCACGCCCATCGTCAACGGCGCCGGCACCGGCTTCTTCGGCAACGGCGAAGTCCACGGCGTGATCCAGCTGGTGGGCGACTACACCTCGATCACCTTTACCGACACCAGCGAGGGCTGGCATGGCATCACCGTCGGCGTGCTCGGCGTCACCCCGGACCCGGTCACCGGAACGGTTCCCGAACCGACCTCCCTGGCCCTCATCGGCGGCGCCCTCGCCGCCCTCGCGGCAGCCCGCCGCAAGCGCTGAAAACCCCGCGCGCCGGCCAGTAAAAAAGCAGCCCGCGGGCTGCTTTTTAGCGCTGGGGCCGCCGGCGTTCAGAGCCCCAGCTCGCCCCACATTGCGTCCACGCGCGTCTTTACCGCCGCATCCATCACGATGGGCGTGCCCCATTCGCGGTTTGTTTCGCCCGGCCATTTGTTGGTGGCATCGAGGCCCATTTTGGAGCCCAGGCCGGCCACCGGGCTGGCAAAGTCGAGGTAGTCGATGGGCGTGTTATCCACCAGCGTGGTGTCGCGGGTGGCGTCCATGCGGGTGGTGAGCGCCCAGATCACTTCCTTCCAGTCGCGGATGTTCACGTCGTCATCCACCACGATGATGAACTTGGTGTACATGAACTGGCGCAGGAAGCTCCAGATGCCGAACATCACCCGCTTGGCATGGCCGGGGTACTGCTTCTTGATGCTGACCACCGCCAGCCGGTACGAACAGCCCTCCGGCGGCAGGTAGAAATCGACGATTTCGGTGAATTGTTTTTGCAGCAGCGGCACGAAGACTTCGTTGAGCGCCACGCCGAGCATGGCCGGCTCGTCGGGCGGTTTGCCGGTGTAGGTGCTGTGGTAAATCGGGTCACGCCGGCTGGTGATGCGCTCGATGGTGAACACCGGAAATTCCGACTGCTCGTTGTAATAGCCGGTGTGATCGCCATACGGGCCTTCGAGGGCCATCTCGCCCGGGTTGATCACACCTTCGAGCACGATCTCGCTTGATGCCGGCACCTGCAGATCGGAGCCAATGCACTTGACCAGCTCGGTCTTGGCGCCACGCAGCAGCCCGGCAAACTGGTATTCGGACAGCGAATCGGGCACCGGCGTCACGGCGCCCAGGATGGTTGCCGGATCGCAGCCCAGCACCACCGCCACCGGGAAGGGCTGGCCGGGGTGGGCCTTTTGATGCTCGAGAAAATCCAGCGCGCCGCCCCGGTGGGCCAGCCAGCGCATGATCACCTTGTTGGGGCCGAGCACCTGCTGCCGGTAAATGCCCAGGTTCTGGCGGGTCTTGTGGGGGCCGCGGGTCACGACGAGGCCCCAGGTGATCAGCGGCGCCGCGTCGCCGGGCCAGCAGTGCTGAATAGGCAGCTCGGCCAGATTCACGTCGCGCCCTTCTTTCACCACCTGCTGGCACGGCGCCGACGACACCACCTTCGGCGACATGTTGAGCACCTGGCGGAACACCGGCAGCTTGTCCCACGCATCCTTCAGGCCCTTGGGCGGCTCGGGTTCCTTGAGGAAGGCGAGCAGCTTGCCCACTTCGCGCAGGGCGTTCTGCCAGTCGTCGCCGCTCACGCCCATGCCCAGCGCCACCCGCTGCGGCGTGCCGAACAGGTTGGCCAGCACCGGCACGGAATGCCCTTTCGGGTTCTCGAAGAGGATCGCCGGCCCGCCGGCACGCAGCACCCGGTCACAGATCTCGGTCATCTCGAGGTGCGGATCGACCTCGGTCTTTATCCGCTTGAGTTCGCCGAGCTTTTCCAGCTGGGCGATGAAGTCACGCAGGTCGGTATAGCGCATGGTGGCAGGAGCGAGTAAGGAGAAATGGAAACGGCCGCACAGGCGGCCGTTGAGGGCAGGAGGTGCGAATACTCAGTCGAGCAAGGCGTTGATGGCCTTGATGTCGTCGTCGCCCAGCGTGCCGGCGGCGGCTTTGAGCTTGAGCTGGGCCAGCAGGGTGTCGTAGCGGGCCTTGGAGAGCTTTTGCAGGGTGTCGAAAAGCTGGCTCTGGGCGTTGAGCACGTCGATGTTGATGCGCACGCCCACTTCGTAGCCCAGCTTGTTGGCGTCGAGCGCCGAACGGGACGACACCTGGGCGGCCTCGAAGGCCTTGACCTGGGCCAGTCCGCTGCTGACGCCGAGATAGGCCTGGCGGGCGTTCTGGGCTGCGGTGCGGCGGGCGTTGTCGAGATCGGCACTGGCCTTGTCGCGCAAGGCGGCGGCTTCGCGCACACGGGAATTCACCGCGCCGCCCTGGAACAGCGGCAGCGCCAGTTGAACACCGACGACGGTGGAATCGGTATCGGTGCGGATCGGGCTCGGGCTGACGGCGGCCGTCGAACCGACCGCGTTGCCGTAGCTCGCCACCAGATCGACGGTGGGCAGGTGGGCGGAGCGATTGCGCTCGACCTCACGGTCGGAGATTTCGCGGCCGATCTGCGCGGCCTGCACCGCATAACTGCCGGTTTCGGCCGACGCGACCCACGACTGGATGTCGGCCGGCTCGGGACGACTCAAGGCGACGCCCTTGCGCAGGCCCTTGAGCGCGTCCGGCTCCTTGCCGGTGAGCACCAGCAGCGCGTGGCGCTTGACCGCCAGGTCGCTCTCGGCGGCAATCATCTGGGCCGACGACAGGTCGGCGCGGGACTGGGCTTCGTGCACGTCGGTGATGGTGACGGTGCCGACCTCGAAACTCTTCTTGCCCAACGCCAGTTGCTGGGTGTTGGCCTCGTGGAGCGCCGTTGCGGCAGCGAGCACGTCCTGGGCCACCAGCACGTCGAAATACCCCTGGGCGGCGCGCAGGGTCAGATCCTGACGGGCCAGCTGGTACTGGGCCTCGGACAGCGCGACCTGCATTTCGCCCTGCTTGTACTGCACCCAGTTCTGCCAGCGGAACAGCGGCTGGGTGAGCTGAACCTGCCAGCCGTTGCTGTTGTAGTTGCCGGTGCGGTTGAAGTGATTGACGTCGACCTGGTTCCAGTTGCTGTTACCGGTGAGGTTGACCGAAGGCAACAGCCCGGCACGGCCCTGGGGCAGCTTTTCACGGCCGGCTTCGAGGCTGGCCCGCGCACCGGCCAGCGTCGCATCGTAGGTCAGGGCATCGCGATAGACCTGTTCGAGGTCTGCCGCGCCCGCTCCGGCCGCCATCAGGCCTGCCGCCATTGCGACTGCCACACCTGCCGCACGCTGTTTCATTCGCTTCTCCGTCACGTGTCTTGCACGTTTCAATACTGGGGCATGGCCGGATCGACCTGCTGCGCCCACTGGGCCACTCCGCCGGCCAGGTTGATGAGGCTGGCGAAGCCCTGGCGCTCCAGGAACATCGCCACCTGCATGCTGCGCCCGCCGTGATGACAGATCACCACGATATCGACGTCGTCCGGGAGCTCCTGCGCGCGCGCCGGCACGCTGGCCATCGGCATCGGCACCGAGCCGGGAATGGCGCAGTAGGCAAACTCGGACGGCTCGCGAACATCCAGAAGGAAGGGCGCCGGACGGGATGCGTCCTGCAGCCATTCGGCCAGTTGCACGGGTGTGATCTGCTTCATCGCGTGGTGTTTTTCAGAACGAGAACGCGTTTTTCTGAGGTGCGTTGCGCATCATCGGCACCGCGTTTTCGAAGAGGGATTCAGTGCTGTACTTGCCCTCCGCCACGCAGGTGACCAGCTGGGCGGTCATCAGGTGCTGCTCGCCGACAAAGGCGAACAGGCGACCACCCACCTTGAGCTGCTGGAGCAGGGTTTCGGGGATCAAGGGCACGCCGCCGGAGACGACGATGAGGTCGTAGGGGGCGTTGCTGGGCCAACCGCGGATGGCATCGCCTTCCTCGACGATGACGTTCTCGACGCCGTAGCGCTTGAGATTGTCGTGGGCCATGTTGACCAGCGCCGGATCGATCTCGACGGTGCGTACCCAGTCGGCCTTGGCGGCCAGCAGCGCGGCGAAGTAGCCGGAACCGGCACCCACTTCGAGCACCTTGTCGGAAGCCTTGACCTGGACGGCCTGGAGAATCTTGCCCTCGATGACCGGAATCAGCATGGTGCTACCGTTGCCGAGGGGGATCTCGGCCTCGGACAGGGCGACGCCCTTGTAGGCTTCCGGCACAAACTCCTCGCGGCGGACGCTCATCAGCACGTCGAGCACGCCAAAATCCAGCACCTCCCAGGGGCGGATCTGCTGCTCGACCATGTTGAACCGTGCTTGTTCGAAATTCATTGTGTGACTCCCCGATAAATATTAGCACAAGCTAATATTAATGATCTGCATGCCTGAATATCAGCCAAAAACTCATCGATTTTAGCCTACTTGGGCGGCGTGCAGATCATCCGTGTATCAACGCCCTATCCGGCAGCCGGCTCCCGCTTCACCCGGTACCAGGCGGCATACAGGGCCGGTACAAAAAGCAGGGTCAGCAGCGTGGCGACGATCAGGCCGCCCATGATCGCCACCGCCATCGGCCCGAAGAAGGTGCTGCGGGTCAGCGGAATCATCGCCAGCACCGCGGCGGCGGCGGTCAGCGCGATGGGGCGCAGGCGGCGCACCGCTGATTCCACGATGGCATCCCAGATCGACAGGCCCTTGTCCACGTCCTGCTCGATCTGGTCCACGAGAATCACCGAGTTGCGCATGATCATGCCGAACAGCGCGATGGTGCCGAGCATGGCAACAAAGCCGAAGGGCTGGTTGAAGAGCAGCAGGAAGAGCACCACCCCGATCAGCCCGAGCGGTGCGGTCAGCACCACCATCGCGGTGCGCGAAAAGCTGCCGAGCTGCACCATCAGCGCCGTGAACACCACCGCCAGGAACAGCGGGAAGCCGGCGTTCACCGAGCTTTGCCCCTTGGCGCTCTCCTCCACCGCGCCGCCGGTCTCGATGCGGTAGCCAGCCGGAAGCTGCGCGCGGATTGGCGCAAGCAACGGCTCGACCTGGGCCGTGACGGTGGGCGCCTGGATGCGGCTGTCGTAGATCTGGGCCCGGGCGGTGATGGTCGGCTCGCGGTTGCGGCGCCACACCAGGCCCTGTTCGAAGGCGTAGCTGACGGTGGCCACCTGCCCCAGCGGCACCGACTTGCCGGCGCGGGTCGGAATCGACAGTTCGGCGACGAGCGACAGCTTGTCGCGCTCGACGGCATCGCCGCGCAGCATCACGTCGATGGACTCGATGCCCTCGCGATAGCTGGTGGCCACGAGGCCGCGCTGGGAGGTGTTGAGGAAGTTGGCCACGTCCTGGGTGGTGAGGCCGAGCAGGCGCGCCTTGTGCTGGTCCACGTCGACGCGCAGCACCTTGGATTGCTCGTCCCAGTCGAGCTGCACATCCGACAGGCTGGGGTTGGTGCGCATCACCGCGGCCACCTCGGCGGCGTACTTGCGCACCGTCGGAATGTCCGGCCCGCTCACCCGGAACTGCACCGGAAAGCCCACCGGCGGGCCGTTTTCCAGACGCGCGACGTTGGCACGCAGGTTGGGGAAGTCGTTGCGGAAGAGTTCGATCATCCGCTCGCGCAGCGCCTCCCGCGCCGGGATGTCGTTGGCGAGGATCACGAACTGGGCAAAATTGGGCGCCGGCAATTGCTGGTCGAGGGGCAGGTAAAAGCGCGGGCTGCCGGTGCCCACGTAGGCCACGTAATTGGCGATGCCTTTTTCCTGCTTCAGGATGGCTTCCAGCTTTTCAACCTCGGTTTGGGTGGCGCGCAGGCTCGAGCCTTCCGGCAGGCGCAGGTCGATGAGCAGTTCGATCCGCGTCGAGTTGGGGAAGAACTGCTGCTGAACGAACCCAAAACCGGCAATCGCCGCCGCGAAGAGTGCCAGCGTGGTGCCGATCACCACCCAGCGGCGGGCCACGCAGCCATCCACCAGCTTCCTGAAGCGGTTGTAGAAAGGCGTGCGGAAGACTTCGTCCTCATCGCCTTCGAAATGCGGCTCGCCCAGGCCGATGCGGTCCTTGAGACGCTCGAGGCGCGGAAAGTGGGTTGCGACCCAGCTGGTTTTCTTCTTGGCCCGGGGGTCGGGCAGCAGCACGTAGCCCAGGTAGGGCACCACGATCACCGCCGCCAGCCATGAGGCCAGCAGCGCAATGGCGTTCACCTGGAAGATCGAGCGGGTGTATTCGCCGGTGGAGGATTGCGCCGTGGCGATGGGCAGAAAGCCCGCCACCGTGACCAGCGTGCCGGACAGCATCGGCCCGGCGGTGCTGGTGTAGGCAAAGGCCGCGGCCTTCGAGCGATCCCAGCCCTGCTCCATTTTCACCAGCATCATCTCGACGGCGATGATCGCGTCGTCCACCAGCAGGCCGAGGGCGAGAATCAGCGCACCCAGCGAAATCTTGTGCAGGCCCACGTCAAAGAGGCGCATGCCGAAGAAGGTGACCGCCAGCACCAGCGGAATCGACAGCGCCACCACCAGCCCGGTGCGCAGCCCGAGCGAGAAGAAGCACACCACCAGCACGATGATCACCGCCTCGGCCAGCGAGTGGACGAACTCGTCGATCGAACGCCTGACGGCGTCCGGCTGGCTGGCCACCTCGGAGAGTTCCATGCCCACCGGCAACTGCGCCTGGATGCGCGCCAGGGTGTCCTTGAGGTTGGCGCCCAGCGCGATGATGTCGCCCCCCTTGGCCATCGACACGCCCAGGCCCAGCGCGTCCTGCCCCTGGAAGCGGAAGCGCGGCGCCGGCGGCTCGACGAAACCGCGGCTCACGGTGGCGATGTCGCCAATCCGCAGCTCGCGCCCGCCGGCCCGGATGGTCGTCGCGCGGATCGCCTCGACGGTGTCGTAGGCGCCGCTCGGGCGCAGGTAGATGCGTTCGTTACGGGTCTCGAAATAGCCGCCGGGCGCCACCGCGTTCTGCTCGGCGAGGGCGCGGGTCACCGTCTGCACGTCCAGCCCGAGGTTGGCCAGGCGGGCGTTGGAAAGCTCCACGTAGATGCGCTGCTCCTGCTCGCCGATCAGATCCACCTTGGCCACGCTCGGCACGCGCAGCAGCTCGGCGCGGATGCGGTCGCTCTCGGCCTTGAGCTGGGCGTAGTCAAAGCCGTCGCCCGTCAGCGCGTAGATGCTGCCAAATACATCACCAAACTCGTCGTTGAAAAACGGGCCGCGAATGCCGGCCGGCAGCGTGCCCTTGATGTCGCCGATCTTCTTGCGCACCTGGTAAAAAATGTCCGGCACGTCCTTCACCGGCGTCGAATCCTTGGCGATAAAAAGCACCACCGATTCACCGGGGCGCGAAAAGCTGCGCAGGGTGTCCAGGTAGGGCACTTCCTGGAGTTTTTTCTCGATGCGGTCGGTCAGCTGCTCCTCGACCTCCCGCGCGGAGGCGCCGGGCCAGTCGGTGCGCACCACCATCACCTTGAAGGTGAAGGGCGGATCTTCGGACTGGCCGAGTTTCTGGAAGGACATCGCACCCACGATGGCCAGCGCGATGATCAGGTAGCGCACCAGCGGCTGGTTACGCAGGGCCCATTCGGAGAGATTGAAACGCATCGTCTCAGCCCCCTGCCCGCACGCCGGCGGCCGCCGCGCGCGGCACCGGCCGCAGCAACTGGCCGGCCACGATCCGGTGCGCACCGGCCACCGCAATCGTTTCGCCCGGCTGCACGCCGGCGGCGATCACCACGCCGTCCTCCCGGTACTGGCGCACCGTAACCGGCCGCAGCACCGGCTTGACCAGCTCGCCCTCCGCAACCATCACCCACACGGCGCTGGCGCCCTGGTGCTCGAAGACCGCGGTGGAGGGCACCAACAGCGCGCCGGCCGCCGACGCCGCGTCGGGCAGGATCACGTTGGCGGTCATGCCGAGCTGCACCGAGGGCGCCGCATCGACAATGCTGACGCGCACCGCGTAGGTTCGCGTGGCGGCGTCGGCGCTCGGGGCGATCTCGCGCACACGGCCCTGCAGCGCCGTCTCCGGCTCGTTGAGCATGCGCACTTCCACCTGGCCGGCCTTGCGCAACGCGGCAATGCGGCGCTCGGGCACGGCGATCAGCACTTCCCGCTCGCCCTCGCGGGCCAGCTTCATGACCATCGCAGACTCCTTCACCACCTGCCCCACCTCGGCCGCCACCGCGGTGATCACGCCCGGCTGGTCGGCCACGAGGCGCGTGTAGCCGGCCTGGTTGCCGGCCACGGTAGCCTGGGCACGCGCCTGTTCGACACGCGCGGCAGCCGACTTGAAGCTCGTTTCCTTGGCTTCCAGCACGCTGCGGCTGACAAAGCCCCTGGCCACCAGATCCTGGTAGCGCGTCATCTCCGCCTTCGCAAAGGCCCGCTCGTTCTCTGCCGCCGCCAGCTGGGCGCGGGCCGCCTCGGCCGCCAGGCCCGCATCGCTTGGATCGAGCCGTGCCAGCAACTGGCCGGGCTTCACCACCGCGCCCACGTCCACCTGTCGCTCGACAATCTTGCCGCCGATGCGAAAGGCCAGATCCGACTCGTAGCGCGCGCGCACCTCGCCCGAATACAGCGCCCCGGCCACCACCGGCGACAGGGCCAGCTTCTGCACCACCACCGGCCGCGGCACCTCGGCCACCGGCTGGGGTTTCGAGCAGGCGGAAAGCAGCGCCACGGCAAGGGCGCCGGCCATAACAGTTCGGTTCATCATGGGTTTTCCTGCGAAGGCGCGGCCAGCAGGCCGCGGAAGATCACGTCGAAATAGGTATCGAAATAAGTGTCGGGCGCCGCCCGGCCGGCCACGCAGCCGGCCATCGAATGCAGCCACACCGAGCGCATCAGCAGCGGGTAGAACACCATCTGGCGCAAGGCCTCCGGATTGCCCTGACGAAACACGCCCTGCTCCATGCCAGCCTCGATGACCCGGTAGAGCAGCGCGGTCCAGCGCCCGATCACCACGTCGTTGAAATAGGCCGCCACTTCGGGAAAATTGCCGGCCTCGGAAATCATCAGCTTGCAGGTGCCGCCCAGTGGAGTGGAGCCGAAGCTCTCCCACCACTCCACCAGCAGCTCGCGCAGGAGCCGCTCCGGATCGGCGCCAAGGGCTTCGACCTTGATCTCGAAGGCATCGATCAGCGGCAACACCGACTCCTCGATCACCGCCCGGAACAAGGCTTCCTTGCTGTCGAAATACAGGTAGAGCGTGCCCTTGCTGACGCCGGCCCGCGCCGCCACGTCATCCAGACGCGTCGCCGCAAAGCCCTTTTCGACAAATAGCGCCAGGGCTGCCGCCGCAAGCTCGGCCGGGCGGGCCTCCTTGCGCCGCTGGCGGCGGGTGGGTTCGGTGGGATTCATGGGCCGGCATCTTACTACTGACTGACCAGTCAGTTATAAATTTACCCACGCACGACAGACTCAATTCCGGGTGATGAGCACCGCGCCCGCCAGCAGCAAGCCGGCCCCCAGAATGCGCATGGCGCCCACCTCGCGCCCCGGCAGGCCGATCCACCCAAAATGATCGAGCACCAAGGCCATGCACAACTGGCCGGCAACCACCAGCGCAATCATGCTCGCAGCGCCGATCCTGGGCGTCACGATGATCGCCGTCAGCACGAAAAGCGTCCCCAGCGGCCCGCCCAGCCACATCCACGGCGAGGTACGGGCCACGCTCGCGACAGACGGCAAGGAGCCCCCCTGCATGCCGAAGTGGACGGCCGCCAGCACCACGGTGCCCGCGAAAAAGGAAATCAGGCTGGTCAGCACCGGGCTGCCCACAAAACTCCGCAACTGCCCGTTGATCGCGGCCTGGATCGGCAGCGCCGCGCCGGCCAGTGCCGCCAGCGCCATCAGCATTTCACGCATGAATTCGTCCTTGTATCGAGTCGTCGCACACGGCGCCGGGCCGCAGACCGCCGGGCCAAAAAAACGGCTCATTATGATTATTCAAACCAGACACATAAACTCGTTTTCATGGAAACACTATTTCCACCTGAAGAACAATCTCCCAAAAACAGCGCCCCAAAAAAACAAATCAAAACCGTGCAAATTTCACATCGTTAAAATTTAATGAGTTGACATAAATACTCGCCGCGATGCGATAAGCTGAAAACCCATTTTGACCCCTCCCGCCAGAAGAGGCCACATGCATACAGCTACCCTGCACGGCGCAGCACCTGCACACAACCGGCGTGATTTTCTGCGGGCCACCGCCGCCACCGCCACCCTCGTCGCCCTCGGCGCCCCGGCCCGCGTCGCCCTGGGCGCCGCCCCGGAGCACAGCCTGCCGGCGCTCCCCTACGCCATGGACGCCCTCGACCCGGTGCTGTCGGCCAACACCCTCGGCTACCACCATGGCAAGCACCACAAAGCCTACGTAGACAACCTGAACCGCCTGGTTGCCGGCACCGAGCTGGCCGGCTTGTCGCTGGAGCAGGTCATCGCCGCCACGGCCGGCAAGGCCGCCCAGGCCGCCCAGGCCGCCGTATTCAACAACGCGGCCCAGGTGTGGAACCACACTTTTTACTGGCAGAGCCTGCGCCCGCAGGGCGGCGGAGAGCCCCCGGCCGAGCTCCGGCGGCGCATCGAAGCCTCGTTTGGCAGCCTTGCCGCATGCAAAAAGGAGCTTTCTGCCGCCGCGGTATCCCAGTTCGGCAGCGGCTGGGCCTGGCTGGTGGCCGATGGCGACCGGCTCAAAGTAGTCAAGACCGGCAACGCCGAGCTGCCCCTCACCCAGGGGCTCAAACCGCTGCTCGCCATCGACGTATGGGAGCACGCCTACTACCTCGACTACCAGAACCGCCGCGCCGACTACGTGAACGCCGTGCTCGATAAGCTGGCCAACTGGGAATTCGCACTGCAGAACCTCGGCTGAACAGCGCCATCGTCTATGCTGGTCGGAGCGGCCGCCGCGGGGGCGGCCGCTCCAGCGAAAGGCCTGCCATGTCGACAACGCCCGGCAACACCATCCCCTACCCCCTGGCCGAAGTCAATGGCCTGCTCGAACCCGGCCCGGTCGTGCTCCTGTCCACCCGCCACCACGGCCGGCCCAACGTGATGACCCTGTCGTGGCTCACCATGCTCGAATTCGAACCGCCGCTGGTCGGCTGCGTCATCAGCAAGCGCGACCACAGCTTTGCCGCCGTCGAGGCCAGCGGCGAATGCGTGATCAACATCCCCACCCTTGAACTGGCCGATGCCGTGGTGGGCTGCGGCAACACCTCCGGCACCGACACCGACAAGTTCGCCACCTTCGGCCTGACTCCCCTGCCCGCCAGCCAGGTCCAGGCGCCGCTGATCGCCGAATGCTTCGCCAACCTCGAATGCCGGGTCGTCGACCCGTCAATGGTGTCGCGCTACGGCCTCTTCGTGCTGGAAGTGGTCCGGGCCTGGATCAAGCCCGACATCAAGAATCACCCCACCCTGCACCACCGGGGCCACGGCGCCTTCATGCTGGCCGGCGAAACCATCGCCCTGCCCTCGAAGATGAAATAGGCCGCCCGTCGATGCCCGCCCCGACCATCCTGTTCGGCGCCTTCGACCGTCACAACTTCGGCGATCTGCTTTTTCCCCACATCGCGGCTGCGCTGCTGCCCGGCCGGCCGCTGATCTTCGCAGGCCTCGCCGGGCGCGACCTGCGCCCCTTCGGCGGCCACCGGGTGCGGGCCCTGGCGCAGCTGGCCGCCGAATGGCACGACCGGCCGGTGCGCCTCATCCACGTCGGCGGCGAACTGCTGACCTGCAATGCCTGGCAGGCCGCGCTGATGCTGCAATCCCCCGACGCCGCGCCGGCCCTCATCCGCCGCCTCGACACCCATCCCGAGGCACGCCAGAACTGGGCCCGGCAGCAACTCGGGCTCACCGCCCTCGCCCCCTACTGCGTGCCGCGCCGGCTGTTTCCCGCCGCGGAGCGAATCCTCTACTGCGGCGTGGGCGGTGTGGATCTGGCCGACAGCCCGGCCGCGCTGCGGCACGAAGTGCTGGCGAGCCTGCGCAGTGCCGACGCCATCGGCGTACGCGACGAGACCACCCTCGCCCACCTGGGCGCCGCCGGCATCGGCGCCACGCTGATGCCCGACCCGGCCGTACTGCTTGCCGAGCTTTTTACGCCACTCATCGAAACCCGCGGCCGCTGCGGTGAAGTGGCCGCACTCCGCAAGGCCAGCCCCGACTACCTTGCCGTGCAGCTCGGTGGCGATTTCGGCGACGACGCCACCCTCACCGAAATCGCCGCCCAACTGGATCAGGCCGCCGCGGCCAGTGGCTGCGCCATCGCCCTGTTTCGCGCCGGCAGCGCGCCCTGGCACGACGACCCCGACTGCCTCCGGCGCCTTGCTGCCCGCCTGCACACCCGGCCGGTGCACCTGTTCGGATCGCTCGACCTGTGGGACATCTGCGCCCTCATCGCCCACAGCCGCGCCTATTGCGGCAGCAGCCTGCACGGCCGCATCGCCGCCATGGCCTTCGGCCTGCCGCGCGTCAATGTCATCCACCCCGGCCAGGGCCACAAGCAGGCCGCCTTCGCCCGGACATGGGATGCCGGCCAGCCCGGAGCCGTTGAAGCAGGCCACATCGCCGAAGCCCTGGAATTCAGCCGCGCCACCCGACCCGCCGCACGGCAGCACACCGCCACCGAAACCGCCATGCGCTACCGCCAGGCCTTTGCGGCGCTCGAAGCCTGAACGACCACCCCGACGGGCGCAACATTGGTCGCTGAAACAATGACGCGCGGAGAAGGCTCGATGCGCAAGGGCTCGGTGTGCAAGCACGAATGGGGCGGCGCCCTGCCCCAGCGGCTGAACCCGGGAGATCCGCTCAGCGCAGGCTCAGGCGCGCCCCGAGCGGCGCCAGCACCGCCGCGCCCGTCACCGCCTCGAAGGCCCGGGCACCGCTCCACGCAGCCGGACGGCCGGACGCATCCACCTCCAGCCGGTCGAGCCGCACCCCCTCGGGCGCCGCCCAATGGCCAAGCAGGCGGCCGCTGAACCCATCGTGCACGTCCAGCCCGTTGCCGGCCAGCACCCACACCCGGCGGCCCGCCAGCTGCGCCCGCATCGCCACCACCTGGCCACGCGCCCGGCTGCGCAAAGTCGCCAGCGGCGTCACCCCGCGGCTCACGTCGAGCACCTGAACCACGCTCCCGCCGGGCGGCGCCAGCAGCACCCACTTCAACTCCGGGCTGTACGATTCGGCCCCCCGCTCGCCCGCTGTCGCCGGCACGGCAAGGCCCAGGGACAACACCCCTGACAACAGGCACAAAACTGGGCGATTCATGGCGGGCTCCTCGGCAATTCACTCAAGACAGCCTGACAATAGCGGACAATTTCAAAGCACCAAAGATACAATCACCCGAAAAATCACCCGCCCGTACCGGCTGCCGTCACCCATCCGGCCCGGTCGCCCGACCGATACACCGGACACGCCCCTCATGCTCCAGATCGCCCTCGCCCCCGACAGCGGCACCCCGCTGGTGGACCAGATCGTCGCCGCCATCCGCACCCGCATCGACGACCGCATCCTGCACCCCGGCGCGCGCCTGCCGCCGATCCGCCGGTTTGCCGAGGCCCACGACGTGTCGCGCTTCACCGTCGTCGAAGCCTACGACCGGCTGGTCGCCACCGGCCACCTGCAATCAAAGCGCGGATCGGGCTTCTACGTGGCCAGCCGGGCGCTGCCGGCGCGCGCGGCGGAATCGGGCGAAGCCATCGAGCGGGCCATCGACGCCGCCTGGCTGATGCGCGAAATGGCCGCGGACGACCCGGCGCGCATCCTCGCCGGCTCCGGCAGCCTGCCCGCCGCCTGGCTCGACGAAGCCGGCGTGCTGCGCGCGCTGCGGGCCCTGTCGCGGCGCGCCGACGTGCGCCCGGTGAGCTACGGCTCGCCCCAGGGCTACGCCCCGCTGCGCGCCCAGTTGCAGGTGCGCCTGGCCGAAATCGGCATCGGCGCCACGCCCGGCCAGATCGTCCTCACCTATGGCGTCCACCAGGCGCTCGACATCATCTGCCGCTACTTTCTGAAGCCCGGCGACTGCGTGCTGGTGGACGACCCCGGCTACTGGAACCTGTTCGGCAACCTGCGCCTTTACGGCGTGGCCCTGCTGGGCGTTCCGCGCACCCCCGACGGCCCCGACACCCAGGCCCTCGAAGCCTTGCTCGCCCATCACCAACCGCGCCTGTTCTTCACCCACTCGGTGCTGCACAACCCCACCGCCTGCAACCTCTCGCCGGCCACCGCCTTCCGGGTGCTGCAACTGGCCGAAAAGCACGATTTCATGATCGTCGAGGACGACATCTACGGCGACCTCGCCCCCGACGCAGCCACCCGTCTGGCCAGCCTCGACCAGCTCTCGCGGGTCATCTACACCTCGAGCTTCTCGAAGACGATCTCCGGCAACCTGCGCGTCGGTTTCATCGCCTGCAGGCCCGATCTCGCCCACCGCTTCACCGACGTCAAGATCGTCACGATGATGTCGTCCGCCGAGCTCTCGGAACAACTCATCCACCAGCTCCTCACCGACGGCCACTACCGCAAGCTGGTCGAACGCCTCAAGGGCCGCCTGTCGGAAGCCACCGGCCAGGCCCTGCGCATGCTCGAACGGGTCGGCCTGCAGCCCGACCCCGAGCCCCGCGGCGGCCCCTTCGTGTGGGCCCGCGTACCCGGCCTTGCCGACACCTCCGAACTGGCCCGCCGCGCCGCCCGCGACAACATCCTGCTGGCCCCCGGCAGCGTCTTCCGGCCACAGAGCCAGCCCTCCGGCTACCTCCGCCTCAACGTCGGCTTCTGCGCCGACCCGCGGCTCGAACGCTTCCTTGGCGATGCCCGGCAAAAATGACATACAGCTGAAGTCGCACCCGAACTCAAGTTTCAGAGCCCCTGTCCGCTAGTACTAAAGTACTATCGCTCCATGCTTGCCCCGGCCGTTTCGGGGCGGATCAGGACATTGACGATGCCAATAGCAAAAATATCAGCCGCGTTCCGCAGGCTGTGCCTCCTTGCTGCCGGCCTCATTGTTTCAGTCATCGGCGATCTCACCGGCAAGCAGATCCGCTAAAAGCCAACCCGCGACGACATCGAGGGCAAGGGCTCAAGCTCAAGCGCTTCATGGGCAGCCCCAACATCAATGACATCGTCCCGGCCATGCTCAAGCACGAAAGCGACATGACCCTGCTCGACGTACCCGACGTGCTGCTGGCGCTTGAAATCTGGCCGGGCCAGATCCGGGTCATCGGCCCCATCTCGGGCGAACAGCGCATGGCAGCCGGCTTCCGCAAGGATTCCCCCGAACTGCGCGCGGCCTTCAACAGCTTTCTCACCCAGATCAAACAAGACGGCACCTACATGAAACTGGTCAAGAAATACTTCCGTGCCGCCCCGCGCTACCTGCCCGAGTTCTTCAAGGATCTGCCGTCCGGGAAAAAATAGGCTCGGCCACCGGTATGTCGGTCGATCAAAACCTGCTGCGGCGCTACCGCAAGAGCCTCGTCGCCGTTCTGCTTTTCATCGCTTACGCGATAGGCCTGTTCGTCCATAACCTGAGCGTCCAGCAGCGCCTGGAGCAAAACCTGCTGGACGCCGCCAGCCTCGAACTCGCCAAGCAGGCGGACGCCTTTTCCAGCTATTTCGCGGAGCGCCACAACGCACTGGCCCACCTGGCCACCTCGGATGCCGTGGCCAACTATTTCGCCGGCCACGACCTCGGCATGACCGTCGAGTACGGCCTAGGCGTTCATACCCAGGCCATCGAGGACCGCTTCGAGCACCTCATCGACCAGGAACGTGTCGGCCAGACGCGCATCTACGAACGGATCGTGCTGATCGACCCCGCCGGGCAGCCGATCGCCGAAGCCGGCACGCTGCGCACCGACACCCGGGAAGACTACCCGGCCCTGGCGGCGCAGCTCGGCGACACCCGCGGCAACACTCGTGGCGTCATCCTGCTCGACACCCACGACCTGCTCCGCTTCAGCCAGCCGGTCAGGGTCAAGGATGCCCTGCGCGGCCACCTCATCGCCTACAGCCCGGTCGCCGCCCTCGAAGGCCGTGCCGCTGCAGCCAGCGCCCTGCGCCCCGAAGCCCTGGTGATCGCCAGCTCCGGCCATCCCGTGTCGGCCCCGGCCCCCGCGCAGTTCTCACGGCCCGAACTCATCCGGCTGCTGGCCGGAATGGGCGCCACGGGCACCCGGCGCACCGACACGCTCCCCTCGATCGACGGCGACAAGCCCATCGCCGCCATCAAGCAAGGCATCGCGGGCTCGCCCCTCGCCCTCGCCAGCCTGATCACCCAGCGCGAACTCGAAGCCCACGCCATTCCGTCCCTCTTCCTGGCCGCCGCCGGCGCCGTGCCCTTCGTCGTCCTCTTCATCGTCATGCTTGAAATGCGCGAGCGGCGGCAGGTTGAACGGGCCCTCGCCGCCGCCCGCGCCGAAGCCCGCGCCGAAGCCGAACGGCTGGCCCGCACGCGCAGCGAATTCATCGCCAACATGAGCCACGAAATCCGCACCCCGCTCAACGCCGTGCTCGGGCTCGCCCAGATCGGTCAGCGCGACCTCACCGGACGGCAGGCCAACCAGCAGTTCGTGCGCATCATCGACTCCGGCCAGCACCTGCTCGGCATCATCAACGACTTCCTCGACTGCGCGAAAATCGAGGCCGGCAAGCTGTCGGTCGAGCACATCACCATCGAACCGGGCCAGGTCATCGACAGCGCCGTCACCCTCACCGCCGAACGGGCCTTCGCCCGCGGGCTCAACTTCGAGGTCCGCGAAAACGGCCTGCCCGCCCGGTGCCAGGGCGACCCGCTGCGACTCTCGCAGGTGCTGGTCAACCTGCTGGGCAACGCCATCAAGTTCACACACCACGGCGACGTCACCCTGGAGGCCGGCGTCGACGGCGACATGCTGCACCTGCGGGTCAGCGACACCGGGGTCGGCATGAGCCCGGACGAGATCGCCCGCCTCTTCCTGCCCTTCGAGCAGGCCGACAGCTCCACCACCCGGCGTTTCGGCGGCACCGGCCTCGGCCTGTCGATCAGCGCCCACCTGGTCCACTCCATGGGCGGCACCATCGACGTCAGCAGCCACCCCGGCGAGGGCAGCCGCTTCGACGTAAGGATTCCACTCATCGCCCCTGAATTCGACAGTCCCCCAGCCACCTCCGGCCGCATCGTGCTGGCCGGATTCCCGCCCGACGAGGCGGCCCGCCTGTGCGCCGAACTCCTCACCTGCGGCATCCGCAGCACCTGCATCGACGCCCCCGCCGCCACGCCTCCCGACACCAAGCTGCTGGTGGTCGACGCCCGCCTCGCCGGCAACACCCGCGCCTGGCGAGAATGGCTGATCCGGCTGCATGAGCAGCGCTACCCCGTCGCCCTCGCCGGCCGGCTCGACGACGTGGACCGCGCAGCCCTGCCGGACGAACTCGGCGCCCACCTGCCGCTGATCGAACGCCCCCTGCGCAGCCGCCACTTCATACACTGCCTCCACACCAGCGCCACCCTGCCAACCCCCGGCACCCCGGCCGAAATGCGCCTCGCCGGCATCTCGGTGCTGGCCGTCGACGACAACCAGGTTAACCGGCTGGTGCTGGCCGACATGCTCGAGCAGGAAGGCGCACAGGTCGAATGCCTGCCCGGCGGCGCCGAAACCCTGGCCCGTCTCGAAGCAGGTGGCCCACAGGGTTTCGACATCGTGCTCACCGACATCCAGATGCCGGGCATGGACGGCTACGAACTCACCCGCGCCCTGCTCGCCACCCACCCCGGACTCCCGGTGCTCGGGCTGACCGCCCACGCGGGCGCCGAATCCCGCACCCAGTGCCTGGCCGCCGGCATGCTCGCCCACGTCACCAAGCCCATCGAACTCGACACCCTGGTGACCGAAATCCTGCGTCACCGCCGATCGTCGCCCCCCCGCGCCAGCGTTCCGGCACAGGCCGCAGCGGTGCTGCCCGCGGCCCCCGAAGCTGTCGCCGTCACGGCGGCCACGGCCAGCAGGCTGATCGACTGGCCGGCCCTCGACGCCCAGTTCAAGGGCAAGGCCAGCGTCGTCAGCCGCATCGCCGGCAAAGCCATCATCACCTACCGCAACGAAGCCACCCACCTGCGTGAACTGGCTGCGGGCCAGGGCGGGCTGGACGAACTGGCTTTCCTGGCCCACAACATCAAGGGCTCGGCCGGTGCGCTCAAAGCCCAAAGCATCCACGAACTCGCCGCCGCCACCGACCTGTCTGCCCGGGCCGGCCAGCCAGACAGCCGCGCCCTCGCCGCCACGCTAGCCGGGCAGCTGGACGAACTGATCGTCGAACTCGAAATCCACAGCGCCGAAGCGGGTCAAAAAGCGACAGCGCAACTACAATCAAACCCATGAACACACTCAAAGACACCAAGCTTTCCATGCTCGACCTCGTCGCCGTGCGCGAGGGCCGCAGCGTGGCCGACTCGCTGGCGGTGGCCCTGCGCACTGCACAGCACGCCGAAACCCTCGGCTTCGCCCGCTACTGGGTGGCCGAACATCACAACATGCCGGGCATCGCCAGTTCGGCCACCGCCGTGCTGGTCGGCCACATCGCCGGCGGCACGCGCACGATCCGGGTCGGCTCCGGCGGCATCATGCTGCCCAACCACGCTCCGCTGGTGGTCGCCGAAGCCTTTGGCACCCTCGGCGAGCTCTACCCTGGCCGTATCGACCTGGGCCTCGGCCGTGCCCCCGGCACCGACGGCATCACCATGCGCGCACTGCGCCGCGACCGCACCGAAACCGAAGACGACTTCCCCCGCGAAGTGGCCGAACTGCAACAGCTGCTCGGCCCCGTCCAGCCCGGCCAGCGCGTCGTTGCCATGCCCGGCGCCGGCACCCAGGTGCCGATCTGGATCCTCGGCTCCAGCACCTTCTCGGCCCGGCTCGCCGCCGAACGCGGCCTGCCCTACGCCTTCGCCTCGCACTTCGCGCCGCGCCAGGTGCTTCAGGCCATCGATATCTACCGCAGCAACTTCCGCCCCTCGGAAGCCCTCGACAAACCCTACGTGACCATCGGCGTGCCGCTGATCGCCGCCCCCACCGACGAAGAAGCCGAATACCTCGCCAGCAGCAACTACCAGCGCGTGCTCGGCATCCTCACCGGCAACCGGCGCCGCCTGCAGCCGCCCGTCGAAAACTTCATGGCCGGCCTGCGCTCCGAAGAACGCGCCGCCATCGGCGACTTCCTCGCCGCCGCCGTGGTGGGTGGCCCGGAACGCGTGCACGAAGGATTCAGCCGCCTCGCCGAACTCACCCAGGCCGACGAGTTCATGCTGGTCAGCGACATCTACGATCCCGAGCTGCGCCTGCGCGCCCTCGACATCGCCGCCGCAGCCGTGGCGGCCTGAGCACCGCTTGCCGGGCGGGCCGCGCGCGGTGCATGCCGTCGCCCCCCGCCCGGCATCTTTGCCGTCAGCATTTTCCGGTAAAGAATCCGCCGCAATTTCCGTTAGCGTCAATGAGTTGATCATTAACCGCGCGTGCCCGTCCAGCCCTCCCGGCCGGAAACACAAGGAGATGTCATGGCCCCGTTTTTCCGCCGCTGGCTGGCGCTTGCGCTGGCGCTGCTCACCCACTGCGCCTTCGCTGACGACCTCCAGGACATCCGCACCCGCGGCGTGCTGCGCCACCTTGGCGTGCCCTACGCCAATTTCGTCACCGGCAGCGGCGACGGCATGGACGTGGAAATCGTCCAGCTCTTCGCCCGCCACCTGGGCGTGCGCTACGAATTCGTGCCCTCCACCTGGGGTGACGTGATTGGCGATCTGACCGGCAAGGAAGTCCGCTTCAAGCCCACCTACCGTGAAGTCGGCACCCGTCCGGTGCGCGGCGACATCATCGCCAACGGGCTCACCATCCTGCCGCCGCGCAAAAAGATCATCGACTACTCCGACCCCACCTTTCCGTCGGCGGTCTGGTTGCTGGCCCGTCCGGAAGCCGGCGTGAGGCCGATCAAGCCCAGCGGCAACCGCGAGCAGGACATCAAGACCACCAAGGCCATGCTGAAGCTCGGCACCACCTTCGTGATGGACAACTCCTGCCTCGACCCCACCCTCTACGACCTCGAAGGCAAGGGCTACAAGCTCAAGCGCTTCACGGGCAGCACCAACCTCAACGACATCGTGCCGGCCCTGCTCAAGCACGAAAGCGACATGACCCTGCTCGACGTGCCCGACGTGATGGTGGCCATGGAACGCTGGTCCGGCCAGGTCATGGTGATCGGCCCGATCTCCGAGGAACAGCGCATGGCAGCGGCCTTCCGCAAGGACTCCCCCGAACTGCGCAAGGCCTTCAACACCTTCCTCGCCCAGATCAAGCAGGACGGCACCTACATGAAGCTGGTCAAGAAATACTTCCGCGCCGCCCCGCGCTATCTGCCCGAGTTCTTCAAAGACCTGCCGACCCGGCCCTGACCTTCGTCATGCCAGCCAACGCATCCCTGCTCAGGCGATACCGCAAAAGCCTGATCGCGGTGCTGATCTTCATCGCCTACGCAGCGGGGCTGTTCGTGCATAACCTGGACGTTCGCCAGCGCCTGCAGCAAAACCTGCTCGACTCCGTGCAACTCGAGCTGACCCGGCAGGCAGACGGCCTGGCCTACTACTTCACCGAACGTCACAACGACCTCGCCGATCTGGCCGCCTCGGAGCCGATAGCCAATTACTTCGGCGGCGTCGATCTGGGCATGAGCACCCAGTACGGCCTGGGCATCCACGTGATGGCCGTCGAGGAGAAGTTCGCCCACGTCATCGAGCAGAAACTGCGCGGCCCCCACCACATCTACACCCGCATCGTGCTGGTTGATGAACACGGGACCCTGATCGGCGAGTCGGGCAATTCCGAATGGCTGGAACACTACGCCGCGCTGCTGCCGGAACTGGGCGACAGTCGCGGCATCGCCCTCCTCGACTCGGGCCTGCTGCTGCGCCTCACCCGCCCGGTCACCGTCAAGGGGCAACTGCGCGGCTACCTGATCGCCTACGGCCCCACGCTCGTCCTTGAAGGCCACACGGGCGTACTGCGCCCCGAAGCCATCGTGTTGGCCGCCACCGGCAAACCCGTCACCCGTCAGGCGCCCCCCGAGTTCTCACTGCCGGAAGTTTCCCGGCTTCTCGCCGGACTGGGCTCCGACGGCCAGCACGCCGCCATCGACCAGCCGGCCATCGGCGACGACAGGCTCATCGCGACCCTCAAACAGAACGTGGACGGCACCCCCTTCGCCCTCGTCGCCCTGATCACCGAGCGGGAACTCAGCGCCCACTCCATCCCGTCACTGCTGCTGGCAGCAGTAGGCGCCGTTCCCTTCATCGTGATGTTCATCGTGATGCAGGAGATGCGCGAACGCAGCCGGGTCGAACAAGCCAACACCAGCGCCCGCATCGGGGCCGAGCGCCTGGCCCAGGCGCGCAGCGAGTTTCTCGCCAACATGAGCCACGAAATCCGCACGCCCCTCAACGCCATTCTCGGTCTCGCCCAGATGGGCCAGCGCGGCTCGGCCGGCCGCCAGGCCGAACACCAGTTCGTGCGCATCATCGAATCGGGCCAGCACCTGCTCGGCGTCATCAACGACATCCTCGACTGCGCCAAGATCGAAGCAGGCAAACTGAAGGTCGAGTTCATCCCCGTCGAACCCGGCAAGGTCATCGACAGCGTGATCACCCTCACCGCCGAACGCGCCTTCACCCGGGGCCTCACCTTCACCGTGCACGAAAGCGGCCTGCCGGCCAGCTTCCGCGGCGATGCGCTGCGCCTATCGCAGGTGCTGGTCAACCTGCTGGGCAACGCCATCAAGTTCACCGATACCGGCTCGGTCACCCTGGAGGCGCGGATCGAGAACGAGCAGCTCTGCCTGCGGATAAGCGACACCGGCATCGGCATGACCCCCGAACAGATCCAGCGCCTGTTCCTGCCCTTCGAGCAGGCCGACAGCTCGACCACCCGCCGCTTCGGCGGCACCGGCCTGGGCCTGTCGATCAGCGCCCACCTGGCCAAGGCCATGGGCGGCACCATCGAAGTCAGCAGCACCCCCGGGGTCGGCAGCAGCTTCGACGTCCGGCTGCCGCTGGTGGCCCCCGAACCCGAAGCCCCGCCGCCGCCCGGAAGGATCATGCTGGCGGGTTTTCCGGCCGACGAAGCCCGCGTGGCGCTCGCCGAACTGGCCGCCCGCGGCATTCCCGCCAGCACCATCGACAGCCCGGTCGGAATGGTTCCGGCCGATGCCCTCGTCGCCGTCGATGCCCGTTTTGCCGAACGTGGCTCCGCCTGGAGAAAATGGCTCGGCCGCCTGCGCGACGAGGGGCGCTGCGTGGCACTGGTCGGCCGTATTGATGAAATCGACATGTCCGGCCTGGCCGAAGGCCTGGAGGGCCGCCTGCCGCTGATCGAGCGGCCGCTGCGCACCCGCCACCTGGTAGACTGCCTGCGCAACACGGCCGGCCCGCGGCCGGTCTTCGCCCCGCCACACACCCGCCTGGACGGCCTGCTGGTGCTGGCGGTGGACGATAACGAGATCAACCGTCTCGTGCTGGCCGACCTGCTCGCCCAGGAGGGCGCCCGGGTAGACTGCGTGGCAAGCGGCAGCGAAGCACTGGCCCACATCCAGAGCGCAGGCTCCGCCGGATACAGCATCGTCCTGACCGACATCCAGATGCCCGGCATGGACGGCTACGAACTGACCCGCCACCTGCATGCCATCGATCCAAAGCTGCCAGTGCTGGGCCTGACGGCCCACGCAGGCGCCGAAGCGCGCGATCACTGCCTCGCCGCAGGCATGCTCGCCCACATAGCCAAGCCCATCGAGCTCGACCCGCTGATGAAAGAGATCCTGGATCATTGCCGCTCACCGGCCACCGAAACCCGCGGCAACACCGCGATGCCCGAAGCGCCCGCAGCCAAACCCGCCGACAGCACCGGCATCGTCGACTGGGCGGCACTCGAAGTGCAGTTCAAGGGCAAGACCAGCTTCGTCACCCGCATCGCCGGCAAGGCGCTCATCAGCTACCGAAGCAGCGTCACCCAGCTACGCGCACTCGCCGCGGGCGATGGCGAGTTGTCGGAACTATCCTTCGTGGCCCACGCCATCAAGGGCTCGGCGGGCACCCTCAAGGCCACGCAAATCTACGAGCTGGCCGCCACCACCGACATGGCCGCCCGCGCAGGCGACGCCAACAGCCGCGCCCTGGCTGGTGAGCTGGCCGACGCGCTGGACGGCCTCATCCGCGAACTGGAAATCCGGACCGGGGAGTAAGCCGCAAATCAGCCCGGGCGCCGACGCCCGCCACCCGGCCCGCGGTGGGGCCAGGGACGGCGCTTGTCGTCTTCTTCGACCTTGGGCTTCGGCATCAGCAGATTCTTGCCGCCCGCTTGCGCGGCAGCCCGCTGCGCCAGAATGGCAGCGCAAGCCTGCTGCGGCGTCACCACAACGGGCACGTTGCCGCCGCCCGGAATGTAGTCGCCGAGCCGCTCCCGGATCACCTGCATGCGTTCGACCGTATCGGCCTTTTTGGGAACACGGCCGCTCATCACCTTCTGGGCATCCGGCGTGAGCGTGTAGCCGCCCTCCACCTCACGGATCAGGCCATGCACCGACAGCCGGTGAAACGCCTCGACCAGGCGCGTTTCGGAAGGCACGGCAACCTGCAGCAGATCAACCGCCGCAACAACCTCGAGCAGCTCTGCCGGACGCCTCTTAGAGGCGATCGTGACGGCCAGCAGGATAAGAACATCAACTTCGTGGATCGGATACATGGAGTGAGCTTTGAAAACCTGTGAAAGTCGGGGCCGCCAACATCGGGCCCCGATGGGGAACAAGGAAACGGCGCAATCCGCCGTGAGGTCGGAAGTGTAAGCCCTTGACCTGACAAGTCGAAACCGGCTTTTTTGGAGGCCCGGCGGGCACACCCGGGCCACGGCCCGAAAACCCGCGGTGCCAGACAAGAAAAGCCGGCAGCCAGGCCGCGGGCCCGGGCTGCCGGATCGGCCGGTCAAATCAGCGGGATTCCTTGATCATCCGGCCACGGATCGACTGCACAGGGCGCGCATTCATCGGGTAGAGGCGCGCGAAAATCGCGATCTGCTCGTGCGAAAGCTGGGCCGGCTGCTTCATCACCATCCACATCACGCCCTCGCTGCACGGCGGCGTGGTGAGCGAACCCATGTAGGTGTAGTAACTACGGTCGGCCGGCAAAAGCTGGTTCAGGTCGATGCTCACGCCTTCCGGCGAGTAATCCACGTTTTTCTCCAGCGGCAGGTTATTCCACAGGGTTTGCACCACAGGATGAGCCAGCCCGCGTTCGAGCAGCACCGCCACCACCGCTAGGCGCCCGTCGAGATCCTTGTGCACCAGATGCACGACCATCTCGAAACCCTTGCCGTTGATGCGCTCCTCGGACGGCCGGTGAAAGTGGAACTGGACGAGATCGTAATAACGCCCCATCACCGCGATGCTGCTGCCCGGCCCGACGTTCACCTGAACCGTGTGGCCGTTATCGACGATGCGGAAGTTGGACAGCACGTAGTCGAACTTGATCGGCTCCAGCTGAACCTTGATCCCGTCCCGAATGTCGATGGGCGACTGCCGCTCACCCGTGCCGCACAGCTGCCATTCCGGCTTGAGCACGCCCCAGTTGGCCGGGGCACCCTCGCCGTCATAGCTCCAGTGGATCTCGTGGTGTTCCAGCGGCGTGCCGACGGCGGCCGGGCCGTGGCCGGCACGGGCCTCCACCTGCACCGGCGCCATGCGCACCACGCGGGGACGCGGACGCGGCGGCGGCACATAGGCCGGCACCCGGCGCACTTCCGGCGCCGCGGCTTCGGCCTGGGCCGGTTTTTCGACATGCTTGTCGACGACTTCGGCCCTTGGGGGCGGCGCCGGCTTGTCGATGAAATTCTTCTTGATCGGGGTGATCGGCTCGGCGGCGTGTTCGCCCTTGGCTTCGGAAACCTGCGTCACCGCAGCCTTGTCGGCCCCCTTTACCGGGCGGTAATCCGCCGCGCGCAGGTCGGGCTTGGCGCTTGCAGCCTGCGCGGCCTTCGAGGCGGTTTTGGCCAGCTGGGAAATATCCGCCATGCCCCCGGCAGGCTTGCAGACATCGCGCCACAGTTTTTCGTCCACGCTGCCGGCTGCAACCGGCACGTCCTTCTCGACCTTGACCTTCTCGTCCTTGACCACCGCAGAATCGGCGTCGAGATAAACGCGCTTGATGGTCGCGAAAGTCTGGTTCCTGCAGTCGTAGCGGTTGAGCGCCTTCACCGTCATGTAGCCGGCGGCGGCCGCTTCGGCGTCGGAAAGAACGATCCGCCCCCAGGCCACCTTGGTGCCGGGGTCGGACTGCAGGATGCTGGCCCGGTCGAGTTCGATCGTACGCTTCTTGTCGGACGCGACGGTCTGCCAGTCGGCAGCCAGCGCGGAGGTCGCGCCAGCAAGGACCAGCAGGGCTGCGAGGGGACGCATGCGGTAGCGCATGTTTGCTTCTCCGGGGAAATGTGCGGGCCGCATATGCGGCCGGATGCCTCTTATTTCGGCGCGGCAGCGGCAAAGCTTTAGCGCCCCCCGGCGAATGACAAAATTTCCCGCGAAATCTTGCGTTTAGCCCCCTCTTCCAGTAGTTTCAGGGGAAACGTTAGGGGTGCCGCCTTGCACGCGGCTGAGACATACCCTCCGAACCTGATCCGGGTCGTGCCGGCGTAGGGAAACGTGGCTCCAGCCGCGCTTTTCCTCTCCGGCGGCCCTCCCCATGGAGCCTTCATGAACGCCACTGACAAATTCATCGCTGCGTCCGCCCACGTGGACGAAGCCGCCGTTGCCCCCCTCCCCAATTCCCGCAAGATCTACGTTGAAGGCTCCCGCGCCGACATCCAGGTGCCCATGCGCGAAATCTCGCAAGCCGACACCCCCACCGGCATGGGCGGCGAGAAAAACCCGCCGATCTACGTCTACGACTGTTCGGGCCCCTACTCCGACCCGCAGGCAAAAATCGACATCCGCTCCGGCCTGCCGGCCCTGCGCCAGCGCTGGATCGAAGAGCGCGGCGACACCGAAGTGCTGCCCGACCTGTCCTCCGAATTCGGCCGCATCCGCGCCGCCGCCCCCGAGCTCGATGAACTGCGCTTCCCCGGCCTGCACCGCAAGCCCCGCCGCGCCGCGCCCGGCAAGAATGTCTCGCAGATGCACTACGCCCGTCAGGGCATCATCACCCCCGAGATGGAATACGTCGCCATTCGCGAAAACGTAAACCGCCAGCAATACCTCGAAAACCTGAAGAACACCGGCCCGATGGGCGAGCGCATGGTCAAGCTGCTCGGCCGCCAGCACAAGGGCCAGGATTTCGGCGCCAGCATCCCTGCCGAAATCACCCCCGAATTCGTGCGCTCCGAAGTGGCCCGCGGCCGCGCCATCATCCCGAACAACATCAACCACCCGGAAAGCGAGCCGATGATCATCGGCCGCAACTTCCTGACCAAGATCAACGCCAACATCGGCAACTCGGCGCTCGGCTCCAGCATTCAGGAAGAAGTCGAGAAAATGACCTGGTCGATCCGCTGGGGCGGCGACACCGTGATGGACCTGTCCACCGGCAAGAACATCCACGAAACGCGTGAGTGGATCATCCGCAACAGCCCGGTCGCCATCGGCACCGTGCCGATCTATCAGGCGCTCGAAAAGGTCAACGGCAAGGCCGAAGACCTGACCTGGGAAATCTTCCGCGACACGCTGATCGAGCAGGCCGAGCAGGGCGTGGACTACTTCACCATCCACGCCGGCGTGCTGCTGCGCTACGTGCCCATGACCGCCAACCGCATGACCGGCATCGTCAGCCGCGGCGGCTCGATCATGGCCAAGTGGTGCCTGGCCCACCATAAAGAGAGCTTCCTCTACACCCACTTCGAGGACATCTGCGAAATCATGAAGGCCTACGACGTGGCCTTCAGCCTTGGCGACGGCCTGCGTCCGGGCTCCATATACGACGCCAACGACGACGCCCAGCTGGGCGAACTCAAGACCCTCGGCGAGCTCACCCACATCGCCTGGAAGCACGACATCCAGACCATCATCGAAGGCCCCGGCCACGTGCCCATGCATCTGATCAAGGAGAACATGGACCTGCAGTTGGAGCACTGCCAGGAAGCCCCGTTCTACACCCTCGGACCGCTGACCACCGACATCGCCCCGGGTTACGACCACATCACCAGCGGCATCGGCGCCGCGATGATCGGCTGGTACGGCACCGCCATGCTCTGCTACGTGACGCCCAAGGAACACCTCGGCCTGCCCGACAAGGACGACGTCAAGGAAGGCATCATCACCT
The DNA here is from genome assembly GCF_030157465.1 of Zoogloea sp. Taxonomy (GTDB): domain Bacteria; phylum Pseudomonadota; class Gammaproteobacteria; order Burkholderiales; family Rhodocyclaceae; genus Zoogloea. The sequence goes on from NZ_JAOAUU010000056.1 coordinate 46,179, forward strand.
ACAAGCTCGCCGCCCACGCCGCCGACCTCGCCAAGGGCCACCCCGGCGCGCAGATCCGCGACAACGCACTCTCCAAGGCCCGCTACGAGTTCCGCTGGGACGACCAGTTCAACCTCGGCCTCGACCCGGACAAGGCCAAGAGCTTCCACGACGAAACCCTGCCCAAGGAGTCCGCCAAGGTCGCCCACTTCTGCTCCATGTGCGGCCCCCACTTCTGCTCCATGAAGATCACCCAGGACGTCCGCGACTACGCCGCCGCCCAGGGCATCGCCGAAGCCGAAGCGCTGGAAAAAGGCATGGAAACCAAGGCCGTCGAATTCGTGAAGAGCGGCGCGGAGATTTACCGGAAGGTGTAAGCACGCACGAACCCTGCAGGTCGGGCTGAAACCCGACCCACACAAAAATCAGAACGGGCCGCGATTGCGGCCCGTTTTTCTTGAAGCTTCAGCACTGTTTCTCGCCACATCTTGTAGCCCCCTATTCCGAAGAACATCTTTTCAGAATAGATCATGTCCTCGGCGCAATGCCTTGGCGCGGGGCGGCCTTTCGACAATGACTCCGACATACCCGGCACGCCCCTCCCGGATATATTCCAAAGATGTTTTCCGGAGCGTGCTTTCCAGACCGATCGACCATCGTGAAGTAGTACCGAATCCCCGTTTAAGGTTTTATCAAATGTGTCGTTACCGACATTGTCAGCCGTCTTGGCGTAACAAATCCGACACGCCGGCGACACCGGGCAAGGTCTGAAGAACGACATGAAAAGACATAACCTACAAGGGATTACGCTGATTGAAGTGCTGGTGGGGATCACCATCGTAGCCATCCTCACGAGCATCGCCACGCCCTCCTTTACCGCTCTGCTCAACGTGAATCGCCTCGCCACCCAGGCGAACGACATACTCGGGGCATTGACGATTTCACGCAGCGAAGCCATTCGGCTGAACAAGCGGGTCGTGTTTTGCCGCAGCGACGACGGCACGAGCTGCGCGGCCGGCGGCGGCAACTGGCAGGGCTGGCTGGTATTCGCGGACAACAACGGCAACGACATGCCCGACGCCGGTGAAATCCTGCGCACCGGGACGATCGCCTCGAGTTCGATAGTCGTCCAGGGCAGCCCCGGAATCTCCGTCCAGAACAATCGCATCCAGACCGGCGCCGACGGTTTCGCCCGATCCGCACCCGGTTCATCGAATGCGCTGCTCCAGGCCCGCCTGTCGGTCTGCATCGCCACCTCTTCGCCAGAACAGAACACCCGTGAAATCAGAATCACCGCGGGCGGGCATGCCGTCATCGTTCCGGTCAACAACAGCGGTGAGTGCCCTTCCCCCTCGAACTCCTGATAAACAAAACCACGCATCCATGACCATGAGAAAAACGATTCCCCTCGCTCGACAAAAAGGTGTGGGCCTGATCGAGGCGCTCGTCTCGATGGTGATCCTGTCCCTGTGTCTGCTCGGCATGGCGGCGCTCCAGGGGGTGTCCCTGCGCGACAGCCAGAGCGCCCAGTCCCGCTCCATGGCGGCGATCATGAGCTACTCCATCGCCGATGCCATGCGCGCCAACATAACGGCCGCCCGCAACGGCGACTACACCCTCCTGAGCTGCCCGACCTCCGGCGCCGAGGTCGCCTTCGTCAATACCCTGGCCGCATCCGACCTGAACGCCTGGAGCCAGTCCCTGAAGAGCGCAATCGGTCAAACCGCCTGCGGCACCATCAACTGCAACGCCGGGCAATGCGATGTGAAGATCGAATGGGACGACTCCCGTGCCACGGCAGGCAACAGCACCCATGCGGTCACCACCAGGGTTCAGCTATGACGATGCCGGCACGCCGCCACATCGCCCTTTCCATGCGCGAGCGGGGTTATACGCTCGTCGAGCTCATGGTGTCCCTCGTGCTGGGGATGGTGCTGGTCGGCGGTGTGTTCGTGGTTTTCATGGGTAGCCGGGCAAGCTTCTCGACCACCGACAACCTATCCAGGATGCAGGACTCGGCCCGCATCGCCTTCACCCTCATCGATCGCGAGATCCGCGAAGCGAGCAGCACCGGCTGCGGCAACGGCAGCCGCTCGGACAACAACATCGGCAAGCGCAACGTCAGCATCCTGAATGCGGCACAAGCATCGCCCCCGGCATGGTGGAGCGTACTGGGCCTGGGCATTCAGGGCTTCGAAGCCAATATTGCGATGCCCGCCGTCGCAATCGGCGCCCTGCAGGGGCAGCGCACCGGCACCACCGACGCCATTCAGCTCACCGGCGCCTACGGCGCGGGTTTCAGCGTCGAAAAGCACGACAGCATCAAGAACGAATTCACGCTCAACTCCTCATCCCGCATCTCCGCAAACGACATCCTGATTGCCTGCGACTACAAGCAGTCGAGCGTTTTCAGCGCCTCCAGCGCCGCCGCGAACAAGGTCGGCTACGCCCCGGGCAGCAGCAGCGCCAGCAACTGCAGCACGCTTCTCGGCTTCGACGTGGGCACCACCTGCACCACCACGTCCTACCAGTACGACGCGCTGATTGCACGGCTGTCCCGCTTCGGCGCCAGCGCCTGGTACGTGGGCAACAACGCCAGCGGCCGCACCTCGCTCTACCGGGTTTTCATGAACGGCAGCCCGGAAGAAATCGCCCCCGGCGTCACCGACATGCAGATCCGCTACCTGCCGGTCGGTGGAGGTGCCTATGTCAACGCAAGTGCTGTGACCGACTGGGGATCCATCGTGGCCGTGCGGCTGACGCTGAACTTCGAAAGCAAGGATGCCGGTGTCTCCACCGCGAGCGCCGGCGACCGGCGCCTCGGCACGGTCGCAACCAGCACCATCCTGCTCAGAAACAGACTGCCATGATCCCGAACCGACACAGCGAAAGCGGCGTGGCGCTCATCGCGTCCCTGGTGATCCTGCTGATCATCACGCTCTTCGGCCTTTCCTCGATGCGCAGCGCCGGCCTGCAGGAAAGAATGAGCGGCAACCAGTACGACAAGAACCTTGTCCTCGAAGCCGCCGAGGCGGCCCTGCGCGAAGGCGAGGCCATCGCCGCCGCACCGCTCACGATCCCCGCCACATGCAACAACGGCCTGTGTCCGACCCTGCCCGCCGGCGGCACCGACCGCTGGCTCGACACCACGTTCACGGCCTGGCGGACAGCCAAGAGCACCAACGACAAACTGGTCTCCAGCCAGTTCATCATCGAGGACATGGGCGCGCAACCCGTCGATGGCACCTGTCATTTCCAGACCCCCATCGAACCGACATGCCTGATTCCCCTGTACCGCGTCACGGCCCGCGCCACTGCGACCAACGGGCGTGGAACGACGGTCACTCTTCAATCGAACATACGCCAATAAGCGCGGAGCCCCTCATGAGAAGCCCGTCCATCCGCAGATCCGGTTCGAAAGCCGCGCACCTCCTGACGCCGTCCGCCCTCGCCATCGCGCTTGCCATGGCCAGCCAGCCGGCCTGCGCCCTTGTGGATCTTCCTGCCGCGCCCCTGCAATCAGCCGCCGCCATTCCATCGAACATCCTGTTCCTGCTCGACGACTCGGGCAGCATGCAGTTCGAGATGATGCCGGACACGCTGACCTACACCAACGACCCTTATGGCAGAGACTGGGTCGTGTATCTCTTCCCCCCGAAGGATGTCTACGGAGGCGGCACTTACGAGCCGCGGATCCCATCCTTCGACGACAGCAACTACCACAACTACTTCAAGCGCTCGCCCTACAACAACTCGGTCTTTTACGACCCGACGATCACCTACAAGCCGTGGGTCAAGTACGACGGGACACCCTATGCCGCCGCCTCGACGACCGCCGCACTCTACAACCCCGTCACCCCGACCCTCGGCAGCCTCAACCTCACCGCCCAGCAGTCGGTGGATACCTACACTTACACCCTGGTCACGGAAAGCAGTTCGAACCGCACAATTCCCGTCGCCTGTGGCTACGGCGGGTGCTCGACCACCTACTGGCCGATCACCTTCTACATGTACAAGGGCACGGGCGACACCGCCCTCAAGACCAGCTACGTCAAATACCAGATCCGCGGCAGCGCAGGCTACCGCAAGGACCTGAGCGGCACCTCCGAGACCTCGGTGAGCACCTTCAACTGGGGCTCGGTGAGCCGCACCGTAGCCGAAGAAACCCAGAACTTCGCCAACTGGTTTACCTACTACCGCTCACGCGCACTGGCGGCAAAGGCCGGCGCCAGCATCGCGTTCTCCAAGCTCGGCACCAATTACCGGGTTGGCCACACCACGATCAACACGACGAACATCGGCAATCCGATTCCCACCTCGGGCACTTTCGAGACCACCAATCGCCAGAACTGGTTCAACGCGATGCTCGGCACCACCTTTCCGCCCCTGGGAACGCCGCTGAAAGAAGCCCTCACCCGGGCCGGGCAGTATTTCTCCCGCAGCGACGACGCGGGCCCCTACGGGCCGGCCCCGCATCTGTCCTGCCGCCGCAACTTCACGATCCTGACCACCGACGGCTACTACAACCCGGCCACCATCAGCGGCATCGACAACGAAGACAACATGTCCGGCTCGCTCATCACCGGCCCCGGCGGGCAGAGCTACCAATACACGCCGGCCCGGCCCTACCAGGACAGCTACAGCAACACCCTCGCCGACGTTTCCATGTACTACTGGAAACAGGATCTGCGGATCGACCTTCCCAACAACATCCGGGCCACCAGCACCAACCCCTCGTTCTGGCAGAACATGAACACCTTCACCCTGTCGCTCGGGGTGCAAGGCAAGCTCAACCCCTCGACCTCCCTGCCCGGCCTCAAGAGCGGCTCAATCAGCTGGCCCGACCCCCTGGCCGGCAGCGACCAGAAGGTCGACGATCTCTGGCACGCGGCAGAAAACGGCCGCGGAAAGTTCGTTGCCGCCAAGAACCCCACCGAATTCGCCGACGGCCTGGTTGCGGCGCTCAACACCATCGGCGAATCCGGCGGCGCGTGGAACATCGCCCTGACCTCCTACATGCTCGAGGCCGACGGCAAGGTCTTCGTGGCCCGTTACGACGGCAACTGGGGCGGCGATTTGTGGGCCATCGGCTACAACAGCTCGGGCTACATGAACACCACCTCGGACGGCACCCCGATCCCCGCCTGGAAGGCCTCCGAGAACCTGCCGGCCGCCGCCTCACGCAAAATCTTCACCTGGAAGGATTCGGGCGGCAACGGCACCACATTCGACTACACGAACCTCAGTTCAGCCAAAAAGACGGCCATCGGCAGCTCGGCCGTCGTCAACTACCTGCGCGGCGTCACGTCCGGTGAAGTCGCCAACGGCGGCAGCTTTCGCAACCGCAGCTCGCTGATCGGCGACATCGCCAACCCCGCGCCCGTCTACGTAAAGGCATCCAATACCGTTTTTGCCGCAGCCAACGACGGCATGCTGCACGCATTCAATGCGCAAACGGGCGTCGAGCATTTCGCCTACATCCCCGGCGGCGTCAATTTTGCCAACCTCAACGCGCTGTCGAGCCCGACCTACTCGCACAAGTTCCTCAACGATGGCGAGATCACCATCTCCGAGCTGGCCACCACCGGCAAGAACATCCTGGTTGGCAGCCTCGGGCGCGGCGGCAAAACGATCTACGCCCTCAACGTCACCACCCCCACCAGCTTCGGTACGAGCGACGTACTGTGGGAGTTCACCGACACCGACCTCGGGCAAACCCTCGGCAAGCCGGTGATCGTCAAGATGAACACCGGCGAGTGGGCCGTGATCATCGCCAACGGCTACAACAGCACCAACGAAAAGGCCTTCCTGTTCGTCCTCAACCTGAACACCGGCGCACTGATCAAAAAGATCGCCACGGGCGCAGGCTCGAGCACCGCCTCGAACGGGCTGGGGAGCCTGGTTGGCTTCGATCAGAACGGCGACGGGAAAGTCGACCTGATTTATGCCGGCGACCTTCTCGGCAACTTCTGGAAGTTCAGCGTCACGGGCGATGCGACCACCTGGAGCGCCTCTTCAATCTTCGTCGCCCGGGACGCCAGCAACAACGTCCAGCCCATCACCGGCGCATTCACCGTCGCCATCGACCCCAAGACCAACAAACGCTGGGTCTTCGGCGGAACAGGGCGCTACCTGAGCAACACCGACGTCTCCAGCAAGGCGGTCCAGAGCTGGTACGGCATCATCGACGACGGCACGGCGATCACCTCCCGCGCGCCCCTCATGCAGCGCACCGTCAGCGCCCCCGGCACCCAGAGCGCGTACATCACCCGAACCTTCTCGAACGCCACCACCGGCGACATGACCGGCAAGAAGGGCTGGTACGTGGACTTCCCGGCCGATGGCGAACGGATCATTTCCCGCAGCCAGTACTCCGCGGGCACTCTTTACGCCAGCAGCATCGTCCCCACGTCGGACGTGTGCGCCTCGGGCGGCAGCGGCTACCTCAACGCGCTGGACGCCTTTACCGGCGGCAGCCTCACCGTCCCCTTCTTCGACGTCAACAACGACAAGCTCTTCAACGAGAGCGACAAGAAACTCAGCGGCGGCAAGCTCGTTCCGGCCGGCTCGGTCAAAACGGGCGGCATGGTCGGCGAACTCAACATCAAGAAGACCACCGACTCCAAGTTCACCGCGCTGAGCTGCGACACCACCGGCGCCTGCCAGCAGCAACTGAACGTCAACCTCAGCCTGCTCAAGGGACGCATCTCGTGGCGGGAAATCCTCGCGGATTGAACGGCCCGGCCGGGCAGACAACATGGAACCAGACAGGAACGACCCAGCGATGACGAAGACACAATCCGGCGCATGGCGCCTCAAACGCCAGGCAGGTGTAACCCTTCTCGAGATCATGATCGTCGTCTGCATCGTCGGCATCCTGGCCATGATCGCCTACCCCAACTACACCAGCCACCTCGTCCGGAGCAAACGCACCCAGGCGGCGTCCTGCCTGCAGGAAGCCGCCCAGTACATGGAGCGTTTCTACACGACCAACCTGCGTTACGACCAGACCACCAACGGCGCCGCCGTCAGCCTGCCCGCCACCGCCTGCATCAAGGACATGAACGGAAACTATGTCGTTTCCATTTCGAGCGTCGTCGCCAACTCCTTCGTCCTGCAGGCAATTCCCCAGGGCAGCCAGGCCACCAGGGACACCGAGTGCGGCACCCTCACGCTCAGCCAGAACGGCACCAAGACCGTCTCGGGCACCGGCAAAGCCGCCACCTGCTGGTAAAGATCTGCACGGGCGGCGCGTCGCCCGTGACGCCCGGATACCGCTCAGCGCCAAGGTGGCAGACGGCATTCGCCTGACGTCACGCGCCCCGCCCCGCGCCCGCCGGTGCTAGCATTGACGCATCCCCAAAAACAACCGGCTCCCCGCGATGAACCTCGAGAAAGTCATCTTCGGTTTCTTCATTGTCTTTGCCGCAACCCTGAACTTCGGCTTTTTTATCGGCGAGATCGACAACCCGGTTCACCACGACATCTACGAGCTCTTCGCGGCGGTGGTGGTCAACCTGATCGCCACCGTGCTCAAGTTTGGCGACCGTACCCAGATCGGAGCCATTCACCTCGCCACCAGCCTCGTGGCCGACCTGCAGTTGCTGGCCGCGGCGATGGTGTGGGGCTATGCCGAACACGTGGCCAACACCGGACTGACCCCCTCCACCATGTCGAGCATCGTGTCGCTGTCGGGCGGTGCGCTGTTTGCCAACGTGATTTCAGTGGTGATCCTGATCGCCGAGACCATCATGCAGCGGCGCTGATGCCGTGAACGGCACCCCGACCAGCACGATTTTTCTGGTTCTGCGGCGGCTGCGCACGCCGCTGATCGTGCTCATCGTGATTTTTTCGGTGTCGGTGCTGGGGCTCACACTGATGCCCGGCCCGCTGGATCCGAACGGCGGCAGCATGCCGCGGCTGAGTTTTTTCCACGCCACCTATTTCATCAGCTACACCGCAACCACCATCGGTTTTGGCGAAATACCCTACGCCTTCTCCGAACAGCAGCGCCTGTGGGTCACGTTCTGCATTTACCTGTCGGTAATCGGCTGGGCCTACACGCTGGGCACGGTATTCGCGATGCTGCAGGACAAAAACTTCCTCAACGCCGTGGCGGCACAGCGCTTTGCCCGCCAGGTGCGTCACCTGCGCGAACCCTTCTACCTGATCTGCGGCTATGGCGAAGCCGGGCACCTGATCTGCCAGGCGCTGGACGAACTGGGCTACCGGGCGGTGGTGATCGAAAAAGATGAAGCCAAGGTGGGCGACCTCGAACTGCAAAGCTACTCGGCCGACATGCCGGCCCTGTGCGCCGACGCCGGCCAGCCCGATACGCTGATCCTTGCCGGGCTCACCAGCCGGTATTGCCGCGGCGTGATCGCCCTCACCAACGACGACAGCACCAACCTCGCGGTGGCCATCGCCGCCCGCCTGCTGGCCCCGTCGCTGCACGCGCTATGCCGCGCCGAGCATGCCGAAACAGCCGCCAACATGGCCTCCTTCGGCACCCGCCACATCATCAATCCCTTTGAAAAATTCGGCGAATACATGGCCCTGGCCCTGCACTCGCCGGCGGCCTACCACCTGCTGCTGTGGCTTACCGGCCTGCCGGGCACCACGGTCACCCGCCACCGGGAGCCCCCCGAAGGCAAATGGGTGCTGTGCGGTTATGGCACCTTCGGCAAGGTCATGACCGAGGCGCTGGAGAACGCCGGACTGCCGGTCACCATCATCGACCGGGCCGCACCGCTCGCTGCGGCGCACAGCTGGATCAAGGGCGACGGCACCGGCGGCGAGGCCCTCCGGGCGGCGGGCATCGCCGAGGCCGTCGGCATCGTTGCCGCCACCGCCAGCGACGTCAACAATCTTTCAACCGTGGTCACCGCCCGGGAACTCAACCCGAAGCTCTTTACCGTACTGCGCCAGAACCATGTCGCCAACCGGGCGCTGTTCGACGCCTTCGAATCGGATTTCGCGATGGTGCCCGCCGAGATCGTCGCCCACGAATGCCTCGCCATTCTGACCACCCCGCTGCTCGCGCCCTTCCTGGCCTTCGTGCGCCAGGCCGACGACGCCTGGGCCGAGACGCTGCTGGGCGATCTCACCGGCCGCTTCGGCTGGGACGTGCCCACCGTATGGAGCGTAAGCCTCAACATCTCGCAGGCACCGTCGGTGTATCGCCTGCTGATGCGCAACGAGGCAGAACTCAAACTCGGCGAGCTGCTGCGCACCCCGGTCACCGACCGCCCGCCACTGGCCTGCGCCCCGCTGCTGCTGCTGCGCGAAGGGGATCCACCGCGCCTGCTCCCCGGCCTCGAAGAGCCCATCCGACTCGGCGACCAACTGCTGCTGGTTGGCAGCGAAACAGCGCGCAAGGATCTGGGGCTGACCCTCTTCAACGGCCACACGCTCAAGTTCGTGCTGACCGGGCAGGATTTTCCGAGCGGGCTGGTGTGGGAATGGCTGGCCGCCCGGCGGCAGGTGCGCGACGCCTGAACGGCGCGGCCCGCAGCTACAATGCGGCACCGCAACAACCAACATCGACATGTTTCTCCGCCTGCCCCAGCCCCTGTTTCGCGCCGCCTTTGTCGTCGCGGTCATCCTGGTCTTCGTGCTGACGATGATGCCCCTGCCCGCCCAGATCAGCGTCGTTTCCAACCAGGACAAGTTCGAACACGCCATCGCCTTCTGCGTGCTCATGCTCACGGGCTGGAGCGGCTGGCCCGCGCGGGCGCACCGGATCGCAGCCGGGCTGGTGGCCTATGGCCTGCTGATCGAAATCTGCCAGCAAACCCTCACCACCAACCGCTACGGCGAAGCCCTCGACTGGCTGGCCGATTCGGTTGGCATCGCCATCGGCCTCGGCCTGATCCGGCTGCTGGCCGTGCGCCAGCGCGCAGCCCACTGACAAAAAAAGGGCAGCCAAGCGGCTGCCCTTTGAGTTGCGGCCGGACGCGATGCGTCAGGCGGCAAACACGTGCTTCACACGCAGCGTTTCACCCCGCTCGAGCAGCCCGATCAGGCGGTCGATGTTGGGGTGCTTGCCGGGATTCAGGCGCGCATCCTCGCCATGCTCGGCAAAGATCTCGATGCCCTGCGTGGCGGCGTCCGGCGTGATGGCGCCGTGGATCTGGGCCAGGTGGTTGTACACCGCCAGCGAGCCGGCCTGGCCGGGCTTGTTCTCGATGGTGGCGACGACCTCGTCGGCCGCGTTGAGCAGCTGGATCGACGCCAGGTGGGAGACGCCCGGCAGGGTCTTGAGCTTGTCTGCAAAAGCCATGCTGTCAGCCCCTCAGATGCGCTTGGCCAGCTCGGCGGCCTTGCCGATGTAGCTGCCCGGCGTCATGTCCATCAGGCGGGCCTTTTCGGCTTCGGGGATGGCCAGCGTGCCGATGAACTCCTGCAGCGCAGCCTTGGTGATGCCCTTGCCGCGGGTCAGTTCCTTGAGCTGTTCGTAGGGGTTTTCGATGCCGTAACGGCGCATCACGGTTTGAATCGGCTCGGCGAGCACTTCCCAGCAGGCGTCGAGGTCGGCCGCCAGACGGGCCGGCTCGGCTTCCAGCTTGCCGAGACCGCGCAGACAGGAATCGTAGGCCAGCACGGCGTAACCGAAGGCCACGCCCATGTTGCGCAGCACGGTGGAATCGGTGAGGTCGCGCTGCATGCGGGACACCGGCAGCTTGTCGGCCAGGTGGCGCAGCACGCCGTTGGCGAGGCCCAGGTTGCCTTCGGCGTTCTCGAAGTCGATCGGGTTGACCTTGTGCGGCATCGTGGACGAGCCGATTTCGCCGGCCTTGAGCTTTTGCTTGAAGTAGCCCAGGGAGATGTACATCCAGATGTCGCGGCAGATATCGAGGACGATGGTGTTGGCGCGCGCGGTGGCGTCGAACAGCTCGGCCATCGCGTCGTGGGGTTCGATCTGGATGGTGTAGGGGTTGAAGGTGAGGCCCAGGGATTCGATGAAACGGCCATTGAAGCCTTCCCAGTCGAAGTCGGGGTAGGCCGACAGGTGGGCGTTGTAGTTGCCCACGGCGCCGTTGAACTTGGCGGTGAGTTCGACCGCGGCGATCGATGCGCGCACGCGGCGCAGGCGATACACCACGTTGGCCATTTCCTTGCCGAGGGTGGTCGGGCTGGCGGGCTGGCCGTGGGTGCGCGAGAGCATCGGCAGGTCGGCGTGCTGGTGGGCCAGTTCGACCAGGCGGGCGATGATCTTGTCCAGCGCCGGCAGCAGCACGGTGTTGCGGCCGTCGCGCAGCATCAGGGCGTGGGAGACGTTGTTGATGTCTTCGGAAGTGCAGCCGAAGTGGATGAATTCGGTGACGCGGGTGACTTCGGGGTTGTGGCCGAGGCGCTCCTTGAGCCAATACTCCATGGCCTTCACGTCATGGTTGGTGGTGGCCTCGATGGCTTTCACGGCTTCGCCGTCGGCCACCGAGAAACCGGCGATGACGGCATCGAGCTCGGCCACGGTGGCGGCGGAGAACGGTGCGATCTCGGCCAGCTCCGGCGCGGCGGCAAGGGCCTTGAGCCATTCGACCTCGACCTTGACCCGATTGCGGATCAGGCCGAATTCCGAAAAGTGCTCGCGGAGCGCGGAAACCTTGGATTCATAACGGCCGTCGAGGGGCGACAGCGCGGTGATGGGTTGCAGATTCATGCGAAAAGCCCTTGAGGCAGAAAAACAAAGTCCAACATTTTACCGCCTCGGACGGCCCTGCGCCGATGATAAAATCCGTGCTCCCCAAACAGCAGTTCCCAAACATGAGCAAAGGCACGCAAACACTCGAACGTTTCATCTTCTGGAGCCGCTGGCTTCAGGCGCCCCTCTACCTCGGCCTGATCGTTGCCCAAGGCATCTACGTGTGGCTGTTCATGGCCGAACTGGGCCATCTGGTCAGCTCGGTGATCAGCTCCGGCGGTCACATCAGCGAAACCGAAACCATGCTGGTGGTGCTCGGCCTGATCGACGTCGTGATGATCGCCAACCTGCTGATCATGGTCATCATCGGCGGCTACGAAACATTCGTTTCGCGGCTCGACCTCGACGATCACCCGGACCAGCCCGAATGGCTGTCCCACGTGAACGCCGGCGTCCTCAAGATCAAGCTGTCGACCGCGATCATCGGCATCTCGTCGATCCACCTGCTTAAAACCTTCATCAACGCCGCGAACATCTCCGAGCACACCATCATGTGGCAGGTGATCATTCACGTCGTGTTCCTCGTCTCCGCGTTCGCCATGGCGCTGGTCGACAAGATGATGAACCAGACCGTTTTGCTGACAAAACACTAAACTCAAAAAGAGGGAGCTTCACCCATGACTGCCATCAAACAGGAAGACCTGATCCAGTCCGTCGCGGACGCCTTCCAGTACATCAGTTACTACCACCCGCTGGACTACATCAAGGCGCTGGGTGAAGCCTACGAGCGCGAGGAAAGCCCCGCCGCCAAGGATGCCATCGCCCAGATCCTGACCAACTCGCGCATGTCCGCCGAGGGCCACCGCCCGATCTGCCAGGACACCGGCATCGGCATGGTCTTCATCAAGGTCGGCATGCAGGTCACCTGGCCGGACGCCACCATGAGCGTCCAGCAGATGATCGACGAAGGCGTGCGTCGCGCCTACGGCAACCCGGACAACCCCCTGCGCGCCTCGGTGCTGGCCGACCCGGCCGGTGCCCGCAAGAACACCAAGGACAACACCCCGGCGGTGGTCCACTTCGAACTCGTCCCGGGCCACCACGTGGAAGTCATCTGCGCGGCCAAGGGCGGCGGCTCCGAAGCCAAGTCCAAGTTCGCCATGCTCAACCCGTCCGACGACCTGGTCGACTGGGTGCTGCACAAGATCCCGGAAATGGGCGCCGGCTGGTGTCCGCCGGGCATCATCGGCATCGGCATCGGCGGCACGCCCGAAAAAGCCATGCTGCTGGCCAAGGAATCCATCATGGCGCCGGTGGACATCCATGAGCTGAAGGCCAAGGCCGCTACCGGTGCCAAGCTGACCCGCCCGGAAGAGCTGCGCCTTGAACTGATGGAAAAGATCAACGCGCTGGGCGTTGGCGCGCAAGGCCTCGGCGGCCTCACCACCGTGCTCGACGTGAAGGTGCTCGACTACCCCTGCCACGCCGCCAACCTGCCGGTGGCCCTGGTGCCCAACTGCGCCGCCACGCGTCACTGCCACTTCCACCTGGATGGCTCCGGCCCGGCCAAAATTGAGCCGCCCAAGCTCGAAGACTGGCCCGCCGTCACCTGGACGCCGGATCTCAAGTCCGCCACCCAGGTCAACCTCAACACCCTGACCAAGGAAGAAGTGGCTGCCTGGAAGCCCGGCCAGAAACTCCTCCTCAACGGCAAGATGCTCACCGGCCGCGACGCCGCCCACAAGCGCATCGCCGACATGCTGGCCAAGGGCGAAAAGCTGCCCGTCGACTTCACCAACCGCGTGATCTACTACGTCGGCCCGGTGGACCCGGTGCGTGACGAAGTCGTCGGCCCGGCCGGCCCCACCACCGGCACCCGCATGGACAAATTCACCCGCATGATGCTCGAGCAGACCGGCCTGATCTCGATGATCGGCAAGTCCGAGCGCGGCCCCGTCGCCATCGAGGCCATCAAGGACAACAAGTCGGCCTACCTCATGGCCGTCGGCGGCGCCGCCTACCTGGTGGCCAAGGCCATCAAGTCGGCCAAGGTCGTCGGCTTTGCCGATCTGGGCATGGAAGCCATCTACGAGTTCGACGTGGAAAACATGCCCGTCACCGTGGCAGTGGATTCCTCCGGCATCAGCGTGCACGAAACCGGCCCGAAGGAATGGCAGGCCAGGATCGGCAAGATTCCGGTCGTGGCGGCGTAACACCAGGCGCCTGTCCCGTCCTGCTATAGCTTGACAGCCTTCGGCGTGCCGTTTCGCCGATCAGC
>NZ_JAOAUU010000057.1 GCF_030157465.1 Zoogloea sp.
ACCGCCGAGCAGCGCAGCAACGGGCGGGGAAGTCCGGCGCAGCTGTCTGAGCCCGCAGGGCGAGTTCTGCGCCGGCCGCCCGTTGTGAGCAGCGCAGGGGAGTCATTCGCCCAAGCGAATGACCGGTGAAGCCGGGTCGCCTTCTTTGCCTTCTTTCTTGGCGAAGCAAGAAAGTAGGGCGCCCGCCGGGGGCGAGTCCCCGGCCGATGTGACGCGATACACCGGAAAGCCGTCCCGCAAGGGCTCACCGGAAATAAACCACCAACGTTCGCGCAAATTGTGGAAAGCGCTTCCCCCGACAGGCTTTCAGCTTTCTGAAGCGCCCACGCCACGGTCGTTTTCAGGCTCGCCCACCACCACACAAGCTCCCTCAGCGGCCGCCGCAGGGCAGGAGGCCGGGCGGGCGAGAAAACGAGTTTTGTCACAGGCTTTGTGCCCCGGTTTCGCATTTCGCGAATTTTTCGATCCTGATGCTTGGCAGCCCAAATTTTTGGGAGTAGTCTTGCAAAAAAAACGAGCTAGATGGTTTTTTAAGTAGCTTGAAAAAGAGAAGGTCACCGGAAAACAAGTGCATCTGGCGGCCTCGATCGAATTACACCGGAGGAGGTATAACGTGGGACAACAATCCGTAAAGACAATCCAGGCACGCCGCTCTGCGCTGGCCGTTGCCGCTGCGCTTGCAGCCCTGGCCGCCAGTAACGCCCAGGCTTTCAAGATAGAAACCGGCGACCCGGACGTTGAGATCCGCTGGGACAACACGGTCAAGTACAACCTGGGCATGCGCATGCAGGCGCGCGACCCGGCGCTGCACAACAGCGCCACGTTCAGCTCCGGCGATCACAAGTTCAAGAACGGCGACATCGTCACCAACCGTGTCGACGTGCTCTCCGAGCTGGACGTGGTGATCAAGCAGCGCTTCGGCGCCCGGGTGTCCGGCATGGCCTGGTACGACGCGGCCTACAACGACAAGGAAGAGACCAATCCGAACAACGTGGCCGGGGGGCACAACTTCTACCCGGGCGGGCGTTACTCGGATACGGTCAAGCGCTACTACACCAAGTCCGGCGAGCTGCTCGACGCCTTCATCTTTGGCCGTATCGATGTGGGCGATGTGCCGATCAACGTGAAGTTCGGTCGCCACACCAACTACTGGGGCGAATCCCTGTTCTCGCCGATCCACGGCGTGTCCTACTCCCAGGGGCCGGTGGATTTCCGCAAGGCCCTGGCCACGCCCGGCATCGAGGCCAAGGAGCTGTTTCTTCCGCTGAACCAGCTTTCGGCCCAGGCCCAGATCAACGACACCGTGTCGGTGGCGGCCCAGTATTTCCTCGAGTGGGCGCCTTACCGCCTGCCTGAAGGCGGCACCTACCTGGCCGGTTTCGACTTTCCCTTCGCAGGTGGCACCGACGTGTTCGGTACGCCTTACCTGGGTGACCGTCACAGCAACAAGCCGGGCAATCGTGGCAGCTGGGGCATCAATACCAAGCTGACGCCGGAATGGGCCCAGGCCACCATCGGCCTGTACTACCGCAATTTCGACGACAAGGTTCCGACCATTCTTGCGGGCTCGGGCGGTCTCTACAACGCCTACGCCGAGGATGTGCGCCTGTGGGGCGTGAGCGTCTCCAAGCAGCTCGCCGGCATTGCCTTCGGCGCGGAAATGGTGCGGCGTGACAATGGCGCCCTGGCCACCAAGTCAGGCGCCACCCAGATCGCCCGCGGCTCAACGTGGCACGGCTTGCTCAACGCCCTGGCCTATGTCGGCAAGACCCCGGTGTTCGATTCGGCAACCCTGCTGGCCGAATTCTCGTACAGCCGCCTGGCCAGTGCGGACAAGGGCACCAAGGAGTTCTTCAACCACGAAAAACTGAACGGCAGCTGCCTTGGCAACCAGATGGACGGCTGTGCCACCAATTCGGCCTACGGCATCTCGGCCACCTTTACCCCGACCTGGTTCCAGGCCCTGCCCAGCGTCGATATCACCATGCCGATCCACTACGACATCGGCCTGAAGGGCAACTCGCCGGTGCCTTTCGGCGGCAACGAAAACAGCGGTTCGTGGAGCATCGGCGTCGGCGCCGACTACCAGGCCAGGTACAAGTTTGATCTGGCCTACACCAACTACTTCGGCAATTACGTTCGCGACCCGATCACCAATGTAGTTACCGCGGCCAACGGCAACGGCTACAACAACGACCGCGGCTGGCTGTCCTTCACGTTCAAGACCACATTCTAAAAATCTGGCAGGAGACAAAGCATGAAAAACAACGTTCGCACCCTGGTCGCCATGGCGGTTGCCTCGACCCTCTCGCTTCCCGTCCTCGCGGCGGTAACGGCCGAAGAAGCCAAGCAGCTCGGCTCGACCCTGCTGCCCTGGGGCGCCGAAAAGGCCGGCAACAAGGAAGGCACCATCCCGGCCTACACCGGCCCGATCAAGCCGCCGGCCAGCTTCGACGCCAAGAACCCCAAGTATCGCCCCGACCCCTTCGCCGATGAAAAGCCGCTGTTCTCCATCGACGCCAAGAACATGGACAAATACCCGGGCAAGCTCGCCGAAGGCACCCGGGCCATGATGAAGAAATACCCGGGCTACCGCATCGATGTGTACCCGACCCACCGCACGGTGAACTACCCCAAGTTGTACACGGATAACTCCATCAAGAACGCCACCGTGTGCAAGACCATCAACGATGGCCTGCAACTGGAAGGCTGTTACGCCGGCATTCCCTTCCCGGTGCCCAAGAACGGCAACGAAGTGATGTGGAACCGCCTGTTCAAGTACGACGGTTACGCGCTGATGTCCGAAGGCATGACCGGCACCGTGGTGGATACCCAAGGCAACAACACCACCACCGGCATCGCCACGATGTACATCCAGTACCCGATCTTCGACCCGAAGCGCACCACCCCGATCAGCGCCGACGAGCCCTACGAGAAGATCCGCGTGGATTACCACGACCCCGCCCGCAAGGCCGGCGAGAAGCTGGTGGTGCATGACTCGGTGGACATGGTCAACGTGGGCCGCCGCGCCTGGTCCTACCTGCCGGGTCAGCGCCGCGTGAAGTTGTCGCCGGACATCGCCTACGACACCCCGAGCCCCACCGGTGGTGGCGCCGGCACGGTGGACGAGGCGGCCGTCTTCTACGGTGCGCTCGATCGCTACAACTTCAAGATGGTCGGCAAGAAGGAGATGTACATCCCGTACAACACCTACAAGGCCCGCGACCCGAAGCAGTGCGCCAATGCGGTGGCGTTCAAGACCAAGAACTTCATGAACCCGGACTGCGTCCGTTGGGAACTGCACCGCGTCTGGGTGGTGGAAGCAAGCCTCAAAGACGGCAAGCGCCACGTTTATCCCAAGCGCACCCTGTACTGGGATGAAGACATGCCCGGAATCGGCATCGCCGAAGGTTACGACTCGGCCGGCCAGATCTACCGCGTGACCCACTCGCTGCCGATCTCCCTGTATGAGACCCACGGCCACAGCACCGATGAATGGGTGACCTCGGATCTGGCAACCGGCAACTACGCGCGTCAGCAGAACGTGACCGACACCGGCGGCTGGATCATGACCGAGCCGAAGCCGAACAACTTCTTCAGCTCCGAAGCCCTTGCAGGGGGCGGCATCCGCTAAGCGGAGCCCTGTGCGGACGACCCGGGCCCGGCCCGGTGCTCGTCCGCCCGATGCCGGTCTGGGCCGGCAATGTGTACCCGGAGGAGAACAGCATGCCTATAAAAAGAATGGCAGGGATCGTTACGGCCCTGTTGCTGTCGAGCAGCATCCCGGCGGGGCAGGCCCTCGCCTTCGAAAACCCCATCAGCAGCCCGGCAGTGCAAACCCGTCTGGGTGCCAGCAGCGCCTTGCTCGGCACCGCCATGGCGGGATCGCGCATCGTCGCGGTGGGCCTGCGCGGGCTGATCATTTATTCGGACGATGCCGGCGCGAGCTGGAAACAGGCGTCCGTGCCAACCCAGTCGGACCTGGTCGCGGTGAGCTTTCCGTCGGCCAAGAAGGGCTGGGCGGTCGGTCACGGCGGCGTGGTGCTGCATTCGGCCGACGCGGGCGCCACCTGGGTTCGCCAGCTGGACGGCGTGAAGGCTGCAGAGCTGGCGGTGAACCACTACCAGGCATCCAGCACCCCCGATGCCGCAGCGCTGGTCGAGCGCGAGAAGAGCCTTCAGGCCGCCGGCGGCACCCAGCCTTTTCTGGATGTGTACTTCGAAAACGAGAGCACCGGTTTTGTCGTCGGCACCTTCAACCGCATCTTCCGCACCGCCGACGGCGGCAAGAGCTGGACGCCCTGGATGGAGCGCACCGACAACCCGGGCGAGCTTCATTTCTACAGCATCCGCGGTCGCAACGGCAGCCTCTATCTGACCGGCGAGCAGGGCTCCGTGTGGCGCCTCGACACGGCCACCCAGCGCATCGTGTCGGTGCCCACGCCCTACAAGGGCACCCTGTTCGGCCTGGTTGTCACCGACAGCGACGCGGTGCTGGCCTTCGGCATGCGCGGCAGCCTGTATCGCAGCATCGACCAGGGCCGCAACTGGGAGAAAGCCTCTCTCGGCACCCCGGCCGGCATCACCGGCGGTGTGGCGATGGCCGGCGGCGGTGTGCTGCTGACCACCCAGGCCGGCACCGTGACCCTCAGCCGCGACGGAGGCAAGACCTTCCAGCCGATCAAGACGGCCCGCCCGATGGCCTATTTCGGCCTTGCGCCGATGGACGACAAGCGCGTCGTCCTGGTGGGCGCCGAGGGCATCCGTCTCGAGTCCATCCAGTGAGCGCGCACCGCCTGCCGCCCCTGCCAACCAGAGTGTGAGAGCCATGGACCTTAGCCAGAACCAGCAGCAGATGGCCGTGATCGCGGATCCGAAGGATTTCGACCAGCGATCCGGCAGCCTGCTCGAACGTCTCATCTTCAACAACCGGCTCCTGCTCGTGCTCGGTTGCCTCGTCGTCACCATTTTCTTCGGCTTCCAGCTGCGCGGAATGACGGTGAACGCCAGCTTCGACAAGATGCTGCCCCACAGCCATCCCTACATCACCAACTACCTGGAAAACCGCCAGCAGCTGCGCGGCCTCGGGGATTCGGTGCGGGTGGTGGTCGAAAACCCCAATGGCGACATCTTCGACGCCAAGTACCTCGACACCCTGGCCAAGATCAACGACGAGATCTTCATCCTGAAGGGTGTCGACCGGGCCTGGATGAAGTCGATCTTCACCCCGGTGGTGCGCTGGGTCGAAGTGACGGAGGAGGGCTTTACCGGCGGGCCGGTGCTGCCCAACGACTACGACGGCTCGGCCAAGTCCATCGAGGATCTGCGCATCAACATCGGCCGCGCCGGTGTGGTGGGCAGCCTGGTGGGCAACAACTACAAGTCGAGCATGATCCAGATCCCGCTCCTGGCGCGGGACGGCGACGGCAACACGGTGAACTATCACGACCTCTCCAAGTCGCTGGAAGACATCCGCGCCAAGTACGCCAGCGGGCCGGACGCCAAGGTCAACATCTACGTCATCGGCTTTGCCAAGCTGGCGGGGGATCTGATCGAAGGCCTGCAGAAGGTGATGGTCTTCTTCCTGATCGCTGCGGCGATCGCCACCTTCATCATCTATCTCTTCACCCGCTGCGTGCGCAGCACGGCCCTTGTGCTGTTCTGTTCGCTGGTGGCGGTGATCTGGCAGCTCGGCCTGGTGGTCACCTTCGGCTACGGGATGGACCCGTTCTCGATCCTGGTGCCCTTCCTGGTCTTCGCCATCGGCATCAGCCACGGCGCCCAGAAGATGAACGGCATCATGCAGGACGTGGGGCGTGGCACCCACAAGCTGGTGGCGGCGCGCTACACCTTCCGGCGCCTGTTCCTGGCCGGCCTGACGGCGCTCCTGGCCGACGCGGTGGGCTTTGCCGTGCTGACGGTCATCGACATTCCGGTGATCCGCGAACTGGCCCTGACGGCCAGCCTCGGCGTGGCGGTGCTGATCACCACCAACCTGATCCTGCTGCCGGTGCTGCTGTCCTACGTGGGGGTCAGCCCCGCGGCCGCCGCGCGCAGCCTCCAGGAGGAACGCGAAGAAATCAAGGGACGCGGCATCGGCGGCAAGCTGTGGGCCTGCCTGGATCACTTCACCGAGCGCCGCTGGGCCACCATCGCGATTGTCGTCAGCACGGTGCTGGGGATTGGCGGTTTCGTGGTCTCCCACGACCTGAAGATCGGCGATCTGGATGCGGGTGCCCCCGAGCTGCGGCCGGATTCCCGTTACAACCAGGACAACGGCTTCATCACCGCCAACTACGGCATCTCCAGCGACGTTTTTGCGGTGATGGTCAAGACGCCGCCCGACAGCTGCCGCTCCTTCGAGACGCTCACCGAAACCGACCGCCTGAGCTGGCATCTGGCCCAGGTGCCGGGGGTGCAGCGCACCACCTCGCTGGCCGACACGGTTCGCAATTACACCGCCGGCGGCTTTGAAGGCAACCCGAAGTGGATCACCGTGAGTGACAACCAGAGCCTGATCGACGCCCAGATCGGCAATGCGATGAGCTGGAACTCCGAGTTCCTGAACACCCAGTGTTCGCTGATTCCGGTGCTGGCCTTCCTGTCCGACCACAAGGCCGAGACCCTCGACCGGGTCGTCGCCGCGGCCAGCGAGTTTGCCGAGAAGCACAACACGCCGGATCGCCAGTTCCTGCTGGCCGCGGGCAGCGCCGGTGTCGATGCCGCCACCAACATCGTGGTGCGCGACGCAAACCGGACCATGCTGCTCTACGTGTATGCCTCGGTGATCCTGCTGTGTGCCATCACCTTCCGCAGCTGGCGCGCGGTTGTCGTGGCGGTGCTGCCGCTGGTGCTCACCTCGGTGCTGGCCGAAGCCCTGATGGTGTGGCTCGGCATCGGCGTGAAGGTGGCCACCCTGCCGGTGGTGGCGCTCGGCGTGGGCATCGGCGTGGATTACGCCCTCTACCTGCTCAGCGTGCAGCTGGCCCAGCAGCGCATGGGGTATTCGCTCGGCGAGGCTTACCAGCGCTCGGTGGCCTTTACCGGCAAGGTCGTGGCCCTGGTGGGCGTGACCCTGGCGGCCGGCGTGATCACCTGGGCCTGGTCGCCGATCAAGTTCCAGGCCGACATGGGCATCCTGCTGACCTTCATGTTCCTGTGGAACATGCTCGGTGCGCTGATCCTGATTCCGGCCTTGTCCCACTTCCTGCTCAAGGGCGAAACGGCCACGAACCACGTGCTGACGCCGGTGGAAAAGGCGCTGATGCCCGAGGAGGCCCTGCAGGACTGAAAGCTTGGGTGCGTGGTGGTCGGACACCGTTAGCTGTGAAAGCTTTGCGTTGTTGTGCCGGTGCAGGGCTTATGTAGGGGCGACTTCAGTCGCCCGCGGAGGCAAAGCCCGGGATCTACCCTGATTTTGCCGGCGGAGGGCGACTGAAGTCGCCCCTACAGGGCCCTGCAGCGTCGGGGTGATGCAGGGCCACAGACAACGCTGACAGAGCCCTTCGAAAAGGCGGGCTCATGATTTTTCCGATCGCCGTTTTTTTACTAAAAAAAAGAAGTAAGATTGTTTTTAATTAAAACAGCTGGACGTGGTGGCGGGGCATCCCCCACACGCGACCGGAGGAGATGAAAAACATGAAACGTGTCAGTGAAAAGGTAGCCCTCGTCACGGGCGCAGCGTCCGGACTGGGCCGGGCCGATGCCCTGGCCCTCGCTCGCGAGGGTGCCCGGGTAGTGGTCAGCGATCTCAATGAAGAGGCCGGGCAGGCCCTGGCGAAGGACATCGACGGCGTTTTCGTGCGCCAGGACGTGCGCAGTCAGGAAGACTGGGCCAAGGCGGTCGGGCTGGCGCTGAGCCGCTTCGGCAGGCTGGATGTGCTGGTCAATAACGCCGGCATCGTGGTGCCTGCCGACATCGAAACGGCAACCCTGGAGCAATACCGGCTGCTCAACGCGGTGCATGCCGAAGGCACCTTCCTGGGCTGCCAGGCCGCCATCAAGGCCATGAAGGGCAACCCCGGCGCCACCGGTTCGATCATCAACATCTCGTCGCTGTCGGCGGTGCGCGGCTTTCCCGGCGTCATCACCTACGCCGCCGCGAAGGGCGCAATTTTGTCCATGACGACCACCATCGCCGCCCACTGCCGCGAAAAGGGCTATGCGATCCGCTGCAACGCGATCCTGCCCGGAATGATCAACACGCCGCTGCTGGCCGCCGTGGGCGCAGACACCCTGCCTGGCCTCGGGCAGCCCGAGGACGTGGCGAATACCGTTCTTTTCCTGGCATCGGACGAATCCCGCCACATGAGTGGCGCCCACATCGTTCTCGACAACGCGGCATCCATCATTGGCGGAGGAGCCTGACATGGCAAACAGCAAGAAACTGGAAGGCAAGGTCGCGATCGTTCTCGGCGCAGCCGGCCGGGACAACATGGGCCAGACGATCGCCCGCCGCTTCGCAGACGAAGGCGCGAAGGTCGTGGTGGCCGGTCGCAAGCTGGATGAGCTCGAGCGCTTCGCCAAGACCATCGGCGGTGCCGCCCGGCCCTGCGACATCACGCAGAAAGAAGACGTGGAGGCGCTGTTCGCCTTTGCCAAGGATTGGGGCGGCCATGTGGATGTTGCCGTCAATGCCACGGGCTGGGGGCTCTTGAAGGGCTTCACCGAAACCACGATGGACGAGCTCGACAAGATCACCGAGCTGCAATTCAAGGGCCCGTTCTACTTCTGCCAGGCCGCGGTGGACACCTTGTCGCGCGGCGGCTCGATCATCCAGATCAGCTCGGCCACCGCCACCATCATGCTCAACGACCACGCGGCCTACATGGGCACCAAGGCCGGCACCGACCACGTGATCCGCTGCGTGGCGCATGAGTTTGGCGAGCGCGGCATCCGTGCCAACTCGATTTCGCCGGGCCTGACCGAAACCCCGATGACGGCCGATGCCAAGGAGGTGCCGGGCTTGTTCGACAGCTTCCTGTCGGGCTACCCGCTGGGGCGCATCGGCACCAAGGACGACATCGCCGCCGCCGCCGTGTGGCTGGCCAGCGACGAGTGCTTCATGACCGGCCAGAACCTGCAGGTCAATGGCGGCCTCACCCTGCGCCGCAACCCGACCCGCGAGGAAATCCACGCGGCGATCGCAACGGCCACCGGCCAGGCCTGAGGCAGCGCGCCATGAGCACATCCCAAGCCCTGATTTCACGCCTCGGCACCGTCATGCAGATGGCCTACGTGCCGGAAGACATGGACGGCGCCCTGCGCTACTGGACCGAGACCATGGGTGTCGGCCCCTTTTTCAAGATCGCCAACATTCAGGTGGATGCCGCCCGCTACAAGGGCGAGCCGGCCAGCATCGATTTCTCGGTGTACATCGCCTACTGGGGCGACATGCAGATCGAACTGATCGAGCAGTACAACGACGCCCCCTCAATCTACAAAAGCTGGCGCAGCGAGGGCCGGGAAGGCCTGCACCACATCTGCATCGTGGTCGAGGACATGGCCCGCGCCCGTGCCGTGTGCGCCGAAGCCGGCGCCACGGTGATGCAGGAAATCTGGCTGCCCGGCGGCGGCGAAGCCATTTACGTGGATGCGGGCGGCGGCCCGGGCAGCCTGATCGAGATGATCTGCTTTCCGCCGGAAAGCTACGCCTTCTTCGACGTGATGCGCGACGCCGCCCGCAACTGGGACGGTAGCGAACCCATCCGGGCCGTGGGCTGAGGAGGCGTCATGAGCGAAGCACACAACACAAGCACCCAGCCCGGCCGCATCGACTGCGTGCTGGTGGCGTCGGGCAAATTTCACGACATCGACTTTGCCCGGCTGGAGTTGCTCAAGCTGCTGGGCGAGGACGAACGCATCCGGGTGCGGGTGTTCGAGGATTACTCCAACCTTGAGGCCATCCGCAACGCGGCCTTTCTGGTCACCTACACCTGCGACGTGGTGCCCAGCCTGGACGAACAGGAAGCCCTGCGCGCCTGGGTGGCCGGGGGAGGGCGCTGGTACGCGCTGCACGGCACGGCCTCGATCCTGCGGTTTCTGGATAACGGACTCGTGGATTCGCCGGCCCTGGCGCCGCACTTCATGGAAACCCTGGGCAGCCAGTTCATCGCCCACCCGCCCATCGGCCCCTACCGGGTCGAGGTGGCGAGCCCGAAGCACCCGCTGGTGCAAGGCATCGAGCCCTTCGAGGTGGTGGATGAGCTTTACCTGTCGGACATCCACGCCCAGATCGAAATTTTGCTCGACACGGAATTCGAAGGCGAGGGCACCGGCTTTGCCCGTAGCACCTGGCAGCGTGCCCGCCATCCGGTGCTCTACCTGCGCCCCATCGGCCAGGGCGCCGTGCTCTACCTGACCCTCGGCCACTGCCGCGGCCACTACGACATGCAGCCCTTTGTGGACTACTGGCCCGAAAAGCAGAAGTGCGCCTGGGAGCTGCCGGTGTTCTACGAACTGCTCCGGCGCGGCATCAGCTGGGGCAAGGCACGCGGCACGGACACCCCGGCCGCCGGCGATCTGTAGGGGCGACTCCCGTCGCCCGCCCCCCTCACACACCACCCACACACAAGGAAGAGACAAAAATGGAACTCGGACTGCGCGGTAAAAAAGTCATCATCAACGGCGGCAGCCGCGGCATCGGCAAGGCTGCCCTCGAAATCTACGCGGCGGAAGGCTGTGACATCGCCTTCTTCTCCCGCGACAAGGCCCGCGTCGAGGCCACCGTTGCCGAACTGCAAAAGCATGGCGTCAAGGTGTTTGGCGACGCCTTTGACATGAACGACGCCGCCGCCTACCAGGCCTGGCTGGTGTCCGCCGCCGAGCGCCTGGGCGGCTGCGACATCTTCATCCACAACGCCAGCTCGTCCGGCGCCCAGGGCACCATGGACTGGGATCTCACCTTCCGCCTCGACATGATGGGCGCCGTCAATGGCTGCCAGACCCTCGAGCCCTTCCTCGAAAAATCCGACGCGCCGTCGGTGATCCTGATGTCGAGCACCGCAGCCGTTGAAACCTTCATCTACCCGCAGGCCTTCAACGCCATCAAGGCCGCCATCATCACCTACGGCAAGCAGCTCTCCCAGCTGTGGGCGGCCAAGGGGATCCGCGTCAACATGGTGTGCCCCGGCCCCATCGCCTACCCCGGCGGCAACTGGTCGATGATCAAGGAAGGCATGCCCGAGCTGTACGACAAGACCCTCGCCGACATGCCCCTCGGCCGCTTTGGCGCCCCCGAGGACGTGGCCCGCTCGATGGTTTTCCTGTCCAGCCCGGCCGCCTCGTACATCACCGGCACCAACCTGGTGATCGACGGCGGCTACACCAAGCGCGTCCAGTTTTAAGGGAGCAGCGCCGGCCATGAAGCTCTACAACTCCATCGGGCCCAACCCGCGCCTGGTAAAAATGTTTGCCGCCGAAAAGGGCATCCAGCTCGACCTCGTGGAGGTGGACATCGTCGCCGGCGAAAACCGTCAGCCCGCCTGGCAGGCCATCAACCCGACCAGCACCACGCCGGTGCTGGAACTGGACAGCGGCCTGTGTATCGCCGAGACGACCGCCATCTGCGAATACCTGGAAGACCGGTTTCCCGCTCCGGCGCTCATCGGCACCACGCCCGAAGCCCGCGCGGTGACCCGCATGTGGTGGCGGCGCGCCGACCTGATCGTGGTGCAGCCGATGACGGCCGGCTTTCGCGGCGCCGAAGGCCTGCCGCTGTTTCAGGGCCGGGTGCGCTGCCTGCCCCAGGCTGCCGACGATTTGAAACAGGCCGCCCAGGAAGGGCTCGCCTGGTTTGAGGCGCAACTGGGCGACAAGCCTTATATTGCCGGCGACGCCCTGACAGTGGCCGATCTCCAGCTGTTCTGCTTCGTGGAGTTCGGCGACAAGGTGGGGCAGGGGCTCGCCCCCGCCCACCACCGGCTGGCCGCCTGGCGCGAGCGCATTGCCGCCCGCCCGTCCGCCGCACTGCCCTGGCTCTAAGCGCCCTGCCAACCTTCAACGAACACGAGGCCGAACCATGCACCAGATCACCACCCATCACGATTTCGACGCCCCGGCCGCCCAGCTGTGGGATCTCCTCGCCGACTTTGCCCACATCGAGCGCTGGTGGCCGAAGGACATTCCGGCCGTGCAGATCGAGCGCGTCGAGCTGGAAGGCGAAGGCATCGGCCTGACCCGCCACATCTACAACAAGGGCTTTGCCGCTCCGGTGAGCGAGCGCCTGGATTTCCAGGATCCGGCAAGCCTCACCTACAAGCTGTCCATCGTCGGCCAGCGCCCGGTCGGCATTACCGCCTACCAGGCCACCGGCCGCATCGAGCCCTTGTCCGAAGGCCGCAGCCGCCTCAACTACACCGGCGAATTCACCACCGAATCCGGCAAGCCCGAGGAGGCCGAGGCTTTTCTGCGCATGGCCTACGACCTGATGTTCCAGGGCCTCACCGCGGCCACCGTCGCCAAATAAAACCTCAAGTTCTCCTCGACGCCCCCAGCAAAGGTGAAGCCGTTCGCCTGAAAGGATGCATTCATGACCATGAAAGCCGTGCGCTTCACCGTTCCTGGCGCCCCGCCCGTTGTTGAAACCGTGCCCATTCCCACGCCCGGCCCCGGCCAGGTGCTGGTGCGCATCGGCGGGGCCGGGGTGTGCCATTCCGACCTCCATGTGCTCGACCATGGCGCCCCGGGTTTTCACGGCCCGTTTACCCTCGGCCACGAAAACGCCGGCTGGGTGGCGGCACTCGGGGCCGGCGTAAGCGGCTGGAAAGAGGGCGACCCGGTGGCCGTATACGGATTCTGGGGCTGCGGCCACTGCCACGCCTGCCTGCTGTCGATGGAAAGCTACTGCGAAAACGCCGAGCACCTGCCCAACAACGGCGGCGGCATCGGCACCGACGGCGGCATGGCCGAATACATGCTGGTGCCCTCGCCGCGCCTGCTGGTTCCGCTGGGCAAGCTGGCCCCGCGGGATGCCGCACCGCTCACCGATGCGGCGCTCACCCCGTATCACGCCATCAAGCGCGGCCTGCACCTGCTGACTCCCGACGCCACCGTGGTCGTCATCGGCGTGGGCGGGCTCGGCCACATGGCGGTGCAACTGCTGCGCGTGCTGTGCGGCGCCCGGGTGGTGGCGGTGGATCTGGACGAGCGCAAGCTCGAACACGCCCGGCAGCTGGGCGCCGACCTGACGGTCAATTCACGCAACGCCGCCGAGGCCGCCGAAACCATCAACGCCTTCACCGGCCGGCGCAAGGCGGCCATGGTGCTGGATTTCGTCGGCATTCAGCCCACGCTCGATCTGGCGATTCAACTGGTGGGCCGCAACAGCCAGCTCACGGTGGTCGGGGTGGGCGGCGGCACGATCCCGCTCACGCAATGGACCCTGCCTTTCGGCTGTTCGGTGAGCACGCCCCTGTGGGGCTCGCGCGCCGAGCTGATGGAAGTCATTGCGCTGGCCCAGAGCGGCCGGATTCACGTGGACACGCATTGCTTCAGCTTCGAGCAGGGGCCCCAGGTGCTGCAGGATCTGCGCGACGGCAAGGTCGTCGGCCGGGGTGTGCTGGTGCCCGACGCCGCTTGAAAGCCTGACGAGCCGTTTCACCCGGCCCGGCCTTTCGGGCCGCAGCCCGATTCACGAACGCCTGTCCTGCCCGGATTTGAAAGGAAATACGATGCTCCGAAAATTTGCCTCCGCCCTTGTCCTGCTGTCTGCCCTCAATGCCCCCGGAGCCCTTGCCGCCAGCCCCGAAGCCGAGGCCAAGCAAGCCCAGGGCCTGCTCGCCAAGGCCGTGGCCCACTACAAGGACAAAAAAGACCTCGCCCTCGGCGCCTTCAGTCGCCAGGGTGAATTCATCACCGGCGATTTCTACGTCTATGTGCTCGACACCAAGGGCACCATGCTGGCCAGCGGCGGCTCGTCGTCGCAGCTGATCGACCGCAATGTGGCGGACATGAAGGACGCCGACGGCAAGCCCTTCTTCCGCGAAATGCTGGCCACCGCCGAGGCCAAGGGCAGCGGCTCGGTGGAGTACCGCTGGCTCAACCGCAAGGATGGCAAGGTCGAGCGCAAGGTGGCCTTCTTCGAAAAGGTGGGCGACCGCATCCTGGCGGTGGGCTACTACCTTCCCCACGGCACCGCGGCCCAGGCCAAGTCCCTACTCGAGCGCGCGGCCACGGCCGTCAAGGACGATCCCAAAAAGGCATTTGCCGCCTTCAACGATCTCAACGGCAGTTATATCGAGGACGATCTGTACGTCTTCGCGATCGGCATCGACGACGGCCGCTTCATGGCCCACGGCGCAACGCCGCGCCTGATCGGCACCAGCGCGCTGCCCCTCAAGGACATCAATGGCAAGGAGTTCGTCCGCGACATGCTGGCCATCGTCAAAAACAGGGATCAGGGCGAAATCGATTACGCCTGGCGCAACGCCGTGACCGGCAAGGTCGACAAGAAGCACTCCTACCTGCGCAAGGTCGGCAACGTGGTGGTGGGCGTCGGCTACTACGCCAACTGATGCGGGGCGCCACATGGCTGAGCTGACGCGGGACGACCTGCTTGAAGAGGCACGCATCGAACGGGTGCTGGTGCGTTACGCCAGCGCCCTCGACGAACGCGACTGGGCGGCGCTGGACGAGGTTTTCGTGGCCGAGGCCAGTGCCCTTTACCACGGCATCGGCAGCTATTCCGGCCGGGAGGCCATTGTGGCAACGGTGCGCCAGGCGCTGGCGCCCTGTGGCCGCACCCAGCACCTGCTGGGCAATGTGCGCATCACCCTGTCCGGCGCAGAGGCCAGCGCCAAGTGCTATCTGCAGGCGATCCACGCGGGGCAGGGCGCCTACCAGGGGCAAACGCTCACCGTGTGGGGCGAATACCGCGACCAGCTCGAAAAACGCCCCGAAGGCTGGCGCATCGTGCACCGCGAACTCGACGTGTTCCAGGTGTCCGGCGACATCGGCGGCACCGCGCTGGCGGCAGACACCCCGGCCCCATGAGCGGCCCGGTCGATCTGTTGGCCTGTTACTGGACGCTGGCCGGCAACTATGTTTTTGGCGACGCCGACCATAGCCCGTGGGATTTCCGGCTGCGGGCCGAGGCCGCTGCGGCAGCCGGCTATACCGGCATCGGCATCAAGCAGGCCGACCTGCGCCGGGTGCTCGCGCAGCACGGTATTTCGGGCATGCGCGCGATCCTCAAAGATAACGGTATCCGGCACCTGGAGCTGGAAGCCCTGTTCGACTGGTGTGCCGAGGGCGAGCGGCGCAAGGCGTCCGACGCCGACCGGCAGCTGCTGCTGGCCACCGCAGCAGAGCTGGGTGCCGCGCGCATCAAGGCCGCAGGGGATTTTGGCGCCGCCGAGTGGCCGCTTGAGCAGATGCACGACGCCTTTCAGGTGCTGGCCCGCGAGGCGCAGGAGGCGGGCAGTTGCGTGACGCTGGAACCCATCGCCTTCTCGAATATTCCCGACCTGGATACGGCGCTGACCATCATCGGCGGCAGCGCCGGCCGGGGCGGGGGGCTGATGCTCGACAGCTGGCACGTGACCCGGGGCGGCATGTCGCTGGCGCAGATCGCCGCCTTGCCGCCGGGCAGCATCGGCGGCGCCGAGCTGGACGACGGCACCCTGAAAACGCTCGGCTCGCCCATCGCGGACACCCTCGATCGCCGCCGTCTGTGTGGCGCTGGCGAGTTCGATCTGGCCGGCTTTGTCGTTGCCGTTGCGGCCAGCGGCTACACCGGCCCGTGGGGCGTCGAGATCATCTCCGCCGAGCAACGCGCCCGACCCTTGCAGGCCGCGGCCGAGATGTCGTATCAAAGGGCGGCTGCGCTGTTTGAAGGCCGCCAGGCGAGAACCTCATGACAAGCCGGAAGTCTCGCCACTCTGCTTCTGCCTTTCGACACCATTACTTCACCTCGTAACGCACCCGAAGAGCCGCCAGCGTCATGTTTTGGGCCACCGCATCATGCGGAACCAGCAGATATGCCCACGGCTTGCCACCGACTTTGGCAGCGTAATCAGACGCGTTTTTGCACCAGATGACGGCCTGATCGGCTTTGGCCTTGACCTCGGTTTCGGATTCTTGCGCTTCCGTTACTTCGCGGGCTTTTTTGGTCTCGATCATCAGGGTGATGTCGTCCAGGGCCACCACAAAGTCAGGGATGTACTCGGGCTGATTCACGCCTGCACGATAGTAGATGTTGAACTGGCCAGACACCGGGCGGAACCAGCGGCGCGCTTCGCGTTCCAGCACCGTTGCCAGGATGCGCTCGGTATCGGAGTGGAATTTCTGGAAGGAATACGCGCAGCGCTGGAATCCGCCATAGACGTATTGGCCGATGGTGCGTTTGTCGTCTGGCGTCCAGTGCAAAGGCTTCACCTCGTCCTTGGCCGTGAAGGCACAGGGTTTCAGCGGCATGAAACCCTGGCTGACAATCACCTCGGACCCGGCGGAATCCTCTTGGTAGTGTTTCGCCATCTGCAGGTGAATATTCTCGGCAATGGCCCGCCCGTGGTTGCCCAGGATGTTGCGAATGGCTGATTCGTCCGGCTGGCGGCTAGCGAAGTGCGCCACCGCCTGCCCTGCGAGTTCATAGATCAGATCGGCGTGATCGTCATAGGAAACATCGTCGTAATTGATGAGTTCGCGGACGATGTAGTCCTCGAGTCGCGCCTCTTCAATTACGGCCGCCTCGCCATAGGTCAGTTGGCGACCTGATTGCAAACCTTGAGAAAGCAATTGCTGGTCGGTCGCCTGGTAATTCATCCGCGATACGTCCAGCACGAAACTGCGGTAGCCGCCTCTTACCGGGCCGACAGGCACAACCGTAATGCGCGGGATGTCGATGGTCTGCTCGATGAAGACCTCCACCGACTTCTTGACCACCGCAGCAACGGCTTCGGCGTTTGACGCTTCGGTGTTCAGCAACTCGCCTTGCTGCGGAACCAGTCGCTGCATGACCAGTTGGGTCAGCTTTTCCTGCACGCTGGCGGTGTTCAAGGCCGTGCTGATCGGCACCAGAACGCGGTTTTTCCCCAGCTCGGCAACGGCATCCAGTGCCACCATGGCAATCCTGCGTTGCTCGCCCGTGAAAACGACCGATGGCGTTTGCACACCTTGGCTGTAGCCCGCAGACGCCACATCCAAAGCACCTAGGCTTGCACCCGCACCAGAGCCTTTCACATCCGAAATACCCAGAATGACGGCTGTATTGGATGGCACGGAAAGACTGGTCAGGCGATTGCCGTTGCCATCGATCGGCTCCAGCTTCAACTCTTTCATGCGAATGGGCGAATTGCCCTTGCCTGCTTCTTCAATGACCTCCTGAAACTTGTCATGCGCAATGATGTTCAGGCGGTCAACAACCTCCACCCCGGTTTTGCGTCCATACGGAAGCCGCAGGCCACGCCCGATGGATTGCTCGATCAGGGTGCGCGCATTGGCCGCCCGTAGCGGAACAATGGTGTAGAGGTTGGTTACGTCCCAGCCCTCTTTCAGCATGTTGACGTGAATCACAATCTCGGTGGGTTCGGTATAGCTTTCCACCGTCAGCAGACGCTCGACAATCGCGTCACCCTCGGCACCGCTGGTGGTGCCGCTATCAACCTGAATTACCTTGCCCTTGTACTGGCCGTCAAACAAACCCTCAATCGTTGTCAGCAATCCGCTGGCGTGCGTGGTGTCACGGGCAATCACCAGCATGAAAGGCTTCACCGGCTTCTGGCCTGTTTGCTCGGCATAAGTCAGCAAATGCACCTTGGTTTCTTCATGAACGCGAATACCGTCCATGAGCTTGATGCGCTCCAACTGCTCTGCGCTGTGATCGGCAGGGTTGAAGTTCTGCTGCGTCACCACGGCGGGCTCTTTGACAAAACCATCATCAATGGCAAGTGCCAGCGGATAGTCCATCACCACATTCTTGAAAGGCACCGGCCCTTTTGAACCGCCCTCAACGAACGGGGTTGCCGTCAACTCAAGCCCCAGCAAGGGCTTCAACTCGTTCAGCGCCCGGATGCCGGCACTGGCCCGGTAGCGATGCGACTCGTCCATGATGAGCACAAGGTCGGGCAAGCCCGCCAAATACTCGAAATAACTTTGGCCGAGGTACTCGGAAAGCCGCTTGATCTTCGGTGCCTTGCCGCCGCGCACTTCCGAATTGATCTTCGAGATGTTGAAAATGTTGATCTGCACCGGCGCGTCGATTGCCTGTGACACCAAGTCGCTTCTTTGCTCGTAGGTCTCGCCGGTAATCACCTCCGGCGCTTCAATGGCAAAGTCTGCAATGCCCTTGAAAACGTACTTCGGCCCGGTGGTGTCGCTGAAATCCTTGATCAGCTTGTTGTAGATGGTCAGGTTGGGGGCCAGCACAAAGAAGTGCTTGTAACCATAGGCCGCATGCAGATAGCTGATGAACGCCCCCATCAGGCGCGTCTTGCCAACGCCGGTTGCCAAGGCAAAACACAAAGACGGAAAGTCGCGCTCAAAATCGCTCAGCGTGGGGAACTCGGCCTTCAGCGCCGCCAGCATGGCCGTGAGTTCTTCGGCTGAACGGGCCTTTGAGTCACGCAAGGCAGGCACGGATTCCAGCGCGTTGTGCAATCGCTCCAGGCTGTCAGATTGCGGCTTGCGCAGGCTCAGGCGCCCGGCCAGGGAGCGCACGATTCTTTCGCGGCTCATACCGCTCCCGCCTTGTTTGCGCCGGCACCCGACAACGCCACCAATTCAGCCGCGGTGCGCCGGACAATCTTTTCGTCCTTGCTGACCACGATGGCCGTGCCGGTTTGCACCGCCACCTGACGCGCCAGGGCTGCGGCGCGTTTCATGGCCTCGACTGAAAAAATCAAATCCTGATCTTTCGCCCTGGAAAGTTCTTGTTGGGTCATGCTTGCTCTCCCCACCCCGTCATGATCGGCTCATCACCGGAATTGTCGTAACAGGCCCATGCATCCACCGCGTCGCGGTAATGGGCTGCAAAATTTGCTTTGCCAGCCGCAAAGCGGCGGCGAATGACTTCTTCAGGAATGGTGTGGCTACCTTGCTTCACCCGTTCGGCAGGGCCATCGCATTCGAAACTCATAACGGATGAATCCCGAGCATTTTCATACGG
>NZ_JAOAUU010000058.1 GCF_030157465.1 Zoogloea sp.
GCGTCGCGCATTTCCTTCAGCCCGAGGGCGCCGTCGTCGCCCATGCCGGTCATGACGATGCCCAGCGCGTTGCTGCCGGCCATGCGGGCCACCGAGCGGAACAGCACATCCACCGAAGGCTTGTGACGGTTGATCAGCGGGCCATCGACCACGCCCACGAAATAGCCCCGGCCATCGCGGGCCAGCTGCAGGTGGCGCCCGCCCGGCGCGATCAGGGCCAGGCCGGGCTCGACCCGGTCGCCGTGCTGCGCCTCGCGCACGCGGATGCTGGCAAGGCCGTCGAGGCGGCGGGCAAACATGTCGGTAAAGCCGGCCGGCATGTGCTGCACCACCACGATGCCCGGCACCTCCGCAGGCAGCATCGTGAGCACGGCCTCCAGGGCCTGGGTGCCACCGGTGGAGGTGCCGATGGCCACCACCCGGGTGCGGTCGCCCGCCGCGGGCACGTTCGGCCCGCGCGGCAGGCTGTCGAGGGTGATCTTGGGACGCGGCGCCGCCGCCTGCTGCCGGGGGCGCAGACGGGCGCCGGCAGCGGCCCGGACGGCAGCGACCAGGTTGTCGCTTTCATCCTGCAGAAACTGTTTGACGCCCACCTTGGGCTTGCTCACCAGGCTCACCGCCCCGGCCGCCAGCGCATCGAAGCTGGCCCGGGCGCCCCGCCCCACCAGCGACGAGCAGATCACCACCGGCGTCGGCCGCTCGGCCATCAGCTTGCGCAGGAAGGTCAGCCCGTCCATGCGCGGCATCTCGATGTCGAGGACGATCACGTCCGGCCACTCCTTGCGCATCTTTTCGATGGCAAAGAGCGGGTCGGCGGCAGTGGCCAGCACCCGCATGTCGGGCTGGGCGGCAATGGCCTCGCTGGCCACCTGGCGCACGATGGCCGAGTCGTCGACGATCATCACGCGGATCGGCGCGGACGCCATCAGGCCGCGGTGCCCAGGGGCCGATGGGCCAGCCACACATGGCCGGTCCACAGATCGAAGATCAGCTTGCGATGGCCCTTGCCGCCGCAGTGGGCGAGGGCCGCCGGCCGGTAGCCGTGGCGGGCCAGCAAGGCATAAGCCGATTCGACGTTGCGGGCGGCAATGTCCATCACTTCGGAACTGTCGTCCGGGCGGGTCAGCATGTTGCCGCCGCCGAAGACCTTGACCTGGTAGTCGGCCGGACGACTGGCCAGCCTCGCCACCTCCCGGTCGAACAGTTCAAGGGCCTCGTCGGCGTAGCGTCCGTCGGGCGCGGCACCGGCAACCCGGCCGCGGGAGGGCAGCATGAAGTGGCACATCCCGCCGACGAGCCGGGCCGGATGCCACAGGGTGATGGAAATGCACGAGCCGAGCAGCGTCGAGATCCGCGTGCGACCGCCGCCGAAATGGAAACCGCCGGGCTGCAGGAAGACTTCGCGGATGTCGTCGCCAAACTCGATCATGGCTTGCGATAGATGGTCGCCCGCACCGGCTCCAGGCCTTGCTGGATGCCGTTGAGGGTTTCCGAGTGGCCGATGATCAGGTGCCCGCCCGACTTGAGCCGCGGCAGCAGGTGGCCGATCACCTTGCGCTTGGTTTCGGTGTCGAAATAAATCATCACGTTGCGCAGGAAGATGACCTCGAACTCACCCAGGCTCGTATCCACCGGCAGGGTCAGGTTAACCTGGTGGAAGCGCGTCCGGCGCTTGAGTTCCGGTGTGATGAGGAAAGTGCCGCTGTGGGAGCGCACACCCTTGAGGCAATACTTGCTCAGGTAGGCCGGCGGAATGCCCTCGTGGCGGCCGAGGGGATAATGGCCGGCCTCGGCCTTGGCCAGTACCTGGGTGCTGATGTCCGAGCCGACCACCTCCCAGGGCGAATTGGACAGGGTGTCGTCGAGCAGCATGGCGAGGGTGTAGACCTCCTCGCCGCTGGAGCAGGCCGCGCTCCACACCCGGAAGGGCGCCGAGCTGCGCCGCGGTTTGAGGATTTCGTCGCGCAGAAAATGAAAGTGGCCCGGCTCGCGGAAAAAATAGGTTTCGTTGGTGGTGAGCAGATCCACCATCACCTGCATTTCCTCGGGGTGGTGCCCCCCCGCCAGCATCCGGTAATACTGGGAAAAGGTGCCGAAGTTGTAATGCTTGAGCCGCTTGGCCAGGCGCCCGACGAGCAGCACCTTCTTGGCATCGGAGAGGCTGATGCCGGCAATCTTGTAGATCAGGCGCTGGAAGAGGGCGAACTCCTGGTCGGTGATCGCGGAGTCCATTGAGCTTCCGGTGGCGGCACTGGCCCGGTGGTTCATGACAGCCTCAGAACAGTTCGACGTTGTTGGCCGGCGGCTTGGGCGCGGCGAGCGTGGCGGCGTAGGCGCGCTCTTCCCGGGCGATCACCTCGGCGGTGGCGTGGGAGGTCACGATGCGCTTGCACCAGGCGTCACCGGTGCCCGGCACAAAAAGCACCTTGCGCGACCAGGGGCCGAGAAAATCCGAGGCGATGATCGGGATGCCCTCCCGCTGCAGCCAGTCCCGCGCAAACTTGGCGTTGCGCTGGCCGATGGCAAACGACTGCCCCGAGGTTTCGATGATCGTGCCACCGCCGAAGGCCTTGGCCTGGATGCGCGCCTTGCGGGCGCCCTGGGCCAGCAGGGCATTGAGCAGCGCCTCCATCGCGTAGTCGCCTGAAAGCAGCGAATCCACCTCGCTGTTGGCGCTGCGCTGCATGTTGGGCAGCATGAAATGGTTGATGCCGCCAACCCGCGCCTGGGTGTCGAACATGCACACCGCCACGCAGGAACCCAGCAAGGTGGAGAGGGGCCGCTCCCGCTCCACCGCCCACGCGCCGGGTGCCACGTTGCGGGACAGGCGCTCGATCTCGCGGGCGGGCAGGCTGGCGTAGTCCATGGAGATCGCCCCGTGTGCGGCGCTCAGGCCGACGGCACGCCTCCGGCCGCAAGCTCCACGGCGCCTTCGGTCGCCAGGTGCGACAACGAAGCGATTTCATCCACCGACAGCACCTTGTCCACTTCGAGGAGGATGACGAACTTGCCATTCACCTTGCCCATGCCCTTGATGAAGTCGGCCCGGATGCGGGCACCGAAGGACGGCGGCGGCTCGATTTCGGCGGCCGGGATTTCCAGCACTTCCGACACCGCGTCCACCACCACGCCGATATCCTGGCGCTCGTCGTTCTCGGTGAGTTCGATGATGACGATGCAGGTGCGCCGGGATATCTCGGAGCGCTTGCCGCCGAAGCGGCTGGCCAGGTCGATCACCGGCACCACCGCGCCGCGCAGGTTGATCACCCCCCGGATGAAGGGCGGCACCATCGGAATCTCGGTGACGGCGCCGTACTCGATGATCTCTTTGATGTTGAGAATGCCGACGGCGAACATCTCGCCGCCGAGGACAAAGGTGAGGTACTGGGCCGGGCTGGACTCGACCGCCACCGGGGCCTTGGCCCCGGCAACGGAAAAGCTGGCCGGCGAAGCGGGCTGCGGGGACATGTTCATGCTCCTTTCGCCGCTCAGAACTTCTCGAAGTCATTCTCGTTGAACGCGAAGCCCGCCACCCGCGCCCCCGCCTGCGGCCGGCTAGCAGCAGTGCTGCGCATGGCCGCCACCGGGGCGGCACGCATCATGCCGCGCCCCATGTTGCGCTCGTCGATGGTGAAGAACTGCATCAACTGCTGAAGCTGTTCGGCCTGGCCGCCCAGTTCTTCGGCGGTCGCGGCCAGCTCTTCGGAAGCCGAGGCGTTTTGCTGGGTGGCCTGGTTGAGCTGGTTCATGGCGTTGTTGATCTGGGCCACGCCGGACGACTGCTCCTGGGATGCCGAGGCAATTTCCTGAACCAGGTCGGAGGTTTTGCGGATTGACGGGACGATCTCGTCGAGCAGGTGACCGGCACGTTCGGCAAGCCCCACCGAATCCCCGGCCAGCCCGCCGATTTCCTGGGCTGCCACCTGCGAGCGTTCGGCCAGCTTGCGCACTTCGGCCGCCACCACCGCGAAGCCCTTGCCGTGCTCGCCGGCACGGGCAGCCTCGATGGCCGCGTTAAGCGCGAGCAGGTTGGTCTGGTAGGCGATGTCGTCGATGATTCCGATCTTCTGGGCGATCTTCTTCATCGCATCCACGGTGTTCTTCACCGCACCGCCGCCTTCGGTGGCTTCCACCGCGGTCTTGGAGGCGAGGTTGTCGGTCACCTTGGCGTTCTCGGCGTTCTGGTTGATGGAGGCCGACATCTGTTCGACCGAAGCCGACGACTCTTCCACGCTGGCCGCCTGTTCCGACGAAGACTGGGACAGGGACTGGGCGGTGGCCGAAACCTGGCCGGAGGCGTTGGTCAGCGCATCGGCGGCGGTACGCACCTGGGTGATGGTGTCGGAGAGCTTGCCGACGGTGTTGTTCACCGCTTCCTTCAGGGCCTTGAAATCACCCTGGTAATCCTGCGTGATGTTCTGGGTCAGATCGCCCTGCTCGATGGCGGTCATGATCCGGCGCACTTCGTTGATCGGGCCGACGATGGCGTCCAGCGTGCCATTGACACCATCCACGATCTTGCGGAAATCGCCCTGGTGCTGGCTGCCGTCGGCACGGGTTTCGAGCCGGCCGGCAATGGCCGCGGCGGACAGAAGGTTCGCGTCGGCCACCAGCTTGTTCACCGCTTCGATACAGGTGTTGAGGTTGTTCTTGATGGTGTTGAAGTCACCGTTGTAGGTGTCGGTGATCTTGGCCGGAATATCGCCCTTGGAGATGCGGTCGACGTAGTTGGCGGCCACGTTGAGCGGGCCGATCACCGAGTCGAGGGTGGCATTGACGCCTTCGACCACCTTGCGGAAATCACCCTGGTGCTGGGTCGCATCGGCGCGGGTGGCGAGACGCCCATCCACAGCCGCCTTCGACAGCACCACGGCATCGG
The DNA here is from genome assembly GCF_030157465.1 of Zoogloea sp. Lineage (GTDB taxonomy): Bacteria > Pseudomonadota > Gammaproteobacteria > Burkholderiales > Rhodocyclaceae > Zoogloea. The sequence goes on from NZ_JAOAUU010000058.1 coordinate 4,880, forward strand.
CCACCAGCTTGTTCACTGCGTCGATACAGGTGTTGAGGTTGTTCTTGATGGTGTTGAAGTCACCGTTGTAGATGTCGGTGATCTTGGCCGGAATGTCGCCCTTGGAGATGCGGTCGACGTAGTTGGCGGCCACGTTGAGCGGACCGATCACGGAGTCGAGGGTTTCATTGACGCCTTCGACAATATTGCGGAAATCGCCCTGGTGCTTGCTGGCATCGGCGCGAGTAGCCAGACGGCCGTCGATCGCCGCGCTGGCCAGCAGCGTCGTGTCGGCGGACATGGCCTGGACGGCATGCTGGATCGCCTCAACGGCCTGCACCAGCTGTCCGACCTCGTCCTTGGCTTCGCTCTTGAGGGTGAAGTCGAAGTCGCCGACCGCCATCTTCTTGGCGGCGCCGACAACCTCGTTGATCGGGCGGGTGATGCTGCGGGTCAGCCACAGGGCAAACAGGGCCGCCAGCACGAAGGCCACCGAGGCCAGGGTGATGACCAGGGTTCTGGACGAGCTGGCCAGCTCGACCGCGTGGGTTCCGGCCTTGCGCGCGCCGTCGATCTGGAAGGCCGCGAACTCGTTGAGCGCCGTCACATACACGCCGGCTGCCTCGGTGTACTCACCGAACAGCAGCTGGGTGGCCTTGTCCTGGTTGTACTGGGGCGACGAGGTATCGGCGAGGCTCAGCAGCCTGTCGGTCACCACGTCGTACTTGGTGCGCGCATCGGTGGCCTTGGCGAGCAGGGCCTTGCCCTTTTCGGTCAGGATCAGCGGCGTCATCTTTTCGTAGATCTCGGTGTTGCGGCTGCGGGCCTTGGCGATCGCTTCGGCTTGCTGCTTCTCGACCGTCTTGTCACTGGCCATGATCATGTTGCGCACGCCACGGCCAACCAGCTGGACGTTCAGGGAAAGCTCGTCGGCCATGATGATCTTGGGGATCCGACCCTCCGCCAGTTCGTCGATCCCGGCGTTGAGTTCGTTGATGCGGGTGATCGACAGGATCGAGATCGCGGCCAGCATCAGCAGCACGAAGGCGAAGCCTAGCCCCAGGCGCACACCGATCTTTAGATTGTTGAACATGATTAATCTCCGGGTAATACAAAAAATGTCAGGCGTTACGTAATTCAGGACGTGCGATCAGGCGCTGCTCGAGCTGACCCGAAATCTTGATGAGTGCGGAAATATCCAGGATCAGGGCCACTTCGCCGCTGCCAAGAATGGTTGAGCCACCGATGCCCTGCAGGTGGCGGAAGATCACCCCGAGGGGCTTGATCACCGCCTGCAGTTCGCCGGCCAGCCGGTCCACGACAATGCCGGCACGCAGCCCGGCGTACTGCACGACAACCACGCTTTCGCGGGCCGGACGTTCGCCCGGCAGGTTGAAAATTTCGCGCAGGCATACGGCCGGCAGAACCTGGCCGCGCAGGTTGAAGTAATTGCGCTCGTGCTCGGATTCGGGCCGCTCGATGCACTCCACCACGGCATCGAGGGGAATCACGTAGGAGCGGTTGCCCGACACGACCAGAAAGCCGTCGATGATCGCCAGCGTAAGCGGCAGGCGCAGGGTCAGGCGGGTGCCCTGGCCGGACTGGCTATCCACGTTGATGGTGCCGCGCAGGGCCTGCAGGTTGCGTCGCACCACGTCCATGCCTACGCCGCGGCCCGAGAGGTTGGTCACCTGATCGGCGGTGGACAGGCCGGGGGCGAAGATCAGGTCGAACACTTCCCGGTCGGAAAGATGAGCCTCGGCATCCACCAGGCCGCGCTCGACGGCCTTGGCCAGAATCTTGTTGCGGTTGAGGCCGGCGCCGTCGTCGCTCACTTCGATGACGATGTTGCCGGCGTCGTGGAAGGCATTGAGAAAGAGCGTGCCCTGCGGATCCTTGCCGGCGGCCTCGCGCACGGCCGGGGCTTCGATGCCGTGGTCGAGGGAGTTGCGCACCAGGTGCATCAGCGGGTCGCCGATCTTCTCGACAATGGACTTGTCGAGTTCGGTCTCGCCGCCGTTGATCACGAGCTGCACATCCTTGCCCAGATCCTTGCAGGCATCGCGCACCAGGCGGTGGAATCGGTTGAAGGTTTCGCCGATCTGCACCGTGCGCAGCTGCAGCGAGGCATCGCGGATTTCCTCCACCAGCCGGGTCAGCAGGGACGACGCTTCGATCAGTTCGCCGTCGCGGCGGGTGTGGGCGAGCAGGCTGGTGGCCGCACCGGCAATCACCAGCTCGCCGACCAGGTTGATGAGGTGGTCGAGCTTGTCGGCCGGCACCCGGATCAGTTTGGCGTCCTGGGCCTTTTTCTCGCTGACCTGGGCCTGCTTGGCCACCGCGGCCACGACCAGCTCCGGCTGGACGACCTGCTGGGCGACCAGGATTTCGCCGATCTGCCTGGCCTCCGGCTCCGGTTCATCGACGGGCGCCGATTGGGCCCGCAGCCCTTCGGCCAGTTCATCGGCGGTCAGCGCGCCCACCTGCACCAGAATTTCGCCGAGCCTCAGGGTGTCCTCGGGCAAATTCCGGATCAGGTCGAGGTAATCCGCGACCTTGCTGTTGGGGGGCAGGATGGACAGCTGGCATTCGTCGCGAACGAAGGCAAAGATGTCTTCGATGGCCTGCTTGTCGGCGCTGGATTCGAGGGTGATTTCAAAACCCAGGTAGCACACTTCCGGGTCCATCTCGGCCGCCGCCGGCATGGCGTCGGCCAGCGTTTCCAGGTGCCGGATATCGCCCAGGGTTTCCAGGAAACGCAAAAAGTTTTCCGGGTCCATGCCCTGGCGCAGCACTTCAGGCCCGAAGCGCACCGAAATGTGCCAGCAGTTCTGGGCCGAACCGCTTGAGGGAATCCGCTCGACACCGGATTCGACGGTCTTGGGGCTGGCGGAAACCTGCCCGCCCGGGCCGTATTCGCCCAGCTGCTTGAGCAGGCGGGCGCCCTGCGCCTCGATCTCTTCGCCCGCCATCTGCGCCACCCCGGCTTCGTTGGCAACCAGCACCCGGAGGTGGTCGGTGCATCCGAGCATCAGGGCCGCCAGCTTGGTGCTGACCGCGATTTCGTGGTTGCGCAGGCGGTCAAGCACGTTCTCGACCACGTGGGCAAAGGATTCGACGGCCGCGCACTCGACCATTCCCGCCGCGCCCTTGATGGTATGTGCGGCGCGGAAGATGCCGTTGAGCGTGGTTTCGTCGTCGGGCCGGTTTTCCAGCTCGAGGAGCAGGGACTCGAGGGCATCGAGCTGCTCGAAGCTCTCCTGCAAGAAAACTTGTTTCAGTTCGTCCATGATGGATTTGCCGGAGCTATGCCGCGGGCACGACGAGGGGATCGCCGAACCAGGCTGCCAGGTTGTAGAACTCGATCAGGGATTGCACGGCCCGGCTGTGGGCGACGATCGCCAGCGTCTTGCCGGCAGCACCGGCCTCGCGCTTGGCGAAGATCAGCAACTGGCAGCCGGCCGAATCCATGTGCTCGACACCGGACAGGTCCAGCTCGATGTGCTCGCCCTCCTGAATCACGGCGAGCAGGACCGGCTTGAGTTCGGCCACCCGGTAAATCGTGAAATCCTCGGTAAAAGCCCGGCGGATCGCGCTCATTCGCTTCTCCTGGTATTCAGAACAGTTCGACGGCCGGGCCGGCGCCCGAAGCCGCCGGGGCGCGATCGCCGCTGTAGCGTACGTGCTCGTCGCGCTGGCTCTGCATCACGTAACTTTCAAACAGGCGGTCGATCTGCTCGGTCATGGCCGGAACATCGGCCACCGCGGCCTTGTCGGTCAGGCAGTCGGCGAGCTTGAGTACGTGTTCGTCGAGGCGTTGCAGCGCCTCGATGACATGGCCGACCTGCTGGCGGGTCACGTCCTGGAACTGCACGCTGGCCATGGTTTCCATGAACATCTCGGCGAGCGTGGCGCTGGATTCCCGAAACGCCGCGAGAATCCGGCTCTCGTGCTCGATGAGCCGGGTATAGCTCTGGCTCACTTCGTCGAATTCGTCGGCCACGGTACGCAGGGCCTGGTCTTCCGCGTCGCTGCTCGACTGGTCGAGCTGTTCGCGGAACTGGGCTTCGATGGTGCTCACCACCCGACCGATGCCTTCGCTTATCTTCAGCACGGCCTGGTCGGTCTGCCCGGCCAGCTTGCGGACTTCGTCGGCCACCACCGCAAAACCGCGTCCGGCTTCACCGGCCCTGGCGGCCTCAATGGCGGCGTTGAGGGCCAGCAGATTGGTCTGGCTGGAAATGTCGTGCACCAGCTTGACGAACTGGCCCAGCGACTTGGCCTCGTTCAGGGCCGACATCACGTGCTGCCGGTCTTCGCCCAGGTTTTCGAGGCGGCGATGAATGTAGCCCTGCAAGGCCACCAGCGTTTGCTGGTTGCGAACGGCGCGGGCACTGGCCGCATCGACGATCTCGCCGGATTCCTGCGAAAAAGTCTGGACACAGCGGTCAAGCCCCTGCACCACGGAATCGACGGCCTGCAGGCGCTCCACCATGCTGAAGGCCGCGCTTTCGGTCTGGGTGGTAACGGCGCTGAGCTGGCCGACGAGAATGTTGTTGAGGTGCGGCACCTGGGCCAGGGAGTGGCTCACTTCGGTGGCCACATCCAGCCGCCTGGCGGTCTCGTCACGCGCATGCTGCAAGGCGTTTTCGGCGCCGTAAGAGGGGTCGCGGTAGCGGGCGACGGACAGCATCTGCTGGGCCAGGAAGCTCACCAGCACCGCTGCCGCCGCACCCAGCGCATCGACCAGCGCCTGACTCAGCCCCACCTTGTCGAGCAACAGCTCGTGATAGGTCGCATTGGCGAAATAAACGACGACAAAGGCGCCCACGGCCGTCACACAGGCCAGCAACAGCCGGCGCCGCCGTGATTTATCCCGGATGGCCGTCATGACTCAACGCACCACAAGCTTGATCGTGCTGAGCAGGGTTTCCGCAGTCGCGGGCTTGACGATCCAGCCGGAAGCACCGGCGGCCTTCGCCTCGGCACGCTTGCTCTGCTGCGATTCGGTGGTGAGAAACAGGATGGGCATGAAACGCAGTTCGGCCCGCTGCCTGACCACCTTGATGAACTCGATACCGTTCATGCCCGGCATGTTCAGATCGGTGATGAGCAGGTCGGGCTTGGTGCCGGCAGCAAGTTTCCGCTGCCCGTCTTCGGCACTGTTGGCGGTCACCACGTTGAAACCGGCCTTGGCCAGGATGCCCGAGATGGAAAGCAGAACAGTGGCGGAATCATCCACCAGCATGATGGTTTTCAATTTTCAACTCCTGACCCCGAGCAGAAAGCCTTTCAAACCGGGGCCGACAACATGGCTGGATTGTTGAAGCTCCCGAAAAGCGCGACGGATGCAACTGCCGCCCAAAACATGGAGCCTTTGTATTGCAAGGCTTTACGGCCCTCCAGATTCGAACTTGAGAAACCGCGGAGGAAAATTGTTCAATGCAACAATCGAAAAATCCTATTGTCTGGCCCCACCCTGCCCACCTCACCGCCAGGCCTGCAGCCCCTGTTATCCACCGTGCATGGCCCCATTTGGCCGCCGGGTGACGAAAGTACCGTCTCCGGCTATCCGAACGATTCGAACTCCGCTGGTAAGCCGTTGTAAATCCGCCGTTTTTCGCCGCCTACCCGGATTGCGGCGCTGTATTTTTGCAGCGCAAGGTCGTATCATTCTGCTCCCCCGATTCACCTTCCTCCGGTCTCCCAATGCTTCATCCCACCCGATTCGACGTGATCGTTGTCGGCGGCGGCCATGCTGGCACCGAAGCCGCGCTGGCTGCGGCACGGGCCGGGTGCGCCACGCTGCTGCTCACCCACAACATCGAAACCCTCGGCCAGATGAGCTGCAACCCGTCCATCGGCGGCATTGGCAAGGGTCACCTGGTCAAGGAAGTGGACGCCCTCGGCGGCGCCATGGCGGCGGCCACCGACGAAAGCGGCATCCAGTTCCGCATCCTCAACGCCAGCAAGGGCCCGGCCGTGCGTGCCACCCGCGCCCAGGCCGACCGGGTGCTTTACAAGGCCGCGATCCGCCAGCGCCTCGAAAACCAGCCCAACCTGTGGCTGTTCCAGCAGGCCGTGGACGATCTCACCGTGGTCGGCGACCGCGTCACCGGGGTGGTCACGCAAATCGGCCTGCGCTTCGAAGCGCCCGCCGTGGTGCTCACCGCCGGCACCTTTCTCAACGGCCTGATCCACGTGGGCATGCAGCATTACGCCGCCGGCCGCGCCGGTGATCCGCCGGCCATCAGCCTCGGCCAGCGCCTCAAGGAGCTCGCCCTGCCGCAGGGCCGCCTCAAAACCGGCACGCCGCCGCGGCTCGATGCCCGCACGATCGATTTTTCGGTGATGCAGGAGCAGCCCGGCGACGATCCGGTGCCGGTGTTCAGCTTTCTCGGCAACGCGGCCCAGCACCCGCGCCAGCTGCCGTGCTGGATCACCAACACCAACAGCCGCACCCACGACATCATCCGCGCCAACCTCGACCGCTCGCCGATGTATTCCGGCGTGATCGAAGGCGTGGGCCCGCGCTACTGCCCGAGCATCGAAGACAAGATCCACCGCTTCGCCGACAAGGACAGCCACCACGTCTTTCTCGAACCCGAAGGCCTGGACACCCACGAGATCTACCCCAACGGAATCTCCACCAGCCTGCCCTTCGACGTGCAGCTGGACATCGTCCGCTCGATCCGCGGCCTCGAAAACTGCCACATCCTGCGTCCCGGCTACGCCATCGAGTACGACTACTTCGATCCGCGCAACCTCAAGTCCAGCCTCGAAACCAAGTCGATTTCCGGCCTCTTCTTCGCCGGCCAGATCAACGGCACCACCGGCTACGAAGAAGCCGCCGCGCAAGGCCTGCTGGCCGGCCTCAACGCCGCGCTGCAGGTCAAGGGCCAGGACGCCTGGTGCCCGCGCCGCGACGAGGCCTACCTGGGCGTGCTCGTCGACGACCTGATCACCCGCGGCGTCACCGAGCCTTACCGCATGTTCACCTCCCGCGCCGAGTTCCGCCTCAGCCTGCGCGAAGACAACGCCGACCTGCGCCTCACCGAGGCCGGCCGCAAGCTGGGCCTGGTGGACGACATCCGCTGGGCCGCCTTCAACACCAAGCGCGAAGCCATCGAACGCGAAAGCGCCCGCCTGCGCGCCACCTGGGCCACGCCGGCCAAAGTGCCCGCCGAAGCGGCCGAAGCCGTGCTTGGCAAGGCCATCGAACGCGAATACAGTTTTTTCGAACTCCTGCGCCGCCCGGCCGTGAGCTACGCCGCGCTGATGAGCCTGCCGTGCGCGCCCGAAACCCCGGAAACCGACCCGCAGGTGGTCGAGCAACTCGAAATCGCAGCCAAATACCAGGGCTATATCGACCGCCAGCTCGATGAAGTCGCCCGCCAGGCCGGCGCCGAAAGCACCCGCCTGCCGCCCGATCTCGACTACACCAGCGTGCGCGGCCTCTCCAAGGAGGTGCAGGGCCGCCTCAACCAGCACAAGCCCGAAACCATCGGCCAGGCCAGCCGCATCCAGGGCATCACGCCGGCCGCCATTTCGCTGCTGCTGGTGTGGCTCAAGCGCGGCGAACTGGCCCGCGGCCGCGAGGAGAAATCCGCATGAGCATGGCCACCACGCTCGAAAAGGGCATCGTCGCCCTCGGCCTCGACCTGCCCGCAGAAGCGCAGGAAAAACTCCTTGCCTTCGCCCGGCTGCTGATCAAGTGGAACAAGGTGTACAACCTCACCGCCATCCGCGACGAGGCTCAGGTCGTCACCCACCATTTGCTCGATTCGCTGTCGGTGCTGCCGCAACTGGCAGGCATCACCCGGCTGGTGGATGTGGGTTCCGGCGGTGGCCTGCCCGGCGTCGTGCTGGCCATCTGCCGGCCCGAGCTGCAGGTGGATTCGGTCGAAACGGTGCAAAAGAAGGCCACGTTCCAGAACCAGGCGCGAATCGAACTCAAGCTCGCCAACTTCCGCGCCCACCACGCCCGCATCGAAAACTGGCAGCCCGCCTATTTTGCCGAGCAGCCGGTGGATGGCATCGTCTCGCGCGCCTTCGCCGACCTGGCCGACTTCGTCAACCTTACCGCCCACCTCGCAGGCCCCGAGACTCGCATCCTTGCCATGAAAGGCGTCTATCCTGCCGACGAGATCGCCCGCATTCCGGCCGGTTTCGCGCTGGAGCGCAGCACACCCCTGACGGTGCCCGGCCTTGACGCCGAACGTCACCTCATCATCGTGAAACGAACCAAAAACTAATGGCCCGCATTTTCTGTATCGCAAACCAGAAGGGCGGCGTCGGCAAGACGACCACCTGTGTCAACCTCGCCGCCGGTCTCGCCGCCTCCGGCCAGCGCGTGCTGCTGGTCGACCTCGATCCCCAGGGCAATGCCACGATGGGCAGCGGCATCGACAAGCGCACCCTTGGCAAGTCGGTCTATCACCTGCTGGTGGGCCTGTGCACGGTGGCCGAAGCCCGCGTCCACTCTGAAACCGGCAAGTACGACATCATCCCCGCCAACCGCGACCTGGCCGGTGCCGAAGTCGAACTGGTCGGCCTCGAGCGCCGCGAAAACCGCATGCGCGACGCCCTCGCGCTGCACACCGAAGAATACGATTTCATCCTCATCGACTGCCCGCCGTCCCTGTCGCTGCTCACGCTCAACGGCCTGTGCGTCGCCCACGGCGTGATCATCCCGATGCAGTGCGAGTACTACGCGCTGGAAGGCCTGTCCGACCTGGTCAACTCGATCAAGAAGGTGCACGCCAACCTCAACCGCGACCTTTCCATCATCGGCCTCCTGCGGGTCATGTTCGACCCGCGCGTCACCCTCCAGCAGCAGGTATCCGCCCAGCTCGAAGCCCACTTCGGCGACAAGGTTTTCAAGGCTGTCGTGCCGCGCAACGTGCGCCTCGCCGAAGCCCCCAGCCACGGCATCCCCGGCGTCGTCTTCGACCGCAGCGCCAAGGGCGCCCAGGCCTACCTGTCCTTCGCCAAAGAAATGATCGAGCGCGTCAAGACCCTCTGAGTCATAACCGCCCCCGCGATCGCCACCCTTCAGCGATCGTGCCCCCGGGGGGGCCTCAAGGCATCTTGGGGCGGCCCGGCGATTCCCTGAGAGATACACCATGGCAACTCCCAAACTCAAAGGCCTCGGCCGCGGCCTCGATGCCCTCCTCGCCGCCAACACCGACGACGCCGACAAGAACGAAGGCGAACTCCAGCAACTGCCGGCCAGCGAACTGCAGCCCGGAAAATATCAGCCGCGCACGCGGATGGACCCGGGCTCGCTGGAAGAACTGGCCGCCTCGATCAAGTCACAGGGCGTCATGCAGCCGATTCTCGTGCGCCAGATCGGCGGCCTGTTCGACGCCAAACGCTACGAGATCATCGCCGGCGAACGACGCTGGCGCGCCGCCCAGATCGCCGGCCTGAGCCAGGTGCCCTGCCTTGTGCGGGAGATTCCGGACGAAGCCGCACTGGCGATGTCGCTCATCGAGAACATCCAGCGCGAAGACCTCAATCCGCTTGAAGAAGCCGGCGGCATCCAGCGGCTCATCGACGAATTCGGCATGACCCACCAGGCAGCAGCCGACGCCGTGGGGCGCTCCCGCCCGGCGGCGTCCAACCTGCTTCGCCTGCTGCAACTGGCCCCGCAGGTGCAGGAACTGCTCATGGCCGGCGACATCGACATGGGCCACGCCCGCGCGCTGCTCCCCCTCGATGGCGCCGCCCAGGTCGGCCTCGCCAACCTGATCGCCGCCCGCGGGCTATCTGTGCGCGAGGCGGAACGCCTCGTCCACCAGGAACTGAACCCGAAGACACACCTGCCCGCCCCCCAGCCCGACCGGGACATCCTGCGTCTTGAAGAGGAAATCGCCGACCGCCTCGGCGCAACGGTGAAAATCAAGGCCAACAAGAAAGGCGCCGGCGCGGTAACAATCCAGTTTGGCGATCTTGACCAACTGGACGGCTTGCTGGAAAAGCTCCGCTAAGCGTTTTTCGGCGACACGCCCGGAAGCTTTTGCAGCAACCGGGCTGTTTCCCGCTTCTCGTCCTGTCGCTTTCCACCCGGCGTTTTTTCATGAGGGCCGGCCTTGCGCTGCAGCAGAGGCACCACGAACGGGTTCCGTGGGGCCTTCGCAGCACCACCGCCCGGCCCTTTTGCCGGCCCGCGGAACACCAGTTTCTGGCGTGTTCCCAGCGTGCGGTTGGCCACGACTTCAGGCTCTGTGATGAGCAGCTTCGGCAGCGGCAAGCTGCTCCAGCGTGGCCGCTTCGGTGATACCGGAAATCTCGGCGAAACAGCCATCCAGCGGGCAATTACGGCCCGGCGGGCAGCCATGTTCAAGGGCACACTCACGCTGGGTCTGATCAGTCAGAACCATTTCGCGAACGGCGTTGCAACTGCTGATGGGCGAATCGATGAAGCTCATGATTTTTCTCCCTTTGTCTGTACTGAGTATAGACAACAAGTGAAAAATTTCCTTGATGGTAGAAGGGTTTTATGCGTGTTGCTTTTTCGCAACATTTTGGTGGCGCAGCAACGGGCGCCCCACGCCGAAAAAACCCTAAGGCATCGAGCCCGGCAGCGTCAGCGCTGCACTACAAAAGGCCTGAGCTTGAGCGTGCCGGCAATCCGCTCGGCAATCGACCGGGCCTCCATGGCGGAGGCGAACGGCCCCACGTGAAGGCGATACTTGCCTTCCGAGGCCAGCACCGACACCGATTCCTTGAGCCACTTGAGTTCGTGCTCCACCAGGCCCTTGAACTGCTCGGCCGTCACAAAAGTGGCGAAGGCGCCGAGCTGCAGGAAAACCTCGCCTGCCGCCTTGTTGTCGGCCACACGCTCGGCCACCTTTTCGGTGGGCCGGGAGACTGGCGCCGCAGCCGCAACCTGCGGCAGCACCGGCTCGACGACCGTGCGGGACGGAACTTCGAGCGGCGCAGCGGCCGGACGTGCCGCCACCACGACGGGCGCAGCCGCGGGAGCCTTCAATCTGCGGACGGGCGGCACCGGGCGGCCCGGCCGGACCAGCGACACTTCTTCCGGCAGCACCAGCGCCACTTCAACCCTGGCGTGACCCTGGTCTGTATAGCCGAGCTTGTAGGCAGCCGCATACGACAGATCGATGATGCGCCCCGGATGGAAAGGGCCGCGATCGTTCACGCGCACCACGGCGGAGCGGCCGTTGGCCAGGTTGGTCACCCGCACGTAGCTTGGAATAGGCAGGGTCGGATGCGCCGCCGTCATCGCGTACATGTCGTACGGATCGCCGCTGGACGTCTTGCGGCCGTGGAACATCTTGCCGTACCAGCTAGCCACTCCCTTCTCGAGGGTGAGCCCACCGCCGGACGACATGCTGCCCTGGAGTGAATAATCGTTCTTGTCGACGCGCGGCGTGGCGACGGCCTCCTCATCCGCTTCGGCGGAAGATTCGTCGGACTGGGCATCGAACTTGAAAACGCCGCCTTTGAATCGGGCGGGCAAGGCAGCCTTGAGGCCGGTGCGGGGGCCTGCGTCGGAAGCGGCTTCGATCGACGAATCCGGGGCCGCATGGACAGGGCCGACCAGCAGGAGGGTGCTACAGAGAGGCGCCAGCAACAAGCGGGCGCGACGGGATATCGCTACAGGGGTCATGACGCTCTTTCCTGTTCGGGCGCGCGCTAGGCGCGCGGGTTCAGGTACCTACCCGACGTCGATGGCGCTGGATGCTCATGAGCATGCCGACGCCAAGACAAAGGGTAACGAGTGCAGTGCCGCCGTAACTGACGAAGGGTAAGGGCACCCCGACAACGGGGAGAATTCCGCTCACCATGCCCATGTTCACAAACGCGTAGGTAAAGAAGATCAGCGTGAGGGCGCCAGCAAGAAGGCGCGAGAACAGGGTCGGGGCACCAGCGGCAATGAAAAGGCCGCGAAAAATCAACAGGATATACATTACCACGAGAAACAGGGCGCCGACCAGCCCAAATTCCTCGGTCAGCACCGCAAAGATGAAGTCGGTGTGTCGCTCGGGGAGGAAGTCCAGATGGGTCTGGGTGCCGCTGCCCCAGCCCTTGCCAAGAATGCCGCCGGAACCGATGGCGATGGTGGACTGGATGATGTGAAAGCCCTTGCCGAGCGGATCGGAGGTCGGATCGAGCAGGGTGCACACGCGGTGTTTCTGGTACTCCCGCATGCCTGGCCACTCGACGCCCGGCTGGCAGATGGTGTCGCCCATGGCCACGATCGTCACGATACCGACGATCCCGACCACGGCAAAAGGCAGGATGAGGCGCCAGGCGAGGCCGGCAAAGAACAGCACGTAGAAGCCCGCCGCAGCCACGAGGACTGCGGTGCCGAGATCGGGCTGCTTGGCGATCAGCCCGACCGGCACCAGCAGCAAACCGGCGGCGACGAAGAAATCGCGCACCCGGAGCATGCCTTCACGGCACTGGAAGTACCAGGCGAGCATCAGCGGCATGGCGATCTTCATCAGTTCGGACGGCTGGATTCGCGCCACCCCGATGTTGAGCCAGCGCCGGGCGCCCTTCGACACGTCGCCAAACAGGGCCACGCCAACGAGCAGCAGCACCCCCAGGATGTAAATCGGCAGCGCAATGCTCATCATCCGCTGGGGCGGAAGACTGGCGGCAACCCACATCACCGCGAAGGCCACCGCGATGTTCAGCCCGAGGGTGCCCAGGCGTTCGGGCGAAGCGCTCACCATGACCACCGTGGCAAAGCCGAGGATGGCGAGAACGATCAGCATCAGCGGCCCATCCAGCGGCGCCAGGATGTAGGCCACCCACTTGCGCGGATCGAAGCGGGAATTAGTCACCAGTGCTTTCCTCCGCCGAGCCTTCGGCGCCCGGATCTTCCGGCGCGACACCGGCCGGCAACTTGCCGAGCAGGTAGTAGTCGAGCACCTGACGGGCGATCGGCGCGGCCGACTGGGCGCCAAAGCCGCCGTTCTCGACGAGCACGGCCAGCGCGATCGTCGGCTTGTCGGCTGGTGCAAAGGCAATGAAGAGAGCGTGGTCGCGCAGGCGCTCGGCGATCTTCGCCGAATATTTTGCGCCCTTCAGGGAGTACACCTGGGCCGTGCCGGTCTTGCCGGCCGAAACGTAGGGGGCGCCCGCGAAGGCGCGGGCTCCGGTCCCTTCCCGGTTCACGCCTATCATTCCACGGCGGATGGTTTCCAGGTGCTCAGGCTTGATCGGGATGGTCTTGATCGGCTGGGGTTCGATCATTCGCCGGCTGCTGTCCTTGGCGCTCTCGATGTATTTCACCAGGTGCGGCTTGAACATCACGCCGCCGGCAGCCACGGTTGCCGTGGCGTGGGCGAGCTGGAGCATGGTGTAGGCGTTGTAGCCCTGGCCGATGCCGATGGAGATGGTTTCGCCGCCAAACCATTTTTGCTGCTCGGGCTTCTTGAAGCGGCGCTTCTTCCATTCGGGCGAAGGCAGCACGCCGGAGCTTTCGCCTTCGATGTCGATTCCGGTCCGGCTGCCAAAACCGAACACGCCCATCGTGGACGCGATCAGGTCGATCCCCATGTCGTTGGCAAGGCGGTAATAGTAGGTGTCGCACGATTGCACGATGGACTTGTACATATCCACGGTGCCGTGGCCGCCAGCCTTGTCGTCGCGGAAGTGGTGGCCGCCGAAATCAAAGAAGCCAGGATCGGAAATCGCCTGCCCGGGCGTGCGCTTGCCGCTCATCAGCGCTGCCAGCGCCATGAAGGGCTTGAAGGTGGAGCCCGGCGGATAGGCGCCGTTGAGGGCGCGGTTCACCATCGGGTGATCGGGCGAGGTGTTGAGCTCGTCCCAGTCCTGGGGGGCAATGCCATCGACAAACAGGTTGGGGTCGAAGGTAGGCAGCGACACCAGCGCCAGCACGCCGCCGCTCCCCGGCTCAATGGCCACAAGGGCACCGCGACGGTTGCCGAAGGCCTTCTCGACGACCTCCTGCAGCTTGAGATCGATGGTCAGCACAAGGTTGTTGCCGGGCGTGGCCGGGGTGCGGCGCAGGGCCCGCACGGCACGCCCGCCGGAGTCCACCTCGACCTCTTCGAAGCCGGTCAGGCCGTGGAGTTCTCGCTCGTAGCTCTTTTCGAGGCCGGCCTTGCCGATGTGGTCGGTGCCGCGGTAATTGGCGGAATCTTCGTTTTCCTCGATACGCTCGAGGTCGCGATCGTTGATGCGGCCGATGTAGCCGATGATGTGGGAGCCGAAGCTGCCCATCGGATAGTCACGAAACAGCCGCGCCTTGAGTTCCACGCCGGGAAAGCGGTAACGCTGGGCGATGAAGCGGGCAACCTCCTCGTCGGAGAGCCGGTTGCGGATCGGCAGCGACTCGAAGCTCTTGCTCTCGTCCATGAGCTTCTTGAGACGCTTGCGGTCCTTGGGCTGGATATCCACCAGCGTCGACAGCGCCTCGATCGTGGCTTCGAGATCGGCCACCCGCGAAGGGGTGATTTCAAGCGTGTAGGCCGAGTAATTACGCGCCAGCACCGTACCGTTGCGGTCCATGATCAGGCCGCGGTTGGGCACGATGGGCACCAGCGAGATGCGGTTGTCCTCGGCGCGCGTCGAGTAATAATCGTAGCGCAGCACCTGAAGATAGAAAAACCGCGCCGCCAGCAGACCGAAACACACCAGCGCAACAGCGCCCGCCACCGCCAGCCGGCCGCGGAAACGGGCAAGTTCCTGCTCGGGAGTACGCATGACGCTCATGTCGGGTTGAAGGCTGAAGCGTGAAGCATGAGAGGGCACGACTGACGCGCCACAAAGCACATCGAAACGGGCTCGCGCGGGTCGAGCACAAGCACGAACGGCTCAGCCTTCAACGAACACCCTTCGCCGCTCACTAGATCGGCCTGTTCTCGTCCCGCTCCACGGGCCGGTACTGGGGTAGCAGCAGCACGTAATGCAGCGGAATCCACAGCAGCGCTGCAACGAAGCATCCGAAGAACATCCACCAGCCGGGAAACTCGGCGCCGGCCATCAGGCGCACGACAACCATCAGCACCTGGGACATGAAGAGCAAGGGCAGCACGTGGAGCGCCTGCTCGACCGGGGTGAACCACATGACCCGACGCGACAGTTCGTTGGCCGCATAAGTGAGCAGCACATAGGCAAAGGCATGCTGCCCCATCGCCGCTCCGACGCCGATATCGACCAGCAGCCCGAACACGAAGCCCGCGCCGATGCCGATCTTGAGCGGCTCGCGCACGCACCAGAAGGCCAGCACGAGGGCGACGAAATCAGGCACCGCCGGCAGGTGGCCGGTGGGAATGTAGTTCAGGAACAGGGCGACGAAGAGGGTCAGATAAACAAACCACATCTTCACCGGGAGCAGGATGCGGCTCGAGCGGTTGGTCGGTTGCATGGCTTACTCCTTGCCGGCTCTGGCCTTGCGGCCCTTGCCCGACTTGCCCTTGTTGATCAGCTCGGGCTCGGGCGGCCGCGGCGGCAGGCTTTCCCGCTGCCCCAGCACCAGCACGTGGCTGAACTGCTCGACACCTGCGGCCGGCAGGCAGGGGATGCGGGCGAAGGTCTGGGCCTGATCGCGCTCCACCCGGGCCACGGTCGCCACCGGCAGGCCGGCCAGGAAGACACCATCGAGGCCGGAGGTGACGACCTTGTCGCCAGGCTGGATGTCGGCGTTGGCCGCGAGATAACGCAGCTCCATCAGGCCGTTGCCGGAGCCGAACAGCACCGCCCGCAGGCCGCTGCGCACGATCATCACCGGAATGGCCTGGTCCTTGTCGGTCAGGAGGGTCAGCTCGGACTGCATCGGGAAGACCCGGGTGATCTGGCCGATCACGCCAGCGTCATCCACCACGGCCTGCCCGGCCTCGATGCCGGCCTGGGCGCCCTTGTCGAGGATGACCGTGCGCGAGAACGGATCCTTGGCGGTGTACATGATTTCGGCCACCACCGACTTCACCGCCTGCCGCTCCCGCGCGTCGAGCAGCGCCCGCAGGTGACGGTTCTCCTGCTCGATCTGGTCGAGGCGCAGCAGGCGCTCGGCGCCCTGGAGCTGGCGGGCCTTGAGATCCTTGTTCTCGATCTGCAGGCGGACCAGCGAGGCGAAATAATTGGACGCGTTGCGAACGAAATCCGCCGGCGTGGCGGCCGCCATCTGCAGCGGATAGGCAAGCACCGACAACCCCTGGCGAAAGGCATCCAGGTAGCGCAGGTTCAGGTCGCTCACCAGCAGCCCGAGGGAGACGATCACGAAAAAGACGAGCTTGGCCAGCGGCGCAGGCCCGCGTTTGAAGAAGGGAGGAGTCGAATGGCCGACCATTGGCACGCCGATCAGCTACGGTAAACGACCGCGCCCGGGACAAGCCCGGGTCGCTGGCGTACGCGATGGAACGGAAGGTTCAACGCGTGCGCCCTGGCCGTAAAGCCGACGCTTATTCGCTGGTGAAGATGGAACCGAGCTGGTCCATCTTTTCGAGGGCCATGCCAGAACCACGTACCACGCAGGTAAGCGGGTCGTCGGCAACGATAACCGGCAGGCCGGTTTCTTCCATCAGCAGGCGGTCGAGGTCACGCAGCAGCGCGCCGCCGCCGGTGAGCACCATGCCACGCTCGGCGATGTCGGCGCCGAGTTCGGGCGGGGTTTGCTCGAGGGCGATCTTGACCGCGGAGACGATCTGGTTGAGCGGCTCGGTGAGCGCTTCGAGGATTTCATTGGACGAAATCGTGAAGGCGCGCGGAATGCCTTCGGCCAGGTTGCGGCCCTTGACTTCCATTTCCTGCACCTCGGAACCCGGGAAGGCCGAACCGATGCCCTTCTTGATGGATTCGGCGGTGGTTTCGCCGATCAGCATGCCGTAATTGCGGCGGATGTAATTGACGATGGCTTCGTCGAACTTGTCGCCGCCGACGCGGATAGAACCCGCATAGACCATGCCGCCCAGCGAGATCACGCCCACTTCGGTGGTACCGCCGCCGATGTCGACGACCATAGAGCCGGTTGCATCGGCCACCGGCATTCCGGCACCGATCGCCGCAGCCATGGGCTCTTCGATCAGGTAGACGTTGCTGGCGCCGGCGCCGAGGGCGGATTCGCGAATCGCCCGGCGCTCCACCTGGGTCGAACCACAGGGCACGCAGATGATGATGCGCGGGCTGGGCGAGAACAGGCGGGTGTCGTGAACCTTCTTGATGAACTGCTTGAGCATCTGCTCGGTCACGGTGAAGTCGGCGATGACGCCGTCTTTCATCGGACGGATGGCCGTGATGTTGCCCGGTGTTTTGCCAAGCATCTGCTTGGCCGACATGCCGACGGCGAGGATGGTTTTCTTGGCGTTCGGGCCGCCTTCGGTGCGAATCGCCACCACGGACGGTTCATCGAGAACGATGCCTTTGCCCCGGACGTAGATCAGGGTGTTGGCGGTGCCAAGGTCGATGGCGAGATCGTTCGAAAAATAGGAGCGCAGAGAACCAAACATCGGAGAAAAAGTCCCGGAAAAACCGTTTGAGGGGTTGGGAATTGGGGCAACAGAATCGCTTATGATAACCTACAAACCTTTGTCGTTTAAGCAACTTTGTAAATTGCCATGTCACTTTCCCTCGACGAAGTCCGCCATATCGCCAAGCTCTCCCGCCTCGAACTCGCCGACGGAGAGCTTGATGCAACGCTGGCCAAACTCAACGGAATTTTCGGCCTGATCGAAGAAATGCAGGCGGTCGATACCGACGGGGTCGAGCCGATGAGCCACCCCCAGGAACTCGCCCAGCGCCTGCGCGCCGACGTGGTCGGCGAAACCGACCGCCGCGCCGCTTACCAGGCCATCGCCCCGCAGACCGAAGCCGGCTTGTACCTCGTACCCAAGGTCATCGAGTAAGCCGCAGCCCTCGCTTTGCCATTCCGGCGCCGGCCCCGGCGGGCGCCTCCGTCCCGCTCAATTCGCCTCCTGCACCATGATCGACTCAAGCCTTAAAGACATCGCTGCCGCCCTCCGCGCGAAAACCGTCTCCGCCGTCGAACTCGCCACCGAGAGCCTGGCCCGCATCGAAGCCGGCAACCCCAGGATCAACGCCTTCGTCACCGTCGACCGCGATGGCGCCCTGGCCGCCGCCCGGGCCGCCGACACGCGCATCGCCGCCGGCGACGCCGGCCCGCTCACCGGCATTCCGCTGGCCCACAAGGACGTGTTCTGCACCGAAGGCGTGCTCACCACCTGTGGCTCGAAGATGCTCGCCAACTTCGTGAGCCCCTACGACGCCCACGTGGTCAGCCTGCTCAAGAACGCCGGCGCGGTGATGGTCGGCAAGACCAACATGGACGAGTTCGCAATGGGCTCCTCCAACGAAAGCTCCCACTTCGGCCCGACCCGCAACCCCTGGAACACCACCAAGGTGCCCGGCGGCTCGTCCGGCGGCTCGGCCGCCGCGGTGGCCGCGCGCATGGTGCCGATCGCCACCGGCTCCGACACCGGCGGCTCGGTGCGCCAGCCGGCATCGCTGTGCGGCATCACGGGCATCAAACCCACCTATGGCACGGTGTCGCGCTTTGGCATGATCGCCTACGCCTCGTCGCTCGATCAGGGCGGCGCCTTTGCCCGCACGGCCGAAGACTGCGCACAGCTGCTCTCGGCCATGACCGGCCACGATCCGCGCGACTCCACCAGCCTCGAGCGCAGCTACGATCACTACGGCGCCGATCTCGCCCGCCCGCTGGCCGGCCTGCGCATCGGCCTGCCGAAGGAGTTTTTCGCCGAAGGCATGTCCGACGACGTGCGCCTTGCCGTGGAGGCGGCCCTTGCCGAATACCGCAAGCTCGGCGCAACCACCGTGGAGGTCAGCCTGCCCAACGCCCGGCTGGCGATTCCCGCCTATTACGTGATCGCCCCCGCCGAAGCCAGTTCCAACCTCAGCCGCTTCGACGGCGTGCGCTACGGCCACCGCGCCGCCGAGTACACCGATCTCAACGACATGTACTGCAAGAGCCGCAGCCAGGGCTTCGGCGCCGAAGTGCAGCGCCGCATCCTGGTGGGCACTTACGTGCTCTCGCATGGCTACTACGACGCCTACTACATCAAGGCCCAAAAGCTGCGCCGCCTGATCGCCCAGGATTTTGCCGCCGCCCTCGAGCAATGCGACGTGATCGCCGGCCCGACCAACCCGACCGTGGCCTACGGCATCGGCGAAAAGAGCAGCGATCCGGTCCAGATGTATCTGGGCGACATCTACACCGTGGCGGTAAACCTCGCCGGCCTGCCCGGCCTGTCGCACCCGGCCGGTTTCGGCAAGGACGGCCTGCCGGTCGGCCTGCAGCTCATCGGAAACTACTTCACCGAAGCCCGCCTGCTGAACACCGCCCACCAGTTCCAGCAGGCCACCGACTGGCACAGCCGGGCACCGGTCTTCTGAGCGCCATGAAGCACGTACTTCGCATCGGCCTGGCCACGGCGCTGCTCGCCCTTTCCGGCTGTTCGGTCGTCGACACGATCCGCCCCGCCACCCGCGAGGGCGGCATCATCGAGCGCCCGGCCGGCAGCCCGGCCAGCAGTCCGAGCGGCCGCCTCAAACCCATGCCGCTGCGCACCTTTTCGCTGAGCACCCAGTGCCGCTTCAAGGACGAAGCCGGCAATTTCGGTTCGGCCACCGTGGATGTCGTCAATTCGAAGGTGAATGCCTTCAAGGCCGAACTCACCATGCCCAAACGCGGCACCTGCCGCTTTGATCTCGCCCAGTTCCGCCAGACCCAGGCCCTGCCGTCCATCGAACTCACCGGCGCCCGCGACTGCCGCGTGCACATGTGGGATCAGGGCGAGCAGGTCACCGTAGCCTTCGCCAACTGCCACCATTTGTGCTCCCCCGCCAGCGCCCAGGATTACGTCTGGCCCCTGCTGATCGACAAGGCCACCGGCCAGTGCGACTGATCGCCCCAACATCTAGAGAACAACCATGAGCAGAACCGACTGGGAAGTCGTCATCGGGCTGGAAGTACATACCCAGCTCAATACGCAATCCAAAATTTTCTCCAGCGCCAGCATCGCCTTCGGCGCCGAACCCAACGTGCAGGCCTGCGGCGTGGATATCGCGCTGCCCGGCGTGCTGCCGGTGCTCAACAAGGGCGCCGTCGAGCGGGCCATCCGCTTCGGCCTCTCGGTGGGTGCAAGCATCGCGCCGAAGAGCGTCTTCGCCCGCAAGAACTACTTCTACCCCGACCTCCCCAAGGGCTACCAGATCAGCCAGTTCGAACTGCCCGTCGTGGTCGGCGGCGCGCTGAACCTGCTGGTGCCGGACGGCAAGGGCGGCGCCTACGAAAAGCGCGTCAACCTCACCCGCGCCCACCTCGAAGAGGACGCCGGCAAGAGCCTGCACGAGGATTTCCACGGCATGACCGGCATCGACCTCAACCGCGCCGGCACGCCGCTGCTCGAGATCGTCTCCGAGCCCGACATGCGCTCGTCCGCCGAGGCCGTGGCCTACGCCAAGCAGCTGCATTCGCTGGTGCGCTGGATCGACATCTGCGATGGCAACATGCAGGAAGGCTCCTTCCGCTGCGACGCCAACGTGTCCGTGCGCCCGCGCGGCCAGGAACAATTCGGCACCCGCCGCGAGATCAAGAACCTCAACAGCTTCCGCTTCCTGCAGCAGGCCATCGACTACGAAATCCAGTGGCAGATCGACCTCATCGAAGATGGCGGCAAGGTTCAGCAGGCCACCGTGCTGTTCGACCCCGACAGCGGCGAAACCCGCGCCATGCGCAGCAAGGAAGACGCCCACGACTACCGCTACTTCCCCGACCCCGACCTGCTGCCGCTGGTGATCTCGGACGAGTGGGTGGAACGCGTGCGGGGCGAGCTGCCAGAGCTGCCGGTGGCGCTGTCGGCGCGCTTCCAGGGTGAATACGGCCTGTCGGCCTACGACGCCACCACCCTCACCGCCAGCCGCGACATGGCCCGCTTCTACCTCGACACCGTGGCCGCCACCGGCACCGCCAACGCCAAGACCTGCGCCAACTGGGTCATGGGCGATCTGGCCGGCCGGCTCAACAAGGCCGAACTCGACATCACCGCCTCGCCGGTCAGCGCCGTGCAACTGGCCGGGCTGGTGGCGCGCATCGCCGACAACACCATCTCCAACGCCATCGCCAAGAAGGTTTTCGAGGCGCTCTGGAACGGCGAGGGTGAATCCGCCGACGCGATCATCGAAGCCCAGGGCCTCAAGCAGGTCACCGACAGCGGTGCCATCGAGGCGATCATCGACGAAGTCCTGGCGGCCAACCAGAAGTCGGTCGAGGAATTCCGCGCCGGCAAGGAAAAGGCCTTCAACGCCCTGGTCGGCCAGTGCATGAAGGCCTCGAAGGGCAAGGCCAACCCGGCGCAGGTCAACGAGATCCTGAAGAAGAAGCTGGGCTGAGGCCTTCAGAAACGGTTCATGCCGACGCCGGCATGGACCGTTTCGTTCCTGACGCGCCGGATCAACGCCGGCCCGCCCATCAGTGGTTCCGGCCTTGCCTCAACCACCTCAATATCGTCGAGAACAGTTTCTCCGGCTCCACCGGCTTGGACAAAAAGTCGTCCATGCCAGCCGCGATGCAGCGCGCGCGGTCCTCCGCAAACGCATTGGCGGTCATCGCGACAATCGGGATGTGCTCCCGGCCGGGTATCAGGCGGATGCGGCCGGTGGCCTCCAGGCCATCCATCTCGGGCATCTGCATGTCCATCAGGATCAGGTCGAAGCGGCTGGCGAGCAGCATGTCCACCGCCACGACACCGTTGCCGGCGATCGCCACGTCAAGCCCCACGTCGGTCAGGAAGAGCCGGGCCACTTCCTGGTTGACCGGTTCATCCTCCACCAGCAGTACGTGCGCGCCGGCAAAATCGCGCCGCAGCACGACATCGGCGTGGCCGAGTTCCAGCGGCGCAGGCGCAGATGCGTGAATCGATCGCCCGACGCCCAGCCAGGCGGTAAACCAGAACGTGCTGCCGACGCCAAGGGTGCTGGCGGCACCGGCCTCGCCGCCCATCAGTTCGGCCAGGCGCCGGGTAATCGCCAAGCCGAGGCCGGTGCCACCGTACTTGCGCGTATTGGAGGCGTCGCCCTGCTCGAAGGCGCCGAACAGCTTGGGCAGCACCTCGGGCGGCACGCCGACGCCGCTGTCACACACTTCGGCGCGAATCTTGAGCCGCCCGTCACGCCGCTCGACGATCCGCACACCGAGAACGACACTGCCGGCCTCGGTAAATTTCACCGCGTTGCTGGCCAGGTTGAGCAGGGCCTGCGTGAAGCGGGTGGCGTCGCCGCGCACCAGGCTGGGCAGGCTCTCGGTATTCACTTCCAGGCGCAGGCCCTTGGCGCTGGCCTTTTCATGGAGCATCGAGGCCACCCCGGAAACCACACCGGCGAGGGCGAACTCGCTGTCTTCAAGCAAAAATTTCTCGGCCTCGATCTTCGACAGGTCGAGGATGTCGTTGATGACGCTCAGGAGGTGCTGGGCGGCGCTGTCGATCTTGTCGAGCTGCTCGGTCTGCTGCGGGCTGGCCCCCTCGCGACGCATGATGTGGGCCATGCCGAGCACCGCGTTGAGCGGCGTGCGGATCTCGTGGCTCATGTTGGCCAGAAAAGCGCTCTTGGCGCGGCTGGCGCTCTCGGCGGCATCCTTGGCCAGCGCCAGTTCGCGGGTACGCGCATCGACGAGGCTTTCAAGCTGGTGACGATGACGGGCGAGTTCCTGCTCGGTGCGCGCCTCCTCGGTGATGTCGCGCTTGATGCCCAGGTAATGGGAAATGCTGCCGTCGGCCCGGCGCACCGGCGAAATCATCGCCGATTCGATGTAAATCTCGCCGTTCTTGCGCCGGTTGGTCAGTTCGCCGCGCCAGGTATCGCCCCGGCCGAGGCTTTGCCACATCTGGCGAAAGACTTCCGGCGAGGTTTCGCCGGACTTCATCAGGCTGGGATTCTTGCCGCGCACTTCCTCGAACGCGTAGCCGGAAATCCGCTCGAAGGCGGCATTGACATACAGGATGCGGGCGTCGAGATCGGTCAGCACGATGCTGCCCGGGTTTTGCTCGACCGCGGTGGACAACATGCGCAAACGCTCTTCGGCCGACTTGCGCTCGGTGATGTCGGTGGAAATGCCGCACAGGGCGTAGATGCTGCCATCCTGCCGACGTAGCGGGAGCTTGACCGAGAGGAAGCTGCGGACCTCGCCGGAACTGCTGTTGCCGTTGATCTCCTCGATCTCGACACGCTCGCCCCCCTCGAGGACGCGGCGGTCATTCTGGCGCAGCTGCCTGGCGGTGGCGGCGTCGAAGTAGGCCTCGTCGGCGCTGCCGAGGATCTCCTCGCGACTTCGCCCGAACAGCGAGCACACCTCGCGATTGGCGTAGGTGTAGCGGTAGTCGGGATCCTTGATGTAGATGTGGGCGGCAACGTTGTCGAGAATGGTGGCCAGCATTTCCTCGCTCTGGCGCCGGCGCTCCTCGCCGAGGCGGCGCTCGCTCACGTCGAGCACGATGCCGATATAGCTGACGAGCCGGCCGGCCTTGTCGGTCACCGGCTGGCCACGGCACAGCAGCCAGCGCGGCGGGGCGCCGGGCGGCAGCATCACGCGCCACTCGGTCTCGAAGGCCACGCCTTCATCGCGGGCGGCGGTCACGGTGGTCACCACGCGATCCAGGTCATCCGGATCGATAGTCTGCCACCAGGTTTCGGAGGACGGCATCGGGCCGTCGCACGGCAGGCCGTAAAGCGCCCACAGCTCGTCCGACCAGAAATGGTTGTTGCTGTCGATGAACCATTCCCAGGAGCCCGCCCGCGCCGCATCCAGCGCCAGGCGCAGGCGACGCTCGCCGGCCCGCAGCAGGGCTTCCGAGAGGCTGCGTTCGGTCACGTCGGATACCGTGACGAGAACGTGATCGACGCCTTCCATCGACAGACTGGCCAGGCTGAGCTCGATGGCCAGCTCGCTGCCATCCTTGCAGACCCCGAAAAGATTGCGGCGGGCCATCAAGGCCTGGGCCGCGCCGGGCTCGTCGCGGTACATGCCGCGCTGGATCGCATGGTTGGCGCGCAGGCGTTGCGGCACCAGCAGATCGGCAGACGCACCGGCCAGCTCGCCCGGTGCGTAACCGAACATTTTTTCGAGCGCCGGATTGACCAGCACCATGCTGCCGTCGGCGGCCACCACGGCCAGGCCATCGAGGCTCGAATCCCAGATCTGGCGGAAGCGTGCCTCGCTGCGCGCCTGGGCCTCCTCGGCGCGGTGCAGGTCGGAGATGTCGGTGAAGGTCAGCACCGCCCCGGTGTTGCGCCCCTGCTCGTCGCGGTAGGCGTCGATCTGCATCAGGTAATGAAAGTTGCGCTGATGGACGTGCTCGACCCGGGATTCATCACAGCGGACCACGCTGTCGACCCATTCGCTCAGGCGCGGGAGATCGAGATAGCAGGGCACGCGGTGGAGAAACTGGCCGATATCGCTGGGCAGCAGCCCGAAAATGCGCCCCGCCAGCGCATTGAAGCGCGTCACGCGACCGTCCCGGTCGACCACCACCAGGCTGGTGCGGATGGAGTTCTGGATGTTGCCAAGGGTGACGTTGAGCTGGGCGTACTCGACGGACTTGAGCTGCAGCTCGTCGTTGAGGCTGGTGAGTTCCTCGTTCGAGGCCTGCAGCTCCTCGTTGGCGGCCTGCAATTCCTCGCCGGCCGATTGCAGCTCCTCGTTCAGGGACTGCAGTTCGTCGTTGGAGGCTTCGAGCTGCGTGATGACCGCCTGCAGATGCTCGCGGGTGTCGCCGAGTTCCTGGCGCAATCGGGCAATTTCGTCGGCCGCCTCGGCGGGCAGGAGCGCCTCCGTCGCGCCCGGCGGTCGCTGCGCGACAACCGCCGGCGACTCCTCGAAACCGATCAGCACGGCCCACTGGGGCTCGCTCCCGCCGCTCTCGACGCGGCGCAGCACCGGCCGCACCTTGAGCGTTTCATCGCCCAGCCGGACCAGCGCGCCAATCCCCTGCAGGGTATCGATGCGCTCCTGGCGCATGCGATAGCACAGCGCCTTGAGCTCGCCGCGCAGCTCCGGCAGACACAGCGCAAACACCGAAAAATCGGCACTGCCCGCCGGCAGGGCGAAATAGCGCCGCGAGGCACCAAAGAAATGCAGCGGCTCGAAGCCCGCATCGACAAGCACGGCCGGCGGGCCGTAGGCGTCGATCATCACCCTGCGGCTCTGTTCCACCAGCAGCTCGCGCCGCAGCGGCGGCGGCTTGGGCAAGGGCGGGCGGGGCTGCACGGCAGAACGCACCAGGCGGGTCGGCCGAGCCACCGGTAGCGCGCTGCTGCGATAAAGCTTGCCAGCCGAATCCACGGATTCGAAGCCGCCTCCTTCGAGGCCCGCAGACTCCGCCTTGCCCAGCAGCAGCAAGCCGCCCGGATTGAGGGCGAAATGAAAACTGCGCAGCAACTCGGCCTGCTGACCGGGCTTGAAGTAGATCAGCAGATTGCGGCAACTCACCAGATCCATGCGCACCAGTGGCGGGTGACCAATCAGGTCGTGCAGCGAAAACACACACAGCTCGCGCAGCGCCTTGCTGATCCGCCAGCCACTGCCTTCCGGCCGGAACCAGCGCGCCAGCCGCCCGGCCGAAAGGCCGACCAGCTCGGTGGCCGCATAAACGCCGGCGCGGGCAAAATCGAGGGCGTCCTGGTCGATGTCGGTGGCAAAGATCCGCACTTCGAAACTGCCGAGCCGCTCACCGAGAATCTCGGCCAGCAAGATTGCGATGGAGTAGACCTCCTCGCCCGTTGCACAGGCCGGCACCCACACCCGCAGCGCATCGCCCGGCCGCTTGGAGGCGATCCGCTCCTGCAGCGCACGCTCCAGCTCGTCAAAGACATCCGCATCACGAAAGAAGGCCGACACCGAGATCATGAAGCTCTGGTGCAGACGCCCGACTTCATCCGGATTGGCACACAGGTGAGCAAGGTAGGCGTCGAGGGCCTGAAAACCCAGCGTAGCGCTGCGCCGGAGGATCTGACGGCGCAGCGTGCCTTCCTTGTAGCCTCCCATATCGACACCGCTCGCGCGCGAGGTCAGGGCCAGGATCGCCTGGAAAGCCTGGACGTCGCGGGCCTCGCGGGCGGCGGCGAGCCCGACCGGGCCTTCGCCGATGTCGTTCAGACGGGCGGCAATGTCGGCCGGCGAAAAACGGGGCAGATCGCCCTCGCCGGTGCCCTCCGGATCGCCTTCCGCGCAGGCCAGCAGCAATCCGCCCGCCGCAACGATCGCATCGCACCCCGCCGCGCGGACGTCGGCCCGGGCGCCCAGCAACACGCCGACCGCGGCCGCACCGGCCTGTGCCGCGAGCGACTCGAACAACCCCTCCGCCCCGTCTCCGTCGCCGACCGCGGCCGCCCGCAACTCGAGCCCGGCAGCGCCGATCCGCAGCGCATGGCCCGGCGGACAGACGTAAAGGCGGCCCGGCACCGGCACATCCCCGTCAGCCGCAGTGACGATGACCAGCCCGGTCTCCGGCGGAAACGCCGCCGGCGGCACCGCTTCGGCAAGCACGAAGGCCAGCGAAGTCCCGCCATCCAGCCCCTGCAACAGGGCGGCCAGGCCATCGCCGCCCGTCCAGCCGCCCAGCGCAACCACGGCAGCCCCGCCGCGGGCACTTTTTGGTTTTGAATCGGTCATCTATCCAGCGGATACGAAAATGCAATAAACAAGAGGAAAGATGTTAAGCCCAAGCGGCCGGCTTTCCAGTGCTTTGTATCGCCGCAACCACAATACGGTATCGAATGGCGCGCACATTTTCGTTCGCGCCCCCTTGCCAAACGGGTTGCGGGTTTCCATGATGAAGGAACAACATGAATAAAGGAGACACCACCATGATGCGCAGGATCGCTTTTGTTTTCGCTCTTTCCCTCGGCTTCGCCGCAGGCGCCCAGGCCTGTGGTGAAAATGGTGCCAAGAACGGCAAGCCGGACATCAGCAAGCCAGCCAGCCCGAAGCCCGCCGTCTGATCCACAAAAAGGGGCGCTGCAGCGCCCGTGCAGTGATCGCTTTTGTGCTCCATCCATCAGAAAAGCCTCAAGGAGATACCGATGCCCAACAGAACCCTGCGCCAGGTCGTTGAAGGCCAGACCGTCGTTTCCGCCCTGGCCGATACCACCGTACGTGCTGCCGCCATCACGATGGCCAGGCACAAGATCGGGGCCATTCTCGTCGTGGACGACCAGGGCCGGCTCGCCGGCCTGTTCACCGAGCGCGACGTGCTCAACCGGGTCGTCGCCCAAGGCCTCGACCCTGACAGCACGCAACTCTCGACCGTCATGACCGCCGACCTGCAGACCGCCAGCCCCGACAAGCCCCTGGCGCATGCTCTGCACATGATGTTCGAGGGCGGCTTCCGCCACGTGCCGGTGGTGGAAGACGGCCGGCCGGTCGGCATGGTGTCGGCGCGCAACGCTCTCGGCCTTGAAATCCAGCAGTTCGAAAAGGAACTCGAGGACCGCGACCACATCGCCGAAATTCTTTGATCCACCGCCTCCACAGCACAGCGGAAAGCCCCCTCGCGGGGCTTTCCCGCTTTACGGCAGCGGCCCGCCTGCCCCGCACAAACCGCCAGCCGCAGGCCGAAATCGCCTAAAATCGCGTTTTCCCTCGATAAGCCCCCATCCCATGTTCTCCGGAATCGTTGCCGCTACCGGCCGCATCCTGAGCGTGACGCCCCTTGAAGACGGTGTGCGCCTCGCAGTGGATGTCGGCACCCTTGATCTCGACGACGTCCAGCTCGGTGACAGCATCGCCAACAACGGCGTGTGCCTCACCGTCATCGCCCGCGATGGCAACACCGTCCATTTCGACGTCTCGCGCGAAACCCTCAACTGCACCGTCGGCCTTGCCGAGCCCGGCGAGGTCAACCTCGAAAAAGCCCTGCGCCTGGCCGACCGGCTCGGCGGCCACCTGGTCACCGGCCACGTGGACGGCATCGGCGAAGTCCGGAAATTCGATGCCATCGGCGAAAGCCACGAACTCGTCATCCGCGCCCCCGCCGCGCTGGCCGGCTACATTGCCCGCAAAGGCTCGGTCACCATCGACGGCGTCAGCCTCACCGTCAACCGGGTCGACGGCCGCGACTTCTCCATCAACCTGATCCCCCACACCGTCCAGGTCACCACGCTCAAGCGCCTTGCCGCCGGCAGCACCGTGAACCTCGAAATCGACCTCATCGCCCGCTACGTCGAGCGCATGCAGGCCTGGCGCAACGACGCCACCCGCAACGAAGGAAGCCCCGCATGAGCGCACTGGCCCCGATCCAGGAAATCATCGCCGACATCAAGGCCGGCAAAATGGTCGTGCTGGTTGACGAGGAAGACCGCGAAAACGAAGGCGACATCGTCATCGCCGCCGAGCACATCACGCCCGAAGCCATCAACTTCATGGCCAAGCACGCTCGCGGCCTGATCTGCCTCACGCTCACCGAAGAGCGCTGCCGCCAGCTCGGCATCAACCAGATGGCGCGCGACAACCGCAGCCAGTTCAGCACCGCCTTCACGGTGTCGATCGAAGCCGCCGAAGGCGTCACCACCGGCATCTCGGCCGCCGACCGCGCCCGCACCGTGCAGGCCGCCGTGGCCCGCCACGCCAAGGCCACCGACATCGTCCAGCCCGGCCACATCTTCCCGATCATGGCCAAGCCGGGCGGCGTGCTGATCCGCGCCGGCCACACCGAAGCCGGCTGCGATCTCTCCGGCATCGCCGGGCTCGAACCCGCCGCAGTGATCTGCGAGATCATGAACGACGACGGCACCATGTCGCGCCTGCCCGAACTGGTCGAGTTCAGCAAAACCCACGGCCTCAAGATCGGCGCCATCCGCGACCTCATCGAATACCGCGCCCGCACCGAGAAGCTCGTCGAAAAAGTCAGCGAAAAAGCCGTCACCACCCCGCACGGCGACTTCCGCCTGTCGGCCTTCGAAGACACCACTTCCGGTGACGTGCACCTGGCCATGGCCTACGGCGACATCGACCCGGAAGTCGAAACCCTGGTCCGCGTCCACGAACCCGTCTCGGTACTCGACTTCCTCGACCCCGCCAGCGGCCGCCACAGCTTCCCGGTCGACGCGGCCCTCAAGCGCATCGCCGAGCACGGCCACGGCGTCATCGTGCTGCTCTACCACCCGCAAAGCGGCCAGGAACTCCTCGCCCAGCTCAGCGGCAGCGACACCGCCGCCCCCAAGCCCGCCCAGAAATGGGATCCGCGCCTCTTCGGCATCGGCGCCCAGATCCTGCGCGAACTGCAAGTCGGCAAGATGCGGATCATGGCCAGCCCGCGCAAGATTCCCAGCATGGCCGGTTTCGGCCTCACGGTCGTCGGCCACGCCGCGCCCGAAGCCTGAAGCCCGGCCCAATATTTCCCAGGTAACCCCATGCCCCGCTACGACAACATTCCCGAAATCGCCCCGAACCTGGACGGCTCCGGCCTCAGGGTCGGCGTCGTCATGTGCCGCTTCAACCTCGACGTCTGCGAAGGCCTGCTGTCGGCCTGCACCGCCGAACTGCTGCGCCTCGGCGTCGCCGCCGACGCGATCACCATCGCCACCGTGCCCGGCGCCCTCGAAGCCCCGCTCACGCTGCAGGTCATGGCCAAAAGCGGCCGCTTCGACGCACTGGTCGCCCTCGGCGCAGTGATCCGCGGCGAAACCTACCACTTCGAACTCGTCTCCAACGAGCAGGGCGCCGGCATCAACCGCGTCAGCCTCGACACCGGCGTGCCCATCGCCAACGGCATTCTCACCACCGAAGACGACGATCAGGCCCTCTCCCGCATGCAGGTCAAGGGTGCCGACTGCGCCCAGGCCGCTGTCGAGATGGCCCGCCTGCTGAAGGCACTGGCATGAGCGGCGCCCCCAAATCCCCCCGCCGCCGCGCCCGCGAATTCGCCCTGCAGGGCGTGTACCACTGGCTCCTGAACCAATCAGCCCTCACCGCCATTGAAAGCCAGATGGCCGAGGTCGGCGGCTTCGACAAATGCGACCGCGACCTCTTCGTCGGCCTGCTGCGCGGAACCGTCACCAATGCGGCCGAACTCCAGGTGGCGTTCGCCCCCTACATCGAACGCCCGCTCAAGGAGATCTCGCCGGTCGAGCGCGGCATCCTGCTGATTTCCACCTTCGAACTGGTGCATCGCCCCGAAACCCCCTACCGGGTCATCATCAACGAAGCCATCGAACTCGCCAAAGGCTATGGCGGCACCGACGGCCACAAGTTCGTGAACGGCGTGCTCGACAAGCTGGCGGCCCGGTTGCGCCCCGACGAAGTCGAGGCCAACGCCCGTGAACGGCGTGCCGCCCGCGGTGGCGACAAGCCGGCCTGAGCCTTCACTCCACGCAGCACACGCGTCGCGCGATGCCCTCCGAGTTCGCCCTGATCCGCCGGCACTTCACCCGGCCGGCGCGTCACACCGACCTCGCGGTGGGCGACGACGCGGCGCTGATCCGG
Organism: Zoogloea sp.; assembly: GCF_030157465.1. Classification (GTDB taxonomy): domain Bacteria; phylum Pseudomonadota; class Gammaproteobacteria; order Burkholderiales; family Rhodocyclaceae; genus Zoogloea. The sequence goes on from NZ_JAOAUU010000058.1 coordinate 35,316, forward strand.
CCCGCTGCCGGCATGCAGCTGGCCATCTCCACCGACATGCTGGTGGCCGGCACGCATTTCTTCGCCGACACCGATCCGGCCGACCTCGGCTGGAAGACCCTCGCCGTCAACGTCTCCGACCTCGCCGCGATGGGCGCAGCACCACGCTGGGTGGTGCTTGCGGCCAGCCTGCCGGCCGCCGACGAAAACTGGATTGCCGCCTTCGCCAGCGGCTTCTTCGCCTGCTCCGAAGCCTTCGGTATCGACGTCATCGGCGGTGACACCACCCGCGGCCCCCTCAACCTGTGCCCGACGATCTTCGGCGAAGTGCCCGTCGGTCAGGCCATCACCCGCGCGGGCGCCCGTCCGGGAGACGACCTGTGGGTGTCAGGCTCACCCGGACGGGCCGCCCTGGGCCTTGCCCATCTGCGCGGCGAAGTCCGGCTCGCCCCTGCCGATCGCGACGACTGCCTCGCCGCCCTGCACCGCCCGCAACCGCGGGTTGAACTCGGCCTCGCCCTGCGCGGCCTGGCCAGCGCCATGCTCGACGTCTCCGACGGCCTCCTTGGCGATCTCGATCACATCCTCGAACAATCCGGCGTCGGTGCACAAATCGAGGAAGCCACCCTGCCGCTTGATCCGCTGATCGCTGCCTGCGGCGACTCCGCGCGGGCTTTCCGGGCCTGTACCGCGGGCGGCGACGACTACGAACTGCTGTTCACCACCCCCCTTGAGCACCGCGCCGAAATCGGCGCCCTGGCGGCCCGGCTCGCACTGCCGCTGCATCGCATCGGCGCCATCACCGGCCCCGAGCACGGCCTCCAGCTCCACGAACGGGACGGCCGCCTCCGCCTTCTCTCGGCCAGCGGCTACGACCACTTCGGCAGCCGCCCATGAAACCCAATCTCCGCTTCCTGCTCTCCGACCCGACCCATTTCGTCGCCCTCGGCTTCGGGTCCGGCCTGTTTCCCAAGGGGCCCGGCACTGCCGGCACGCTGCTCGGCTGGATACTCTTTCCGCTCGTCTACGCGCCTCTTTCAGACACCCTCTTCGGCGCCCTGCTCGTCGCCTGCTTCCTGTTTGGCATCATCGCCTGCGAACGCACCGGGCGCGCCCTCGGCGTAGCCGATCACGGCGCCGTGGTATGGGACGAAATCGTCGCCATCTGGCTGGTCCTGTGGCTCACGCCCGCCACGCTGGCCTGGCAGGCCACGGCCTTCGTCGTCTTCCGTTTCTTCGACATCGTCAAGCCGCCCCCCATCGGCTGGGTGGACGAACGCACCCGCGGCGGCTTTGGCGTCATGCTCGACGACCTCCTCGCCGCCGGCTATACGCTGGTGGTGCTGGCCATTATCATGAGGCTCACCGCTTGATAGACATCGAATTCGCAACGCTCTCGCGCCTGGTCGGCGAGCACCTTGCCGCCCGTGGCTGGCGCCTCGCCACGGCAGAATCCTGCACCGGCGGCTGGGTCGCCGAAGTCGTCACCGCCACCGCCGGCAGCTCCGGCTGGTTCGACTGCGGCTTCATCACCTACTCCAACGACGCCAAGTGCGCCCTCCTCGGCGTCTCGCCGATGACCCTCGCACGCTACGGCGCGGTCAGCGAACAAACCACCGCAGCGATGGCCCGTGGCACCCTCGAGCGTTCCGAAGCCGACCTCGCCCTGTCCATCTCCGGCGTCGCCGGCCCGACCGGCGGCTCACCCTCCAAACCGGTCGGCACCGTCTGCTTTGGCTGGGCCAGAAACGCTGAAACACCCCAGACGGCCACCTGCCATTTCGATGGCGACCGGGAGGCCGTAAGGCGCCAGGCCGTCCTCTTCGCACTCACCGAACTCCTCCGCCGCTACACCTGAAACGCCTCTTGCAACAAGGGCTTGGCGATTCTGCTGGACTCGCCGCGAGAGCTGTATAAAATAACAGCTACCGCCGTGTCACGTCTGCTCCGAAACGAGCCGTCACGACAGGCGATCACCTGCACGCAAACTCTGTGCCATAATCTCCAAAACCCTTTTTCAAAGGATCACGACAGATGGATGACAACAAGGCCAAGGCCCTCTCCGCCGCGCTTTCCCAGATCGAAAAGCAGTTCGGCAAAGGCTCGATCATGCGTCTCGGCGACGGCGAGGTCGAAAGCGACATCCAGGTCGTCTCCACCGGCTCGCTGGGCCTCGATATCGCCCTGGGCATCGGCGGCCTGCCCCGCGGCCGGGTCGTCGAAGTGTACGGCCCCGAATCCTCCGGCAAGACCACGCTCACGCTGCAGGTCGTGGCCGAAATGCAGAAGCTCGGCGGCACCGCGGCCTTCATCGACGCCGAACACGCCCTCGACGTCACCTACGCCCAGAAGCTCGGAGTGAACGTCGGCGAACTGCTGATCTCCCAGCCCGACACCGGCGAGCAAGCCCTCGAAATCGCCGACATGCTGGTGCGTTCCGGCGGCGTGGACGTGGTCGTCATCGACTCCGTCGCGGCCCTCACCCCCAAGGCCGAAATCGAAGGCGAGATGGGCGACCAGCTGCCCGGCCTCCAGGCCCGCCTGATGTCCCAGGCCCTGCGCAAGCTCACCGCCAACATCAAGCGCACCAACACCCTGGTCATCTTCATCAACCAGATCCGCATGAAGATCGGCGTGATGTTCGGCAGCCCCGAGACCACCACCGGCGGCAACGCCCTCAAGTTCTACGCCTCGGTACGCCTCGACATCCGGCGCATCGGCACGATCAAGAAGAACGACGAAGTGATCGGCTCCGAAACCAAGGTCAAGGTCGTCAAGAACAAGGTCGCCCCGCCGTTCCGCGAAACCATCTTCGACATCCTCTACGGAGAAGGCACTTCCCGCGAGGGCGAGATCATCGACCTGGGCGTGCAGCACAAGTTCGTCGACAAATCCGGAGCCTGGTACGCCTACAACGGCGAGAAAATCGGCCAGGGCAAGGACAATGCCCGCGAGTTTCTCAAGACCAATCCGCACATTGCCCGCGAAATTGAAAACAAGATCCGCCTTGCCGTTAACCTGCCCGAAATGGCGGTGATCGCAGCGCCGGTCGCCGCTTCGGCCGCAACCGCAAGCTGACGCATCCGCCCCGCGAACGAAAGCCCATGACCATGAGCTTGCATGAGCGGGCGCTGCGCTGCCTCGCGCAGCGCGAGCACTCCCGCACCGAGCTGGCCCGCAAACTGGGCAAGCTCGGCAGCGAAGAAGAAGTCGACGCCGAACTCGATCGCCTCACCGAGCTCGGACTGCTCTCCGACGCACGCTTTGCCGATGCCTATGTGCGGGCCAAGGCGGCCCGCTTTGGCGCCTCGCGCCTGCGTCTGGAGCTGTCACGCCGCGGCGTCGGCGCCGAGCAGATCGTCTCTGCCATTGAAGAAAACTGCAGCGATAGCGAACTCGAACGTGCCCGCGACATCACCCGCCGAAAATTCGCCGCAGCACCAGCGGACGCGCGAGAATGGGCGCGTCAGGCCAGATTCCTTCAAGGTCGCGGATTTTCGACCGAAATCATACGTAGAGTCCTGAAAGAACATCCCGGCGATGAGCCTGCTTAAAGTCAGCAACCTGCGCAAAAAATACAAGGCCCGCACGGTCGTCCACGACGTGTCCTTCGACGTCGGCAGCGGCGAGGTCGTCGGACTGCTCGGCCCCAACGGCGCCGGCAAGACCACCTGCTTCTACATGATCGTCGGCCTGGTGGTTGCCGACGGCGGCGAGATCACCCTCGACGACCAGGTGCTGACCCATCGCCCGATCCACCAGCGCGCCCGCCTCGGCCTGTCCTACCTGCCCCAGGAAATGAGCGTTTTCCGCAAGCTCACGGTCGCCGAAAACATCCAGGCCGTGCTCGAGCTGCAAAGCCTCACCAAGGCTCAGATCGCCGAGCGCCTCGAAGAACTCCTCGGCGAGCTCGGCATCGAACACCTGCGCGACAACACCGCCATTTCCCTGTCCGGCGGCGAGCGGCGACGCTGCGAAATCGCCCGGGCGCTGGCCACCGATCCGCGCCTGATCCTCCTCGACGAACCTTTCGCCGGTGTCGACCCGATCGCCGTCATCGACATCCAGAAAATCATCCGTTTTCTCAAGGAAAAAGGCATCGGCGTCCTGATCACCGACCATAACGTCCGCGAAACCCTCGGCATCTGCGATCGCGCCTTCATCATCAATGCCGGCGAAGTGCTGGCCAGCGGCCGGCCCGACGAAATCGTCCGCAATGAGCAGGTTCGTCAGGTTTACCTCGGCGAACACTTCCGGCTCTGAGGCAACATCAGACTCATGAAGCCCAGCCTCCAGCTCAAACTCTCCCAGCACCTCGCGCTCACCCCGCAGTTGCAGCAGTCCATCAAGCTGCTCCAGCTGTCGACCCTCGAACTCAACCAGGAAATCGAAAAAGTCCTGCTCGAGAATCCGATGATCGAACGGGACGAACCCGAGGCAGAACTCGGCTCCAGCCGCATCGAGGCTCCCGGCCCCGTGGCGCAGGCGGGCAGCGAGGCCGCCCATGAGCGTGAGCAGGAGCAGGCACGGGAATCCGAGCGTGAGCGCGAACCCGACCGCGATTTCGACCTCGGCAGCGAAGGCGGCGACTGGCAGGGCTCAGGCAGCGGCCAGCGCGACGACGATGACGACTCCGACTTCCAGGAGCTCCAGGCCTCCGTTCCCTCACTGCGCGACCATCTGGACAGCCAGATCGCCCTCACGCCCCTCAGCGATCGCGACCGGGCCCTGGTCCGCTTCATGATCGAAGCCCTCGATGACGACGGCTATCTCAGTCAGACCCTCGAAGAGCTGCTTCCCCTGCTGCCGCCCGAATTGGAAGTCGACCTGGACGATCTCACCATCGCCCTGCGTCAGATCCAGAGCCTCGACCCATCCGGCATCGGCGCCACCACCGTCAGCGAATGCCTAGCCCTGCAACTGCGCCCCCTGCCCCCCAGCCGGGAGCGCGAGCTGGCCCTCGCCCTCGTGGCAGAACACCTGGAACTCCTGGCTGCGCGTGATTTCCTCAAGCTCAAGCGCGCCCTGCGCTGCAACGACGACGAACTGCGCGAGGCCCACGCCTTGATCCTCGGCCTGGACCCCAAACCCGGCGCCCGCTTCTCCCAGTCCGACGTCCGCTACGTGGTGCCCGACGTGGTGGTGCGCAAGGTCCGCAACACCTGGGTGGTCAACCTGAACCCCGACGCGATGCCGCGTCTGCGCATCAACCAGCTCTACGCCCAGATCCTGCGTGACAACCGCGGCGCCAGCGGATCTCTCTCCAGCCACCTCCAGGAGGCACGCTGGCTGATCAAGAATGTACAGCAGCGATTCGACACCATTCAGCGGGTTTCGCAAGCGATCGTTGACCGCCAGCGCCAGTTCTTCGATTATGGCGATGTGGCAATGCGCCCGCTTACCCTGCGGGAAATCGCCGAGCAGCTGGAACTACACGAATCCACCGTCTCGCGTGTGACCACCCAAAAGTACATGGCCACGCCACGAGGCATTTTCGAATTCAAACATTTTTTCGGCAGTCACGTCGCCACCGACAGTGGTGGGGCGGCTTCCTCAACGGCGATTCGGGCGCTGATTCGCCAGTTGGTCGCCGCCGAAGACAAGAAAAAACCCTTGTCCGACGCGAGGATTGCCGAGTTGTTGGGCCAGCAGGGTATCGTTGTCGCTCGACGGACGATCGCAAAGTACCGCGAGTCCCTCGATATCCCGCCGGTCAGTCTGCGCAAATCCATCTGACAGAAAGGCAAGAATCATGAACCTCAACATCACGGGACATCACGTCGAAGTTACGCCGGCGATCCGCGAATACATTTCCTCCAAGCTCGATCGCGTGATCCGCCATTTCGACAACGTCACCAGCGTTGGCGTGATCCTCTCGGTGGAAAAGCTGCGCCAGAAGGCTGAGGTCACCGTGCACGTGCGCGGCAAGGATATCCACGTCGAAAGCGAAGACGCCGACCTGTACGCCGCCATCGACGCACTGACCGACAAGCTTGACCGTCAGGTTCTGAAGTACAAGGACAAGACCTCCGATCACGGCCATGACTCGCTCAAGCAGCACCTCGCCGAATCCTGATCGACGGCACAAGTAATACCGTTTTCCCCGGGACCGTTGTGGCTATAATGCGCCCCAACTGACACAACGGCCCCGGCGGCATCTGCCTCCGGATCTTCCCGCATTGCCCCTCACCGGAAACCTGTCCCGCCCCCACAGCGCGCAGGAGAGTCCACGCATGAACCTCATCGCCAAATTATTACCCACGGCCAATGTGGTCGTTGGACTCGAGGCGAGCAGCAAGAAGCGCGCTTTCGAGCAAGCCGGCCTGCTGTTCGAGAACAATCACGGCATCGCCCGCAGCACGGTCTTCGACAGCCTGTTTGCGCGCGAAAAGCTCGGCTCCACCGGCCTTGGCCAAGGCATCGCCATCCCCCACGGGCGCATCAAGACCCTCAAGGACGCCCTCGGCGCCTTCATCCGCCTGGCAGAACCCGTTCCCTTCGACGCGCCCGACGGCAAGCCGGTCTCGATGCTGTTCGTGCTGCTGGTTCCCGAACAAGCCAACGAACACCACCTGCAACTGCTCTCCGAACTCGCCCAGATGTTCAGCGACCGCGCTTTTCGCGAGCAGCTCCTGAACGCGCCCGACGCCTTGGCGGCCCATGCCCTTTTCGCCCAGTGGGGCAGCGATGCGCCAGACAACAGTAGCGCGGCTGTTTGACGACAACCTCGAACGCCTGAGGCTGCGGCATATCTGCGGCAGCCTCGAGACCCGCATTTCGGTCTCCGAAGACCGCATCTGGCCCGCCGACATGGTCGGCCACCTCAACCTGATCCACCCCGACCGCCTGCAGATCCTCGGCTCGTCGGAACTCGCCTGGGCACGCCGCCAAACTCGCGAGAAGGTCATCCACCACATCCGCGACATCCTGTCCTACGGCCCGCCGGCCATCATCATCGCCGACGACGAGGACATCCCGAGCATGGTGCGCACCCTGTGCGCCAACGAAGACGTGGCCCTGTTTGCGAGCCCTTTGCCGGCCGCCAACGTCATCGACCTGCTGCGCAGCTACCTGTCGCGCAAGCTGGCAGAACGGGTCGCGCTGCACGGCGTGCTGATGGACGTGCTGGGCCTTGGCGTGTTCATCACCGGCGACTCGGGTGCCGGCAAGTCGGAGCTCGCTCTGGAACTCATCTCCCGCGGCCACGGGCTGGTGGCCGACGACATCGTCGAATTCTCCCGGATCGCCCCGACCGTCCTCGAAGGACGCTGCCCGGCGCTGCTCCAGGACGTTATCGAGGTGCGCGGCCTGGGCATCCTCAACATCCGCACCATCTTTGGCGAAACGGCCTGCCGCCGGAAGATGAAGCTCAAGCTCGTCGTGCACCTTCAGCGCCGTCAGCCGGGCCAGGAAGACCCCCTCCGCCTGACGCTGGAGGGTGAGCAGCAGTCGATCCTCGGCGTGTCCCTGCGGCGCGTGGTGCTGCCAGTGGCGGCAGGGCGCAACCTAGCCGTGCTGCTCGAAGCCGCGGTTCGTTCGACAATCCTGCTGCTACGCGGAATCGACTCGACCCAGGATTTCGTCGACCGCCAGCAGCGTGCGATGGAAGAAGGCGGCGGCTAGAAATCCCGTAAAAATGTGTCCCCGGACGCCGTCCAGGCAGCCCGGCCGTCAACGGATCGACTCGTGCACCGTTTATGATGCTGTCGCAGTTCCGAAAAATCGCCTATCCGAGGAGAGTGGCCCGATGAAAAAACTGATCCTGAGCATCGCCGTTTCCGTATTTGCCGCCAGCCTGGCACCCGCGGCCTTTGCGGCCACGACCCAGCAGAACAAGATGAAGGAATGCAACGCGTCTGCCACCGACAAAAAGGGCGACGAGCGCAAGGCCTTCATGAAGGAGTGCCTGTCCGCCAAGCCGGCCGCCAAGGGCACGACCCAGCAGGAGAAGATGAAGTCCTGTAACAAGGACGCCGGTGAAAAGGCGCTGAAGGGCGACGATCGCAAGAAGTTCATGAGCGAGTGCCTGAAGGGAGGCTGAGCCCTTCCACTCCGCAGAAATTGAAAAGAGCCCCGCGGGGCTCTTTTTCATTTGCAGATCCGGATTCGATCAATCGATGGCAAAAGCCACCGCGTCCAGCATGTTGTCGGCCACCGAGAAGCCGCAGCCGATGTGCCCTTTCTCCGAGAGCGCGAACTCTTCCCGCTTGACGCAATGCTCGGCAGAGCCTTCCTCCAGCAGATAGGTGCCGTTGGTGCTCGAATCCGCGAGGTAGAACAGCCCGGCGCGCAGTTCGATACGGGCATGCTGCCTCGACACGCGAGGATCGGAGACGACGATATCGTTGCCGGTTTCACGCCCGAAAAGCAGGGTTGGATGCGCCGCATCGATCAGCCAGATCTGGCCGCGAAAACTCACCCGCAGCTGCTTTTGTGCCTGCAGCGCGTCCAGGCGCAATTCGGCGGGCGTCGGCGGTGGCGCTTCGCCCAGTTCGAGCACCGGGAACGGCACCGCACTGCTTGACTCATCCAGCCGGCCGAGCAAACGACGCATGGATGGCGACAGGAGCGGACTCAGGTTTTCGGAGACGGCGATCGTATCGGGGTTGTGACTTTCGACCAGGCGCGCCGCCAGCTTCTCGGGATCCTCCTCCATGTCCTCGCCTTCCGGGTCGGGCACCACACCGGCACGCAGGACCAGCTTGATGCCGCTCATCGGTGGCAACGCCCTCACCCGCTCGCGCATTTCGCGGGCCGCCAGGAGGGCTGAGTCCGCATCCGGAAAATGCGCCACGAGCACATCCGAACGCAGCTCGAGCCCGCTGGCCGAATAGGCCTCGGCGCAGCGCGACATGCGGTTCAGGCAGCGCTCGACGGCATACCCCGCCTCGGCCTCGCCCAGCTTGACTGCGAGCCGCACGCCACCGGCGACATCCGCAAACAGCAGGCAGCGGGTGGAAGCACGCTCAGTCATTGTCGCGGACTCCGGTGCACCCCGAATGCAGGCACGACACCCACGCGGAATGCGCTGCAGGCTTTCGGGAAAGGCTGGGGGATGGATCCATGGATGCTAGGTTCTCCAGATCCCGATCGGGATGGCTGAGGCGTTTTCATGCGAAACCGGCAGGTCGGGCGCATCGAAAACAATGTCTCCCTCTTCCACTTTCATCGCACTCGAAACATTGAGGAAGTCGAACAGATTGCCATCGGCAAGATGGGATGGCACGACATTTTTGAGCGCCGTCGAGATGGACACGATACGGCCCGGGAAACGGCTGTCCCAGTCGCGCAGCATGGCCTTGATCTGCTTGCGCTGGGCATTTTCCTGGCTGCCACACAGATTGCACGGGATGATCGGATATTCCATGCCGCGGGCAAAGCGTTCGATGTCCTTCTCGGCGCAGTAGGCGAGGGGACGGATCACCACGTTCTGACCGTCGTCGCTGACCAGCTTGGGCGGCATGGATTTCATCTTGCCGCCGAAGAACATGTTCAGGAAAAGGGTTTCGATCATGTCGTCGCGATGGTGGCCAAGGGCGATCTTGGTGGCGCCAAGCTCTTTCGCAGTGCGGTAGATGATGCCCCGGCGCAGGCGCGAGCACAGCGAACAGGTGGTCTTGCCCTCGGGGATCTTGTCCTTGACGATCTTGTAGGTGTTTTCGGTGACGATCTTGTATTCGACCCCGATCGACTCGAAGTAGGCCGGCAGGATATGGTCGGGGAAGCCCGGCTGCTTCTGGTCGAGGTTCATCGCCACGATGCGGAAGTCGATGGGCGCCCTTTCGCGCAGGGCCAGCAGCATCGACAGCAGCGTGAACGAATCCTTGCCGCCGGAGACGCAGACCATCACCACGTCGCCTTCGACGATCATGCCGTAATCCACAATAGCCTCGCCCGTTTTGCGCATCAGCTGCTTCTTGAGGCGCAGAAAGGTATTCGAGAAACGGGACTCCGTTTCGGGGAGGTCGGTCGCCAGGGGCGCGGGAGATACCACTACGTCTTCCATTTCACCAGATGTCCAATGATTATAAGCCGCCCGAAAATCCATCGGACCGACATAAAATGTTAAATACGTTATAAATGGGCGCTACGCCCGCCATCAACAGGAATGATCTGGCCTGTGATGTAGGGCGCATCAAACAGCAAAAAACGCACCGTGCGAGCGATATCCGACGGCGTTCCGACCCGGCCGAGCAGGGTGTGGGCCACGATGGCATCCCTCTCGGCCGGAGCCAGCTGACCATCGTCGGGCCACTCGATCGGCCCCGGCGCAACCCCATTCACCCGCACCCGCGGCGCCAGCTCCAGCGCCAGCGCGCGGGTCAGGCCAAGCAAACCGGCCTTCGCCGCGCAATAGAGGGGATAGCCCTTGAGCGGACGCTCGGCGTGGATGTCGATGATATTGACGATTGCGCCGCCGCTCTCCTGCAGCCACGGCGCTGCGGCCTGAGAGAGGAACAGCGGCGCCTTGAGATTGGAGCCGATAAGATCCACCCAGGCGGCTTCGCCGATCTGGCCGATGGCCGTGGGGAAGAAGCTGGAGGCGTTGTTCACCAGCCCGTCAAGCCGGCCGAAATGCCCGACCACGGCCTCCACCAGCGCCGGCAGGCTGTCACCATCGAGCAGGTCGGCCTGCAACACCAGCGCCGAGTCGGGGCGAAGCGCATTGAAATCAGCGGCGAGTCGATCCGCATCGTCCCGCGAATGACGGCAATGCAGCGCAAGCCGCGCACCGGCGGCATGCAGCTGACGGGCGATTTCGGCGCCGACGCGCTTGGCGCCGCCAGTCACGAGGACCACGGGCGCCATTGCCTGTTGATTCATGAGGGCCTGGGGCTTCTGAATATGGAGGGCGTAATCATACGGTGCCGACAGGTAATTCGCCCATGTTTTGAAGCCCTTGCCTCTGCCCGCCCCCACCTTCACGGCTTCCGGATTATTCCAAAGACATGCCCCCTGGCGCATCACTCCCGACGTAACGCGGCAGGCAGGTAAAATGGCCGCTTTTATTCGTCCGTGGCCACCATGAACCTGCCCCAGCCCTCCCCCGAAGCCCTTGAACAGAGCGGGCACCTCGTCGCCCATCTGCGCCGCGTGATCGAAGGCCAGGGCGGCTGGATTTCGTTCGCCACCTACATGGCCGAAGCGCTGTACACCCCCGGCCTGGGCTACTACAGCGGCGGCGCCCGCAAGTTCGGCCCCGGCGGCGACTTCATCACCGCACCGGAACTCACGCCCCTGTTCGGCCAGGCGATCGCCTCCCAGGTGCAGCAGATCATGGACCTCTCAGCACCGCACATCATCGAGGCCGGCGCCGGCACCGGCCTGCTGGCTGCCGACCTGCTGCTCGAACTCGAACTGCGCGGTTCGCTGCCCGAGAGCTACGCCATCCTCGAAGTCTCGGGGGATCTGCGCGAGCGCCAGTTCGACACCATCGCCAGCAAAGTGCCCCACCTGGCATCCCGCGTGAGCTGGCTGGAAGGCCTGCCCGAGCACTTTTCGGGCGCCCTTGTGGCCAACGAGGTGCTCGACGTCATGCCGGTTCACCTCATCGCCTGGCGGCCGGAAGGCATCTTCGAACGGGGCGTGGCCTTGGGCGACGAAGGGCAGTTCGTGTGGGCCGACCGCCCGGTGAGCGGCAAGGTGGCCGACGCCGCCGCAGCGCTGGATCGCCCGCTGCCCAGCGAAGGCGAATACGTGAGCGAACTCAACCTCGCCGGCCGCGCGTGGATCGCCGAATGGGCCGAGCGCCTTGAAAAGGGCGCCATGCTGCTGGTCGATTACGGTTATCCGCGCGCCGAGTATTACCTCGACAGCCGCAGCACCGGCACGCTGCTGTGCTATTTCCGCCACCATGCTCACGGCGACCCCTTCCTGTGGCCGGGGCTGAACGACATCACCGCCTTCGTCGACTTCACCGCCGCCGCCGAAGCCGGCTTCGCAGCCGGGCTGGACATCCTCGGCTACACCGACCAGGCCAACCTGCTGTTCAACTGTGGCGTGCTGGCCTGCCTGGCTCGCCGGGCACCGGAAGACAGTGTCGACTACATCCGTGCGGCGAAGGCCGTGCAACGTCTCACCGGCCCCCATGAGATGGGTGAACTCTTCAAGGTCATCGCGATGGGCCGTGGCATCGAGCAGCCGCTGATCGGCTTCCTGCGCGGCGACCGGCTGCACGCGCTGTAAAACCCGGGCGGCTGAAATAAAAAAGCTTGCCGGATCACTCCGGCAAGCTTTTTTGCGCCATTCAGGAAACCTGTTTGCGGAAATTTACTCCTGGAAGCGATAGACCGCGCTCAGGAAGGCATCCACATCCGTGGGCACCGGATGCTGTCCGTGGCTCGCCAGCGGGATTTCCTGCAGGCCCAAGGCCAGCTCCGGTGGCAACAGGTTGGCGTTCAGGACTTCGTCATCGTATGCCGGGACGACATCGTTTTCCGGCTCGAGGTAACTCCGTTCGCCGCTTTCCATGCTCATGCAGATCACCATTTCGGCCTCCGTTCCGGGGCAAGGAAACCAACCCCTTGTTGTTCTTAACGGCTGCGGCCCCCAAAGGTTGAAGGAATCCCGGCTGAAGGCTCGGAAAGATCCCTTTCCATTGTTGCCCGCGGCCAGTCGCATGATTCAACAATGGACCACCATCCCGCTGCTCGCAATGACGAAGTTCACGGGCACCCGGTTTTGGAGCGGGTTTTACAAGCCTTCACTTTGAAGCCAGCTCAGGATCGGATCGGCGGCAATGCGCCAGTCCGTCTCGAGCATCATGCCGTGACCGAGTTCGGGCAGGATCATGGCCTCGACATCGTAACGGCGGGCCGTCATCTGCACCTGGTCGGGCGGAATCAGTACGTCGTGCTCGGCGCCCAGCACCAGCAGGGGCGGACGATGGATGCGCGAGATGGAGGGCAGATCGAACAGCGACATGTCCCAGATGGCCCGGTGCGACTCGGGCTGGCACAGGTGGTAATAACGCTGCAGGCGCTCGATTTCCATGGTTTCGTGGAACATCGCGTCACGCAGGGTTTCCATCTGCGGCCGGCCGCCACCCATGATGCGGTTCAGGTCGCCGAGCAGATGGGGCTTGGCGAAGGCCAGACCGAAAGCCGAACCGAGCAGGCCTTGCGGCGGCACCGACGACATCAGCACGACGCCGGGGGCCGAATGCCGCTCAAGGTACTTCTGCACCACCATGCCGCCCATCGAATGGCCGATCAGCACCGGCGCGGTGGGCAGCTTGGCGACCACTTCCGCCACATCATCCACGTAATCGGAAATCGAGAAGCTGTCGAGGTAGGCTCGCCCGCGGCTGCGACCATGGCCGGAAAGGGACAGGGCATAGCAGGAATAGCCCTGCTCGGCAAACCACGGCATGAAGCACTCATCCCAGCACCAGGCGCCGGTATAAGCACCGTGAATGAATAGCAGCGGGGTTTCGTGGGCAACGCCAGCCGGCGTATGGCAGAGGACTTCCAGGTCACCGAAACGGGAATTGTTCATGCGCAGACTCCGCGGAGGGAGGCAGAGCTGCGCACAGGAACTGAGCGGAGGATCATGGGCTGTTCTTGATAATTGTTTTGTTGTAGGCGCAGAACTTACAGCAGGCAGACGAAGGAAGAAAGCTAAAACACGCGAGCCTCCAGCGCTACCTGAGATCGACCACCGACAAGCCCGATACCGGGGTGCCCGACACCCTGAACTTCACGGCATGCCGAAATAGGGTTAAATCCCTTTTTTCAGACAATAGCAGGTGAAGACGGATGCTCAAGTGGTTGCTGGCGATCGTGGTGCTGGCGCTGGTTTCAGGGCTGGGATCGAGCCTGTCGCTGCGGCGCTGGCGGCTCGGGCATCTGCCCGGCGACCTGCATTTCGATGTTTTCGGGCGGCATATCCACATTCCGCTGACCAGCACCCTGCTGCTGTCCTTGCTGGTGGGGCTAGTGATCCGCTGGCTGTGAGTCGTCGACCGGCGCGCGCACCGCGAAGGTCACGCTGTCGAGAACCTGCCCCTCGGCCGACATCAGATCGAGCACATGACGGCCAGCCACCGGACGCCATGCCGTCCGGCTGGCCGAGCTGGAGTTTCCGCCGTTGCCGATGCGCTCGCCATTGAGCCGCCACCAGGCGCCGGGCGCGGTGCGCAGCGCTTCGAAATGGATCCGGAAATTGCTGTCGTCGGCCAGGGGCATCCCGTCAACGATCGTGCCGCCGGCGGGATAGGCGATGCGCGGGAGGCTGCGCGGCACCATCACCCGCTCAAGCTCGGTGCCGCGGATGAACCACTCGCGGCGTGCGCTTTCGACAGGCGGCTCGAAGACCACGAGGCTGGACACCACCCCCGGCGGCGGCGCCGGCCTGACCGGGGGCTGGCTGCGGTGCAGGCCGCGCAGGATCTCGTGCCAGGCAGCGCCGGCCTGGGCCGGCATGCCGCGGTTGCCCGCAGCCCACAGCGCAATGCTGAAACGCTCGGAGAAGCCGATCATCAGCGCTTCGCGCCCGTCGGGTACGTACTGGCGAAAGGCAAACGCCTGCGGATTGCCGTCGGCATCGGGCTCGGCCAGCATGTCGCCGACAATGAAGCCGGCCTCGGCCCGCAGCACGCGGCGGGGCGTGCGCTCCGGCCCTGCGACAAGGCGCGGCGCCAGCCACTGGCCGCCGCTGGCGAGGCTGCGATAGAGGCCGGCGAGTTGCACCAGGCCCACGTCAGCCCCGCCACCACGGGCCATGTCCACTTCGGCCTGGCGCAGGCGTTCGGGCAGTTGCTCGCCGGCCATCCGCAACACGGTCTGGGCCGGTTCGGTGAGGCTCTCGGTCAGCGCCCGCCGGACGCTCACCCACATGCGATCGTCCGGCTGGGTCGGCGCGTGATTGGCCAGCGATTCTTCGAGCAGGCTGGCTGCCGTCAGCTGGCGGCGCTCCAACGCCACGCCGTAGGCAAAGGGCAGCAGCAGGTTGCCGGCGCTGCGCAGCAGGACAGCCTGGTCCGGCAAGGCGGCTTCCGGCGCCCCCACATAGGCGAGCACGTCGCCGCTGGCGTTATCGACGACCACCGCAGCGGCCTCGCCGCTGCCGAGCCGGCGCACCACCTGCAGCACAAGTCGCTGGGCATCCGCGTCGAAGGTGGTGACAAGGCGTTCGCCGGCGTGTTGCAGCAGATGACGGGCGGTGTGGGGGGCGAGATCCCAGCGTGAGCCGAGCTGCTGGCGATCAAGGCTGGTGTCGGCGAGACGCTGGGCCGGCCCGCAGGCCGACGGGGCACCGATACGCTCGGCCAGCACGCAGGCGCGGCGCGCCACCGTGTCGGCCCGGGCGTTGGGGCCGCGCAGCAGCACCGCAAGAACCAGCGCCTCCGGCCTGCCGATTTCGGTTGGCGGCTTGCCGAAGAAGGCCCGGGATGCGGCATGCACGCCCTGCAGGTCGCCGCGAAAGGGCGCCAGATTGAGGTAGGCCTCGAGGATCTGTTCCTTGGTCCAGCGGGCTTCCAGGGCCTGGGCGGCGAGGGCCTGATCCCATTTCTGGCCGATGGAGCGGCGCGGCATGCCGGCATAGCCGAGGGCCAGCTCCGGGTCGAGAAGTCCCGCCAGTTGCATCGACAGGGTGGAGGCCCCCCGCTTCCGGTCGTACCAGAGGTTGTGCCACAGCGAGCCGGCGAAGGCCCGCCAGTCCACCCCGGAATGTTCGAAGAAGCGCTTGTCCTCGGCCGCCAGCAGGGCCTCCTTGAGGGATGGCGAGAGGCTGGACAGCCCCACCCATTCGAGGCGGCGCACGCGCGTGTCGATGCGCCGCTCGGCCAGCGGCGTGCCGTCGCGGGCGAGCAGAACGGCCACCGAGGGCTTCGCCCCGGCCTTGACCTCGGCGAAGGCCGGAATCGGCTGGGTGGCGTGGGCCGTGGAGGCTGCGCCGGCAACAAGCACAAGCGCGGCGAACCGCCGGATCAGCGGAAAAAAGTAAGGGAGCTGGCGGATCGCTGGCATGGCTGGCGGCATTGTAAGCCGCCTCCCGGTGGGCCGGATGCGGGATTTCTGGCGCGCGCCGGCAAGCTAAGTGTCACAAATCGTGTCGTCGGTGTCGGCGGCCAGGCCAAGGGTTTTGACTGCCGCGACACGGGCGGCATGCACTTCGGCGGGAATCCGTGATTTGTCCTCGAGACGCCGGGCGATCGCGCCGGCATCCACGCCGCGCACCGCCGCCAGCACGGCGAGCAGGCGTTCGCGCTGGGGGTAGGCGCGCCCGGCGTAGCCTTCACGCCCGTGAAAATCGCAGGCGCAGGCATCGAGCAGCGCGGCGAAGCGTTCCGGGCGGCGCAGACCGTCGCAACGCTCGACCAGCTTGACCGCGGTCGCCGCACGCAGCACCAGCGCCTGATGCACGATGCCGTGCTCGCGGGCCATCATCAGGGCCAGGTCGCGACAGTCGGCCGGGCACTTGAGGCGCTCGCACACCTCGCGGGCCAGCGCCTCGCTGGCGGCCTCATGGCCGTAATGGTGGGGCAGCATGTCGGGCGACGTTGTGCCCTTGCCAAGATCGTGGAGCAAACAGGCGAAGCGCACCGCCAGCGGCTGGCCCGTGGCCGCGGCCTGGTCGAGCACCAGCAGCAGGTGCGCGCCGCAGTCGACTTCCGGGTGGTATTCGGGCGGCTGGGGCACACCAAACAGGCGATCGACTTCGGGCAGCAGGCGGGCCAGCGCGCCGCAGTCGCGCAGCACCTCGATCATGCGGGACGGCCGGGCTTCCATCAGGCCACGGGCGATTTCCTGCCACACCCGCTCGGCCACCAGCGCATCCACCTCGCCGGCCGCCACCATGCCGCGCATCAGCGCGAGGGTTTCCGGTGCCACCGAAAAATCGGCAAAGCGCGCTGCAAAGCGTGCCAGACGCAAAATGCGCACCGGATCTTCGGCAAAGGCCGGGCTCACATGGCGAAAAACCCGTTCGGCCAGATCGCGCTGTCCGCCGTAGGGGTCGGCCAGCGTGCCATCGGCGCCGCGGGCGATGGCGTTGATGGTGAGGTCGCGGCGCGCCAGATCTTCTTCGAGTGTCACGGCCGGATCGGTGTGAAAAACGAAGCCAGCGTAGCCCGGCGCCGTCTTGCGCTCGGTGCGGGCCAGCGCGTATTCCTCGTGGGTGCGCGGGTGGAGGAAGACCGGAAAATCCTTGCCGACCGGCTTGTAGCCCTGGGCCAGCAGCATTTCCGGGGTGGCGCCCACCACCACCCAGTCGTGATCCTTGACCGGCAGGCCAAGGAGTTCGTCGCGGATTGCACCGCCAACGCAGTAAATCTTCATCTTTACTCTCGACGCAGTTGCCACGCGGCAAAACGGGCGCGCTTGTTGGCCGAGCCCAGGTAGCCCGGCGCAATGGTTTCGAGGGACGTCGGTTCGCGGCCCCAGGGCTGAGGTGCGCCGCTGGCAACATTGTCGGCGCGCATCGAGCGCACGTTGTCGCGGCTCATCAGCGGGCCGGGCAGGCATTCGAGCAAGCCGGCCTGGAGCATGGCCAGGCCTTCGGGCAGGGGCACCACCGGGCGCCGGTGGCCGGTGACGTCGCCAACGTATTCGACCAGCTGTTTAAGCGTGTAGACCTGCGGGCCGGCCACCTCGAAAACCTGGCCGGCGGCATCGCCGCGGGTCAGGGCTTCGGCGACGATGTCCGCCACGTCAGCCACGTAAACCGGCTGAAAGCGCGCCCGGGCGCCGCCCAGCGGCATGACGGGGAAGCGCTTGAGCAGCTCGGCGAAGAGATTGAGGAAGCTGTCGCCCGGCCCGAAGATCACCGAGGGGCGCAGGATCGTCCATTCGACGTCGGGCGACGCGGCTCGGATCGCGACCTCACCGGCGGCCTTGGAGCGCTGGTATTCGGATGGCCCGGCGGCATCGGCGCCCAGGGCGCTCACATGCACGATGCGACGCACACCGGCCTTGCGCGCAGCGGCGACGAGGCGGGTCGGCAGTTCGACGTGGGCCCGGGCGAAATCCGGGCCGTAGGGTGATCCGGAACGGGAATGCAGCACACCGACAAGGCTGACGACGGCGTCGACGCCCGTCATCAGGCGATCCAGCGTGGCCGGGTCGAAGACGTCGGCCTCGACCAGTTCGACGGTGGGCAGTGGCAAAAGGTGGCGCACGCGATCGCGGCGACGGGTCGGCACGACAAGTGTGACGCCGTCACGGGCCAGCCGGCCGGCAATGGCCGTGCCGACGAAACCGCTGCCGCCGACGATGAGGATTTTGCGGGGTGATGTCATGGCGAATCTCCGGTGGGGTACGAGCTATGACGTATTGATCGTCGCGGCCACCGGGAATTCCCGCCCGGCCCGGCTGTTGCGAAGAAATCCGCAGATACCGCGCTGCCGGGGGGCGAACAGATCGCGCCCCGGAAAATCATTCGTCGCCCAGCCCGGCGCCCGGAGCGGGGCTGCCCAGTCCGGCGGTGCTGCCGTCGCTGGCGGAGATGGTGCCCAGGCGCGCCTTCAGCGAGGGCGCCCGGCCGTCGAGCAGCGCGGCATAGACGATGGAGTTGGCCATCACCTTTTTCACGTAGTCGCGGGTTTCACCGAAGGGAATGCTTTCGGCGTAGATCGCGCCCTCGAGGGGCTTCACGTCCTTCCAGCGCTTGGCCCGGCCGGGGCCGGCGTTGTAGGCGGCCGAGGCCAGGACCGGATGGTTGTCGAGGCCTTCGAGCACCATGCGCATGTAGGTGGTGCCGAGCATGACGTTGGTGTCCGGATCCTGCAGCCAGCCCACGTTGTAGCCCTTCATGCCGAGCTTGCCGGCCACCCACTGGCCGGTAGCGGGCATGATCTGCATCAGCCCCTGAGCCCCCACGCCGGAGCGGGCAGCGGTGACGAAGCGGCTTTCCTGGCGCATCAGGCCGTACACCCAGCCGGTGTCGAGATCGCGCTGGCGGGCATTGGGTTCGATGCGGTCGCGGTAGGGCGCCAGATAGCGCAGGCTGTAGTCGTGCTCGCTGCGGGTGCGGTCGGCGGCGTTGATGGCCCGATCATAGACCCCGAGCTGCTGGGCAAGCTGGGCGGCGGCGATGAGGAAGCGGTCGTCCCGGTTGCGCATCGTCCAGTTCCACTCGCGGGCGGCTTCGGTGCGCATGTCGAGGCGAAACAGCGCCAGGGCGCGCTGGATGCCGGGCGCCTGGCGGGTCTGCTCGAATTCGTCGGAGCTGATGGCGCGGGCTTTCTTGGGCAGCGTGAAAGTGCGGCCAAGCTCCTCGTCAGCCAGGATGCTGTAGAAAGTGGGGTGGCCGGCGATGCGCTCAAAGGCCTTGCGCGAAACCTCGCGGTTGCCCAGGGCGGCCTCGGCACGGCCGAGCCAGTAGGTCCAGTCGGGCTGGTTGCGCAGCTCGGCAGGCATGGCTTCGACCGCTGCCTTGACGGTTTTCCAGTCGCCGGCGCGCAGCGCCGCGCGCACGCGCCAGGCGGCCTGTTCTTCGGACATGGGCGTATCGCCGGCGGCCCTGAACCAGGCGTTGGCATCGGGCATCAGCTTGGTGGCGGCCTGCCACGCAATCTGGCCAAGGGCGTAGCCGCGATCCGGGGTGGTCAGGCGTTCGTTGAGGCCAAGGTAACGGGCGTAGGCGCCCTGCGGGTCGTCGCGGGCCAGGCGGGCCAGGGCAACCAGGGCCAGTTCGCGGCCCTGGCGGCTGGCCGCAAAGTTGGCGGGCATGCGGTCCAGCCAGGTGGACGGGTTGGCCGCGGCCTTGTCGAGGTCAGACGCGGCCGGCTGCTGATCCGCCGGCAGCCAGTTGGCCACGGCGCGGGCGCCCGCATTGCGCTTGGCTTCCATCAGGCGGCGCACGCGCCCCCAGGTTTCATCGGGGCTGATCAGCCCCTCGCTGACCAGCGCCTGCAGCACCGGGATACAGCTTGCCGGCGTGTCGACCAGCGAGAACCAGAGCGGGCGGATTTCTTCAAGCAGGGCCGGATCGCCGCTGTAGAGGCGCGCCTGGTAGTGGTAACACTTGATGTCCTGCTCGGGCTGCTCGAGCTTGGAGTATTCGGCCAGCAGCGGGCCGAACTCGCCGCGCTTGCCCAGGCTGCGCAGCCATTCGGAGCGCAGTTTCTCGGCCGCCCAGCTGCCGGCGTTGCGCTGCAAAAAATCGCGGATGCGCTCGAAATCCACATCGCCGGCACGGGCGATCTGGTTGGACAAGGCCCAGTATTCGGGATAGGGATCGAGGACGTGGCCGGTGGGCGGCGCATTCAGGGCGAGCCTGTGGCGGTCGCCCGTTCGCGCTGCGTCCTTTGCCAGCAGGATCCGCTCGTCGCCGGGGTCACCGCCGGCGGGCATGGCCATCCACAACACTGCCGCCAGAACGGCCCACGCGCTATTCTTCATTGCTCTACGTCCCGCCAAAATGCCGCCGGAGAATAGCACAGTGACCTCGTCCTTCCCCTTTCCTGAAGCCCCCGCCCGAGCCAAATCGGAGGCCGATATTGCTGCAGCGCGAAAAAAACTCCGCAATGCCCGCATCGCCGCCCGCGAGGCCCTGCCGGAAGCCTTGCGCCAGGCCCTGACGGCGCGCATCGAAACCCATCTCGACGCGCTCCTGGACCAGCTCTCGCCAGCCCGGATTGCCTTCTGCTGGCCGTGGCGCGGCGAGGTGGACCTGGTGCCCTGGGCGCACCGCTGGCTGGCCGCCGATCCGGCGCGTCGGGCGGCGCTGCCGATCGTGCGCAAGCCGGGGCAGCCGATGGAGTTCCTGCGCTGGCAACCCGGCGTGGCGATGGAAACCGACCACCACGGGATTCCGGTACCGACCGGCGCCGAAGCGCTCGAACCGGATCTCATCCTCGTTCCGCTCAATGTCTTCGACGCGGCGGGTTTTCGGCTGGGCTACGGTGGCGGCTATTTCGACCGCACGCTGGCTGCGCTCGATCCGGCGCCACTCACCGTCGGGGTCGCTTTCGAGCTGGCCCGGGCAGACACCACCTGGCCCCAGCCCCACGACCATCCGATGCGCTGGATCGTCACCGAGGCCGGCGCGCACAAGGCCGCGCAGGCCGCCGGCACCCTCAGCGGGGATTGATGGGTTTCACGCCCTGCAGCGGGCTGGCGAGAATCGCCGAGCGGATCACGTCGATGGCGCCGCTCCGCGGATAGGTGACGCGCCAGGCGAGCGCGATGCGACGGAAGGGTTCAGGCGCCTCGAAGGGCCGCACGGCAAGCAGCGAGTTGCTGCCCGACATCGGCGCCGCCGCGGCGCTGGGCAGCACGGTGATGCCGGCGCCGGTGGCCACCATGTGGCGGATGGTTTCCAGCGAGCTGCCTTCCAGCGTGCGCTGCAGGCCCTCGCCGGGGCGGCACATGGGGCAGACTTCCAGCACCTGATCGCGAAAACAGTTGCCGGCCCCCAGCAGGAGCAGCGGCGCGTCGGCCAGGCGGCTGGCGGGAATCGCCTCGTCCTGCTCCCACGGATGGCCAGCGGGCAGCAGCACACGGAAGGGCTCGTCGTATACCGCCTGGGTGACGATGCCGGGCTCCTCGAAGGGCAGCGCGATGACGATCACGTCGAGGTCGCCGCGCTTGAGCGATTCGGCCAGGCGGGCGGTGTAGTTTTCCTGGATCAGCAGCGGCATCGACGGCGCCGCGGCATGCACCCGCGGGATCAGGTGCGGCAGCAGGTAGGGCCCGATGGTGTAGATCACGCCGAGCTTGAGCGGGCCCGACAGCGGGTCGCGGCCGGCGGTGGCGAGCTCCTTGATCTGGCCGGCTTCGAGCAGCACCTTTTCGGCCTGGGAAACAATGCGGGCGCCGATGTCGGTGATCTTGACGTCGGCCGCGCTGCGTTCGAACAGCGTGACCGCCAGCTCCTCCTCGAGCTTCTTGATGGCGACCGAGAGCGTCGGCTGGCTGACATTGCAGCGTTCCGCCGCGTGGCCAAAATGACGCTCGCGGGCAAGCGCAACGAGATAGCGAAGATCGGTAAGCGTCATGAGTCACCCCGGCTGCAGTAGCGATAGTGAATAACTATACAACGCTGGCAGCCGAGAGGGCATTTTCTTGCCGTCGGCGGGCTGCGCATCTGCGGCTTGTCCTGGCCGGAAGCGCCCCCACATTTGTAATCGTTTGTTCAAACAGGGAACACGGCGCCGCAGCTGGCGTCCACTTGCCCGTGAAAATACAGGAGCACTTCATGAAGCCTGCCGTGGTTCGATCCACCCTGGCCGTTTCGGCCATCGCCCTTGCGCTCGCCGGCTGCCTGCAGGAGGGCGGCGCGATTTCTCCGTCCCACGCCGCCAACGGCGCGCCGACGCAAGCCACTGCACCGGCCCTGACGCCCCCGGTGGCGCCGCTCGCCCAGTCCGGGCGCTACGGCCTGCCGGACTTTTCCGCACTGGTCGAGCAGGTTGGCCCGGCGGTGGTGAATATCAGCGTCACCCAGAAGCTGGCCCGCGGCAATGGCGCAACGAGCGGCGACGACCCCTTCGCCGGCGACCCGTTCTACGATTTCCTGCGCCGCTTCGGGGTGCCGGTTCCGGGCATGCCCGGCAATGGCGGCAACGGCGGCGGGCGCATGCCGGAGCAGATCCAGCAGGGCGTCGGCTCCGGCTTCATCGTCAGCGCAGACGGCTTTGTCCTGACCAACGCCCACGTGGTCGATGGCGCCACCGAGGTCACCGTCAAGCTCACCGACAAGCGCGACTTCAAGGCCCGGGTGGTGGGCGTGGACAAGCGCACCGACGTGGCCCTCCTGAAGATCGACGCCTCCGGCCTGCCCTTCGTCAGGACCGGCGACGCCGAGCGCACCAAGGTGGGCGAATGGGTCATCGCGATGGGCTCGCCCTTCGGCTTCGAGAACACGGTCACCGCCGGCATCATCAGCGCCAAGGCGCGCCGCCTGCCCGACGAGAACTACGTGCCCTTCATCCAGACCGACGTGGCCATCAACCCCGGCAACTCGGGCGGGCCGCTGTTCAACCTGGCCGGCGAGGTGATCGGCATCAACTCGCAGATCTACTCCCGCTCGGGCGGCTTCATGGGCATCTCGTTTGCGATTCCCATCGACGTGGCGATGAAGGTGAAGGACCAGCTGCAGAAATACGGCAAGGTTTCCCGCGGCCGGCTTGGCGTCTCGATCCAGGGCCTCGATGCGGACCTGGCCCAGAACTTCGGCCTCGACAAGCCCAACGGGGCCCTCGTCGCCAACGTGGAAAGCGGCTCACCCGCCGAAAAGGCCGGCCTGCAGCCCGGTGACGTGGTGCTCGGCGTCAATGGCCAGAAGGTGGACAACTCCGCCGACCTGCCGCGCATCATCGGCGACCAGAAGCCCGGCTCCGTGGTCCGCCTGTCGATCTGGCGCGACCGCAAAGCCCGCGAGCTGAGCGTCACGCTCGGCGAACAGCTTGGCGAGAAAGTCGCCGCGGCAGCCGGTGCCGAGAAGAAGAACGACGGCGCCAGCAGCAAGCTGGGCCTCGCCGGTCGCGCCCTGACGGCCCAGGAAACCGCGCGCCTCGGCGTGCCGGGCGGCGTGGTGGTGGAAGCCGCCAGCGGCCCGGCCGCCAAGGCCGGCTTGCAGGCGGGCGACGTGATCGTCGGCATCAACAACCAGCCGATCACCGGTATCGAGCAATTCCGCAAGCTGCTCGATGCCGCCGGAAACCGCTTCGCACTGCTTGTCCAGCGCGGCGGAAACCGCATCTTCATGCCGGTCCGGATCTCCTGAAAACCACAAAGCCTGTAGGCGCCATGCCCTGCAGGCTTTGTGCACCCAGGGCGCAACAAGTCACACTGCAAGCGGCAAGATTACGCAGACCATCCCGGATGGGCTGGATATAATCGGAAAAAAACGGGGGAAGCTGGTCTCAGGGAGCCCTCCGGTTCCGCTTATAACAAAAGTCACCCGATGCCCTTGCTGCCGCTCCGACGGACCCTGCTTGCCACCCTCGCGGGTGTGCTGCCGCTGCAGCTTGCCCTTGCCGCAGACTCCCTGCGCGGGGCGGGCGCAGAACTGCCGTTTTTCGAAGAGCTGCCAACCGTCCTGTCGGCCTCGCGCCTGCCCCAGGCGCTCAACGAAGCACCGGGCTCCGTCACCATCCTCGACCGCGAGTTCATCCGCGCCACCGGCTACCGGGACGTGGCCCGCCTGCTCCGGCTGGTTCCCGGCATGCAGGTCGGCCAGGAACGCGGACACAGCCAGTGGGTCACCTACCACGGCCTCGGCAGCGACTATCCGACCGAAATCCAGGTGTTGATCGACGGGCGCTCGGTGTATGCCCCAAGCAGCTTTGGCGGCGTCGATTGGTCAGCCCTGCCCCTCACGATCCAGGAAATCGAGCGCATCGAGGTTGTCCGCGGCACCAACTCCAACGCCTACGGGGCCAACGCGTTTCTTGGCGTGATCAACATCATCACCCGCCACAGCCACCAGGACCGGGGCGCCTCGGGCCAGATCAATGTCGGCAATCATGGCATCACCGACACCCACGCCAGCTGGACCGGTGGCAGCGACGGACTCGGCGTACGCCTCTCTGCCGCCCAGACCCGCGACAACGGATTCACCGGCGTGCGCGACTCGCGCCACAGCCAGACCCTCAGCCTGCGCAGCGATTACCGCATCAACGCCCGTGACGAACTCACCGTTCGCGCGGGCTACAACCATACCGAGCGCGACCAGGGCTACCCGGACTCGACCTTCGGCAACAATGCCGAGCGCGCCACGGGCACCGAGGGCAGCACCATTCACCTCACCTGGCGCCGCACGGTTGCCGACGACGAGGAGTGGCTGGTCAGCCTCTATCGCAACCACGAATCCGGCATCGACCGCTGGCTGGCAGCCGGACTCGGCTACACCGACGTTCCCCTGAACCGCAATCGATCGGCCGACCGGACCAACGTCGAATTGCAGCACCGCTTCGCCCTAAATCCGCAGGCCCGGCTGGTGTGGGGCCTGGAGAGCCGGCGCGACCAGACCACCGCGCCCTTCCTGTTCGCCGGCGGCAACCCGCCGGCCATGAACCTGTACCGGGCCTTTTCCAACCTCGACTGGCGCATCACGCCCGACTGGGCGCTCAACCTCGGCGGCCTGCTCGAGAAGAACGGCAGCGTGGCGGCGCAATTCATCCCGCGGGCCTTCATCAACTGGCAGGCCAGCCCCACCGACACCTTCCGTGCCGGCTACGCGCGGGCCTGGCAGCAGCGCAACCTGTTCGACCTTTACGGCGACGTGCGCGCCTACAGTGCCAACAGCAATCCAAAGACCGACCGGCCCATCGCGTGGCCCTATGTGGCAAACCCGGATCTGCGCACACCCCGCGTCGACACCTTCGAAATCGGCTACCTGGGCCGCTTCCCGGCCATCGACGGCACCCTGGACGTGCGGATCTTCAACGAGCGAATCAACGATTTCGTGATCCGCCACATCGTCCCGTCCCCGATCGGCCCGCTGAGCCTGCCGCTGCCCACATCCCAGTTCATCAACCTGTCCTCGCCCGTCGTGCTGCGCGGCATCGAATACCAGTTCCGCACCAAGCCGCGGGCCGGCACCGAATTCCTGCTCAGCCACACGATCATCGACCGGCGCACCGACGATCCGGAAGTCGCCAAGCGCACCGCCCCGTATTCGGCCAGCCTCACCTGGCTGCAGGACTACGGCCACGGCTGGACGAGCACCGCCAGCGTGCTGCGCATGGGCCCGCTGGCCGGCGGCTATGGCTACGTGCCCGGCTGCGACTACAGCGCGCGCCCCTACACCAGCCTCGACCTGCGCATCGCCCGGGCCTTCCGGCTCGATGGCCGCAAGATCGAAGTGGCCTTGAACGGCATCAACCTGGGCAGCAGCCACCAGGAAATCGCCGACCGCTCGGAGCAGTGCCTGCAGGCCAACCCGGCGAAGCCGGTCAACCCGGCCTCCAGCATGGGCTGGCTGTCGCTGGCGGTGGAGCTTTAGAGCAAAGCACTCTTGAACGGAGAAAGAAAAAACGAGGGGGCGTGACTGGAATTCCAGCCACGCCCCCTCGCTGTTTCAACTTCGGCAGCTTCAGTCGCTGCCCGAACTCACCGTTTTGCGGATGAACACGGCCCGCTGCACCTCGGTCACCCATACCAGGCCATCACCGGTCTGGCCCGTCGTGGCCACCTGGACGATGTGATCGACCAGCACGTCGGCCAGTTCATCCGGCGCAATGATCTCGACCCGCAACTTCTCGGTAAAGTCGGTCAGTTCCTCCTTGATGCTGTTGGGCGTGTGGCGGATTGTTGATCCGCAGCCCGCCGCCTTGCTGATGGTCATGCCCGGAAAACCCGGCACGGCGCGGAGCACCTCGCGCAGCCGGGGCAGTTTCTGCGGGCGGATAACGGCGTGGATTTCCTTCATTTTCATCTCCTTGCGTCAGGCACGGGCCGCACTCGGGCGGCCCGCCTCGATCAGGCTTCGTAGGGGGTATCGTCAAACCACTTGTAAAGGGTGGGCAGCACCACGAGGGTCAGCAGCGTCGAGGTGATCAGGCCGCCGATCACCACGATGGCGAGCGGCCGCTGCACTTCCGAACCCGGCCCGGTGGCGAACAGGAAAGGAATCAGCGCCAGCAGGGCCACGGTGGCGGTCATCATCACCGGGCGGAAACGCTGGGTTGCCCCCTGCACCACCGCGATGGCCAGCGGAATCCCCTCGGTGCGCAGGCTGCGGATGTAGCTCACCAGCACCACCCCGTTGAGCACCGCGATACCCCACAGGGCGATGAAGCCCACCGAGGCCGGCACCGACAGGTATTCGCCCGTCACCAGCAACCCGAGCACCCCGCCCACACTGGCAAACGGCAGCACCAGGATGATCAGGCTGGCCAGCTTGAGCGAGCCGAAGAGCAGGAACAGCAGGAAGAAGATCGCTCCCACCGTGACCGGGATGATGATGGTCAGGTGGCCCATCGCGCGCTCCAGGTTCTGGAACTGGCCGCCCCATTCCAGGTAATAGCCTTCCTTCAGCTCGACCTTGGCACCCACGGTTTTCTGCAGTTCGGCCACGAAGCCGCCGAGGTCGCGGTCCTTGACGTTGATCGCCACCACCACCCGGCGTTTGGCCAGCTCGCGCGAGATCTGCGCCGGGCCATCGACCACATGGATACGGGCCAGGTTTTCCAGCGCCACCTGCACGCCGCCCGGCGCACTCACCAGGATGTCGCCGATCTTCTCGAGGTTGTCCCGGAAGCTCTCGGGCAGACGCACCACCGAGGCAAAACGCCGTTCGCCCTCGTAGATCTCGGTGGCCTGCTTGCCACCGATGGCCGCCTCGATCACGTCATTCACGTCCGACACGTTGAGGCCGTGGCGGGCAATGGCAACGCGGTCGATCTCGATGGAAAGGTACTGCTGGCCGGTCACCCGCTCGACGCGGATGTCGGTGGCACCGGTAATGCTGCCCGCCACCCGGGCGATTTCGTCGGCCTTTTTCTTCAGCACGTCGAGATCGTCACCGAACACCTTGATCGCCACGTCCGAACGCACGCCAGTGACCATCTCGTCCACCCGGTCGGAAATCGGCTGGGCCATCACCACCTGGGCGCCCGGCAACACCTTGAGCTTTTCGCGCATGGCGTCGGCGATGTCGTCCTGGGTCCAGCCTGCGGGCCATTCGTCGCGGGGCTTGAGGCTGACAATGGGCGTCGATTCGTTCTGGCCCTGCGGATCCGCCGGCGATTCGCCACGGCCGACGCCGGAAATGGCGGACTTGACGCCCGGCACTTCCATCACCAGCTTCATCGCCTGCATTTCCATCTTGATCGACTCTTCGAGGGAAATATTGGGCACCCGGTTGATACCCGGCACCACCGAGCCTTCCTTCATCTCGGGGATGAAGGCGGTGCCCAGCAGCGGAAACGCCGCCAACGTGGCCACCAGCAGCCCGATGCCGCCCACCACCACCTTGCGGCTGTTGGCCACGGCCCATTTCAGCATCCGCAGATAAGGCGCCTTGAGCCGGGCGATCAGCCAGGTGTCATGCTCGGCGCCGCCCTTGAGCAGGTAGGACGACAGCACCGGCGTGAGGGTCAGCGACAGGAACAGCGACACCGCCAGCGCGATGGCGATGGTGTAGGCCAGCGGCGCAAACATCTTGCCCTCCATGCCCTGCAGCGTCATCAGCGGCAGGAACACCAGGATGATGATGCCGACGCCGAAAATCACCGGCGTGGCCACTTCCTGCACCGCGTCAAAAATGATGCGCGCCTTGCTCTCGCCCTCGTTGGCCCGGCCGAGACGCTCGAAGGCGTTTTCAACCACCACCACCGAACCGTCCACCATCAGGCCGATGGCGATGGCGAGGCCGCCCAGCGACATCAGGTTGGCCGAGATGCCGTAATGGTTCATCGCCATGAAGGTGATCAGCGGTGTCAGCACCAGCGTGGCCACCACGATCAGGCTGGAGCGCACGTCGCCCAGGAACAGCAGCAACACCACCACGACCAGCACGATGCCTTCCATCAGCACCTTGGTCACCGTCCACAAGGCCGCGTCCACCAGCTCGGAGCGGTCGTAGTAGGGCACGATCTTCAGGCCGTCGGGCAGCATGCCTTTATCGTTGATCTCGGCCACCCGCGCCTTGATGCGGCCGACCACCTCCTTGGCGTTGCCGCCGCGCAGCATCATCACCACGCCGCCCACCGATTCGGTGACGCCGTTCTTCACCACTGCGCCCTGACGCACCTCGTGGCCAAAGGCCACTTCGGCCACGTCACGCACGAAAACCGGCGTTCCCCCCACCTCCTTGAGCACGATGCCGCCGATGTCGGACAGGCTTTTCACCAGCCCGACGCCGCGGATCAGGTACTGCTCGGCGTACTGGGGCAGCACCCCGCCGCCCGAGTTGGCGTTGTTGCGCGCCACCGCCTCGTACACGTCGCGGATGTTGAGCTGGTAGTGGCGCAGCCGATCGGGGTTCACCAGCACCTGGTACTGGCGGTTGTAGCCGCCCTGGGAGTTGATTTCAGCCACACCGGGAATCGAGCGCAGCAGCGGGCGCACCACCCAGTCCTGGGCAATCCGGCGTTCGGTGAGTTCCTTCTCGGTGAGCTTGCGGTCGCCGTCGTCCGGGTGATCGAGGGTGTATTGGTACACCTCGCCGAGGCCGGTAGACACCGGGCCGAGCACCGGCACGATGCCTTCCGGCATGCGGCTGCCCACTTCGAGCAGGCGTTCCATCACCAGCTGACGGGCAAAGTAGACGTCGGTGGCGTCGGTGAACACCAGCGTGATCAGCGACAGCCCGGGCTTGTTGAGGGACCGCATTTCCTCGAGACCGGGCAGACCGGTCATGGAGATTTCCAGCGGCACGGTGACAAAGCGCTCCACCTCCTCGGGCGAGCGGCCCTTGGCTTCGGTGGCGATCTGCACCTGCACGTTGGTCACGTCGGGAAAGGCGTCCACAGACAGCTTGCGCGCCGCGTTGAAACCGAAGGCGAGCAGGATCACTGCCACCACGACAACAACCAGGCGCTGCTGGAGGGCGATACGAACGAGGGATTGAATCATTCCAGTTCCTTCCTCTTGCGTTCGTTGTTCAAATGGAAGGCGCCCGATACGAGGATGCGCTGTTCAGGCTTGAGGCCGGACAGCACCGGGCGGCGCCCGTCCACATCCGGGCCAAGACGCACCGGCGCCAGACGGAACTGCTGCGGCCCGACCTCGACGAACACGTTGTCGGCGTCACCGTCACGCACCACGGCCTGGGCCGGCACCACCAGCCGCTCGACCGGTGCAGCCTGGATCAGCATCGTGGCCAGCATGGCCGGCTTGAGCTGGCGGTTGGCGTTGGCCACCGCGCTGCGCACGGTCACGGTGCGGGTTTCGGGGTTGACCGTGTCGGCCACGTAGATCAGCTTGCCGGTAAGGCGCACGCCAAGGGCCGGCACCTCGATATCGACGCTCTGGCCGGACTTGACCAGCGCGGCCTGCTGCTCGGGCACCTCGGCGGTCACCCACACCTGGGACAGGTCGGCCACCATATAGAGCGCGTCGGAAGGCTGCACGACCTGGCCCGGCGCCACCTGGCGCTCGACCACCGTGCCGGCCATCGTCGACACCACCGGCGTCACCGAATGGATCACGCCGCTGCTACCCAGCCGGCCGATCGCCCCCGACGACATGCCCAGCACGCGCAGCTGGTCGGCCGCGCCGCGCTGTTCGGCGGAGGCAATCGCCAGCTCGCTCTCGCGGCGCTGCAATTCGGCCTTGCCGATCACGTCGGCCGCAAACAGCTGGCGCGCCCGCTCGACGCTGCGCGCCTGCAGGTCGGCCTGGGCGCGGGCCTTGAGGTAGGCGAGCTGGGCCTGGCCCAGTTCGGTGCTGTTGATCACCGCCAGCGCATCACCCACCTTCACCTGCTGGCCGAGGTGAGCATGGATCTCGATGACCCGGCCGGTCACCGTGGCGCCGATACGGGTTACGCGATATTCATCGAAGTCCACCTTGCCGGCCACCCGCAGGGTGTCGGAAAGCGGTGTGGCGCCCACCGGCGCAACCTTGATGTCGGCACCGAAGTTGGCCGGCACCGTCACCGCCAGCGGGTCGGCCACCGGCACCTCGGTCTCACCGGTAGCGGCCTCGGTGAGAGCCGCCGCCGTGGGTGCGGTCGTCGCGCCGGGCTTGGGGGAATCCTTGCAGCCGGCAAGAATCAGGGCAGCCGTCAGAACGGCCAGGGCAAGAGCGTTGGGTTTCATAAGCGGAATCCGGATCACGGTGCAGCGCGCAGGCGCTCGATTTCGATGACGGCCACCTGCAGTTCGTAGCGGGCGGCGATGAGTTCATTGCGGGCAGCGCGAAACACCCGCTGGGCGTCCAGGTAATCGAGGATGCCGCGCTCGCCGAAGCGGTAGGCCGCCTCGGCAACCTTCATGGCCGCCTCGGCCTCGCGGAGAATGCCGTTTTCGAGGGCATTCACCTGGGTGCGGGCGATTTCGTATTCGCTATAGGCGATTTCGAGCGACTGCAGCAGGCCCAGCTCCTGGCCCGCCTGCTCGCTGCGGCTCTTCGCCAGCAGCGCACCGGCCTCGGCGATCGGCCCCTTGCGGCGATCCCAGATCGGCACGCTGAGCACCACGCCGAAGCGCGTGTCGCGGATTTCACTGTCGCGATCCTCGGCCACCTTCAAGGCCAGTTCGGGCTGGCGGCGCAGGCGCTCGAGTTCCAGCTGACGCTCGGCACGACGCACTTCGGCCTGGCTGCGGAGCAGTTCGGGGTTGCGGGCCAGCACTTCGGCGCGCAGCACATCCAGCGGCGGCACCACGGCGCTGCCCGCGGGGTAGGCGGCAAGCACGCCTTCCACCTGGAAATCGGCCGGCAGACCGGCGCCGACCACGGCGCGCAGCGCGGCATGCGCCCGGGCAACCCGCAGACCGGCGCTCTCAAAGGCCTTCTGGGCGTTGAGCAGTTCGGTATCGGCCTTGATCAATTCATAACGGGGCGCTTCGCCGGAGTTCACCCGCACCGCCACCTTGCCGCGAATCTGCTCGGCAAGGCTCAGGTCTTCGCGGGCGGCGCGCACTTCGGCCTGTCGGCGCAGGACTTCGAAGTAACGCTGGTCGAGACGCGCCAGAAGATCGTTCTCGAAAGCACGCCGCTCGGCCTGGCGCGCGTCCAGCCCGAACGTGGCGGCATCGATACGGGCGTCCCGCTGCCAGGGGTTGTCAATCCGCTGCAGCAGCGACAGGCTGCGGGCACTGCCGTCGGTGGCACCGGGCACCCGGGCCTGGGTGCGGCCGGCAAGAAACTCCACCTCGGGGTTCGGGTAGGCCGCGGCGCTCGCAACCTGGGCGCGACTGGCCTCCACTTGGGAACGGGCCGCGGCGAGGGCCGGATGTCCGGCCCGCGCCACATCGCGCAGCGCCTGCAGGGAATAGGGCGCAGGCGCGCCGGCGGGCGCCGAGAACACAGGCACGGCCGTCACCGAAAGGGCGACAGCCAAGCATAACTTGGTGAGCATGTTGATCCTTCAGCGTGGCAAAACCGCTGTTTTTCGATTCACGGAAACAAGGGGCGTGACAGAGCTCCGTCACGGCGTACCGGGCTCCCCGGACGGGGAGCAGAAAGGATCAACTGCGCCGCGGAGGCGGCGACGTGGCGCGGGGAAAAACCGAAGGAAACTCGGGCAATGTTCCATCCGGGCGGACTTCAAGCAGGAACAGCACCGGCAAGGCAAAGCCGCTGACAAAAGCCGGACAATCCTGCGGCTCGGCGGTATCCGGCTCAACGCCACCCTGGGTCACCTGGTCCACCTGCACGTGCTCGACCAGTTCCGCGGCCGATTCATAGGCCTCTTCCGCACTGGCAACCCCCGCCCAGACCAGCACGAGGCAGGCCAGCGCAAGGGAAAGCACACGGGAGATGACGCGGGACAGGGATCGATGGATACGTTGCATTGCAGCAATCAAGACCAGACGGCGGGCCGGGAGTTCCCGGAAAATCTGAAAAATCCGGAACTTCATCGGGGTGCAGCGTGACTATAATCGCACTTTTTCCGCTTTTGCACCCCATCATGCTGCGTCGCATCATCCTGCTCCTGCTGGTTCTCCCGGCCCTCGCCTTTGCCCAGATGACTCCTCCGCCGGTTGCCGCGCGGGCCTGGCTGCTTCTCGACGTGGGCTCCGGTCAAGTGCTCACCGCCGAACAGCCGGACCAGCGCATCGAGCCCGCCTCGCTGACCAAGCTGATGACCGCCTACCTGGCCTTCTCGGCGGTAAAGAACAAAACCCTGGCGCTCGAGCAGACCATCCCGGTCTCGCCCAAGGCCTGGAAAGTGCCCGGCTCCAAGATGTTCATCGAGCCGCAAACCCCCGTGACCGTGAACGAACTCCTCCACGGCATGATCATCCAGTCAGGCAACGATGCCTGTGTGGCGCTGGCCGAAGCCATCGCCGGCTCGGAAGAAGCCTTTGCCCAGCTGATGAACAAGGAAGCCGCCCGTCTCGGCCTCAAGAACACCCACTTCGAAAACTCAACCGGCCTGCCCCACCCGTCGCACCTCACCACGGTGCGCGACCTCTCCGTGCTGGCCGCGGCCATCATTCGCGACTTCCCCGAGTTCTACCCGATCTATTCCATCAAGGAATACACCTACAACAAGATCAAGCAGCCCAATCGCAACCGCCTGCTTTTCCTCGACCCCACCGTTGACGGCATCAAGACCGGCCACACCGACAGCGCCGGCTACTGCCTGATCGCGTCCGCCAAGCGCAACGACCGTCGCCTCGTGTCGGTCGTCGTCGGCACCACCAGCGACAGCGTGCGCGCCCAGGAATCCCAGAAGCTGCTCAACTGGGGCTACCTGGCCTTCGACACCGTCAAGGTGTACACCGCCAACCAGGCCGTGAATGAATTTCGCGTCTGGAAAGGCAGCGAAAACACCGTCAAGGCCGGTTTCCTGAACGATTTCGTGCTCTCGCTGCCCAAGGGAGACGCACAGAAGCTCAAGGCCGACGTGGTCAGCCAGCAGCCCCTGCTCGCCCCGCTCGCCAAGGGCCAGCCCATCGGTACGCTGCAGCTTTCCCTCGACGGCAAGCCGATCGGCAGCTACCCCATCGTGGCCCTCGACGAAGTGCCCGAAGCCGGCTGGTTCGGCCGCATGTGGGATGCAATCCGCCTGTGGTTCAAAAATCTGTAAGGAAAGCCGAATGACCGAAGAGCGCACAACCCTGCTCGAGTTCCCCTGCGAATTCCCGATCAAGATCATGGGCGCGCGGGTGGATGACTTCGCCCAGGTCGTGCTGGAGGTGGTGCTCACCCACGCGCCGGATTTCGACGCCGCCACGATGCAGATGCGCCCTTCTGCCAAGGGCAACTACCTCGCCATCACCTGCACCGTGAACGCCACCTCGCAGGCCCAGCTCGACGCGCTGTACCGGGAGATGTCCTCCCATCCGATGGTCAAAGTCGTCCTGTGATCATCCGCCGCCCGGGCCTCGTGCCCTACGAGCCCACCTGGCGGGCGATGCAGGAATTCACCACCCGCCGCGACGCCTCCACGCCGGACGAGCTGTGGCTCGTCCAGCACCCGCCGGTGTATACCCTCGGCCAGGCCGGCAAGCCCGAACACCTGCTGCAGACCACCGACATCCCGCTGGTCAAGATCGACCGCGGCGGTCAGATCACCTACCACGGCCCCGGCCAGGTCGTGGCTTATCTGCTCATCGACCTGCACCGCCGCCACCTCAAGGTGCGCGAAATGGTCAATCTGCTCGAACAGTCGATCATCGACTGCATCGCCGATTTCGGCCTCGACGCACGCCGCCAGGAAGGCGCTCCGGGCGTCTACATCGACGGCGCCAAGATCGCCGCCCTCGGCCTGCGCGTGAAAAACGGCTGCAGTTACCACGGACTGTCCCTCAACGTCGATATGGACTTGACACCATTTACGTGGATCAACCCCTGCGGCTATAGTGGGCTCAAGACCATACAACTCAAGGACTTCGGCGTGACTGAAGGCCCCGATGAAGTCGCCGAACGGCTTCTCGGCCACCTCCAGCACCACTTCCCCGCCGTCGCCTCAATCTGACCAAAGGACAGCAATGGATTCCACCACTACCCGCAAGCAGCGCGGCGCCGAAAAAACCGCCCGCATCCCCATCAAGATCGTTCCCGCCGAGCGCCTCAAGAAGCCCGAATGGATCCGCATCAAGCTGGGCGCCGGCATCGAAGCCGAACGCTTCAACGAGATCAAGGACACCCTGCGCGAGCACAAGCTGCACACCGTCTGCGAAGAAGCCTCCTGCCCCAACATCCACGAATGCTTCGGCAAGGGCACGGCCACCTTCATGATCATGGGTGACATCTGCACCCGCCGCTGCCCCTTCTGCGACGTGGGCCACGGCCGCCCCGAGCCGCTCAACGCCAACGAACCGGCCGACCTCGCCAAGACCATTGCCGCGATGCGCCTCAACTACGTGGTGATCACCAGCGTCGACCGCGACGATCTGCGCGACGGCGGCGCCCAGCACTTCGTCGACTGCATCAAGGCCACCCGCGAAGCCAGCCCCAAGACCAGCATCGAAGTGCTGGTGCCCGACTTCCGCGGCCGCATGGAGATCGCCCTCGACATCTTCGACCAGGCTCCGCCGGACGTCATGAACCACAACATGGAAACCGTGCCGCGCCTCTACAAGCAGGCCCGCCCGGGTTCCGACTACGCCTACTCGCTCGAACTCCTCAAGCAGTTCAAGGCCCGCCACCCCGATGTGTCTACCAAGTCCGGCCTGATGGTCGGCCTCGGCGAAACCGACGAGGAAATCCTCGAAGTGATGCGCGACATGCGCGCCCACAACGTCGAGATGCTCACCATCGGCCAATACCTCCAGCCCTCCGGCGGCCACCTGCCGGTGCTGCGCTACGTGCATCCTGACGTCTTCAAGATGTTCGAAACCGAAGCGCTCAAAATGGGCTTCAAAAACGCCGCCTGCGGCCCGATGGTCCGCTCCAGCTACTGGGCCGACCAGCAGGCACAAGGGGCTGGGGTGGTGTAAGCCTCGCCGGCCGGTTATCTGCCAAGAGGGCGTCCTGCGGGGCGCCCTTTTTCGTTATCGCGTCAAGCCACCCCGCCAAATACAAAAGCTTCTTTGCACAAAGAATTCTTTGCACTATATTTTCTTTGCGCAAACACCGAGACCTACCCATGGACAACATCGCCGGCTCTCCCGTCGAGGGCGAAAACTTCTTTGGCCGCAACGACATCGCCCAGCATCTCCGCCAGATCCTCGACCACGACGACATCCTGCTCCTCGGCCCCCGGCGGATCGGCAAGACCTCCCTGGCCCGAGCGGTGATGGCCATCACCCGCAAGGACGGCTGGAAGGCCATCGAAATCGTCGTCGCGTCATGCATCGACGAGAAGGGCTTTCTCGACAAGCTCGAAGGCGAACTCAAGAAAGCCATCGACTCCCGCGCCGGCAAACTGTGGGACGGCGTGCGGGAGAAGTTTGGCGCCCTGGGCAAACGCATCAAATCCCTCAAATTCGGCGGCTTCGGCGCCACGGCCGAAGTCGGGCTGGCCGGCTCCGACGCCGACGACTGGATCACCGTCGGCAACGAACTGCTCGCCCTCCTCGGCGAGCTCGACGACCGCTGGCTGATCTACGTCGATGAGCTGCCGATCATGCTCTTCAACATCATCCGCCAGGATCAGACCGGCGGCGTCTTGCGGGTGCGCCGTTTCCTCGACTGGTTCCGCAACGACGTGCGCGCCCTCGCCGGCGCCGGCAAGGTGCGCTGGCTGATCTCCGGCTCGGTGGGCCTCGACACCCTGGTGCAAGAACACGGCATGGCCGACACCATCAACAGCCTCAACCACCAGAACCTGCCGCCCTTCACCGATCCGCTGGCCTGCCAGCTGATCCGCGAGTTGGCCACCAGCTACAAGATCACCCTCGACGACAACGCCGTCCGCCAGTTGGTGGACGCCGTGAGCTGGCCCCAGCCCTACTACCTGCAGATTGCCTTCCAGCAACTGCGCAGCCTCATCGCCGCCAGCCCCGCCACAACGCCGCAGGATCTCATCGAAACAGCCATCGACCAGATCATCCAGCCCGGCGTCGGCGCCGACAACGACTTCCATCACTGGGAAAAGCGCCTGGACATGCAGCTCGCCCCGCCCCTCGCCGCCCTCGCCAAAGCCCTGCTCGCCCAGAGCGCCGCCCGCCCCGGCGGCACCCGTGCCGAAAACCTGCTGGACACCGTCCAGCAGCGCCACCCCGGCGCCTCCGACGACGAGGCCCGCGCCCTCTTCGTCCGCCTGCGCGACATCCTGCTGCGCGACGCCTACTGGCTCGCCGACGACAGCAGCGGCGGCGGGCGCCACTACCGCTTCGCCCTCGAACCCCTGCGCCGCTGGTGGAACCGGAGGAACAGCCTGTGAGCATCGCCACCCACCACTACAACCCCGACTGGCTCAGCGACGACGCCCTGGTCGCCGGCTTTATCGCCCGTCAGGGAGAGTTCCGCTTCCTGCGCGACGACCTCGCCCGCGCGCCGCTCGAAGGCAGCGTCCAGCATTACCTGCTCATCGGCCTGCGTGGCGCCGGCAAGACCACCCTGCTCAAGCGCCTCGCCGTTGCCATCCGCCGCGACGCCGACCTCGCCGACCACCTCATCGCCCTGTCCTTCCCCGAAGAGCTGTATCAGGTCAAGGATCTGGCCGACTTCTGGTGGGCCGCCTGCGAAGCCCTGGTGGACGAGCTCGACCGCCAGGGCCGCCGCACCGAAGCCGACGCCCTGATGGACCGCACCGACGCCGCCCGAACCGCCGCCCGCCGCGGCGACCAGCCCACCGACGCCGGCCTCGCCCTGCTCCTCGACACCTGCGCCCGGCTCCAGCGCCGGCCCGTGATGCTGGTGGACAACCTCGACATGGTCTTCGACCGCATCGACAAGCGCGGCCGCAAGCTCAAGGACCCCCACGCCGCCGCCTACTGGGCGCTGCGCGAAGCACTCTCCACCACCCAGTCGCCCATCGTCATCGGCGGCTCGGTGCGCCTTTCGGAGCCCTTCACCGACTACGACAAGGCCTTCTACGACTTCTTTATCCCCAAGCGCCTCGGCAGGCTCGAACTCGCCGAAGTCCGCCAAGTGCTCGAACACCTCGCCGACCGCCAGGGCAGCCCCGAGATCAAGGCGCGCCTGAAAACCCGCTCCAGCCGCATCGAAGCCCTCTACGACCTCACTGGCGGCAACCCCCGCGCGGTCGGCCTCATCTTCACCCTGCTGCAGCAAGGCCCCAACAGCCGGGCCGTGGAAGACTTCGAGCGCCTGATGGACCTCACCACGCCCTATTACAAGGCCCGCTTCGAGGATCTGTCGGAGCAGGCCCAGGTGGTCATGCACGCCCTAGCGGTGCGCCGGCCCGGCGACGGCAGAGGCCTGCGCTTCGGCCACACCGCCGCCGAACTGGGCACCCACGCCGGCCTGCCCACCAACGTCGTCTCCGCCCAGCTCGACGTGCTCGAGCGGGAA
Organism: Zoogloea sp.; assembly: GCF_030157465.1. GTDB lineage: Bacteria > Pseudomonadota > Gammaproteobacteria > Burkholderiales > Rhodocyclaceae > Zoogloea. Next base: position 73,229 of record NZ_JAOAUU010000058.1, read on the forward strand.
GGCCTCCTCGAAAAATCCGCCGCCCACGGCCGCACCCAGTACCGCATCGCCGAACAGCTCTTCCGCCTGTGGCTGCAGATGCGCGGCAACCGCCGCGTCCGCCAGAGCGTCCTCGGCCTCACCGAATTCCTCGAAGCCATGTACGACGAGGAAGAGCTCTCCACCGCCCTCCGGGGCGCCAGCGGCCCCGCCCTCGCCGAAGCCCGGCTGGCCTTTGCGATGGCCGATATGCGGGGCCGCCGCGCCGACAGCCGCAGCCTCGAAGCCTGGGGCGCAGAATGCGCCAGCCGCTATGCCGTCGAAAGCGACACCCCCCTCGACGACATTCTGCCTGCCGAAGATCTGCCCAAAGATCTCGCAGCCCTGTCCCAGCTGCGCAGGCGGCTCGCGGGATGCACCGGCCACGGCCTCAGCCCCGCCGAACAGGACGCCCTCGTCGGCGCGCTGGACCTGCGCCTAGAAACCAAACGCGCCGCTGTCGATGCGCTGTGCTTGTCCGACACGGCAACATCCGAAGCCGAACGCATGCGCACGTTGCAAGCTGCGGAGAAGCGCAAGCTGCTGCGCTACGGCCTCCTCGAAGTCGACCTGCCACTGCTCTACAAGCTGCGCGCCCGCGGCTTCTTTCCGCTGCCTAATCTTCACCCCGATGACATCCCCCCGGCCCAGCGCGCCAACGGCGGCGCGAGCCTCGACGCCCTGGCCTGGCGCCTCGTCGGCGCCTGGGATTACGTGAAGTTCATGGACGCCGTCGCCGCGGAACGCTGGCTCACTTGGGGCAGGAAGCACGCCACCGATGCCGACGCCAACAGCTGGGCCAATGTTGCCGGGGCGCTCCGCCGGTCCAGGCAACTCGTCGCCGCCCGAAACGCGCTCACCGGAGCCACCCAGCGAGGCATGACCGCCCGCACCGAGTACGAACACGCTTGTCTGCTGCACCTACTCGACCGCCTGCCGAGTGAAGCCGAAGCCGCGTTTCACGCGGCGACCACGCTCGACCCAAGCGATCCCTTCCCTTGGAATGGGCTCGGCTGTCTTCTGGCCGAACAGCTGGAGCGCACTGACGAGGCCGAAACCGCCTATCGCAGGGCAATCGAACTCGATTCCACGTACGCGGCCCCGTGGAACAATCTTGGTCTCCTCCTCACCGAACAGCCGGAGCACAACAACGAGGCCGAAACCGCCTATCGCAGGGCGATCGAACTCGATCCCACCGATGCACTCCCGTGGAGTAACCTCGGCAACCTCCTCGCCCAACAACCGGACCGCACCGACGAAGCTGAAGCCGCCTACCGCGAGGCGATCGAACTTAACCCCGCCGACTCAGCTCCTTGGAACAACCTCAGCAACCTCCTCGCAAAACAGCCGAGGCGCACCGACGAGGCCGAAACCGCCTATCGCAGGGCAATCGAACTCGATCCCACCGATGCACTCCCGTGGAGTAACCTCGGCACCCTCCTCGTCCAACAACCGAAGCGCGCCGACGAAGCCGAAGCCGCCTACCGCAAGGCCATCGAACTCGATCCGGAAAACGGAACGGCCCACGGTAATTTGGGGCGATTGCTGCTAGACCGAGATGACCTCGAAGCCGCCGAGCCCGAACTTCAGCGCGCCATCACCCTCGACGCGAAGGCCCGCAAGTTCTGGCAAGCCCAACTCGACAAGCTGCACGCCCGCCGCGGCGCGATTGCCGCGACCCGGGCCCTCGGCGTTGGCAGCTTCGCGGAAACCCGGGCTGCGCTGGAGAAACTCCTGGCCGACGCGGACGACGTCCCCACCGCCCTCGTCTCCCAGGCCTTCGTCGAACGCTTCCTCGCCCCGCTCCTCGCCAACCCCACCCAGGCCGCCAGCGTGCTGGGCCTGCTGCATGGCGTGGGCTATGATCGCCACGCCCGCCCGCTCCTGCTGGCCTTCGAGGCGGCCATCGACGGTAAACCGGAACTGCTCGACGCCCTGGAGCCGGAAACCCGCAACGCAGCCAAACGCATGTATGAACGGCTGACCAAAGCCGCCAGACGCTGACCACCCCAACCGAGGATCACCCCATGACCCAGGCCCTGCAGACCATCCCCGTGAACAAGATCGACGGCACGCCCGCCACCCTGGCCGAGCACGCCGGCAAGGTGCTGCTGGTGGTGAACGTCGCATCCAGGTGCGGCCTCACCAAGCAGTACGAAGGGCTGGAGAAGCTTTACGAGCAGTACCGCGACAGGGGGCTGGTGGTGCTGGGCTTTCCGGCCAACGATTTCGCCGGGCAGGAGCCGGGCAGCGATGCGGAAATTGCCGGCTTCTGCACGGCCACCTTCGGCGTGCAGTTTCCGATGTACAGCAAGATCATCGCCACCGGGCCGGACAAGCATCCGCTGTACGCCGCACTCACCGCCGCGCGGCCCGAAACGGAAGATCGCGCGGGCATGGAAAAAGCCCTGCGCGGCTACAAGATCGAACCGACGGCGGCGCCCGAGGTGCTGTGGAATTTCGAGAAGTTCCTGATCGGCCGTGACGGCCAGGTGATCCGCCGCTTCGCCCCCGACACCGCCCCCGATGCGGACAAACTGGTGACCGCGATCGACGCGGCCCTCGCGGCCGGCTGATTCAGGCCGGGGCCGCGCCGGCCTCGGCAAACCAGCCATCCAGCCGGGCGATCCACCCGGCTTTTTCTTCGTCCGTCGCAAAACTCGCCTCGAAGCTGTTGCGCGCCAGTCGGTACCAGGTGGCCGCATCAAAGCCAAAGGCCGCCTGCACCGCACGGATATTGGCATTGAGATAGCCGCCGAAATACGCCGGGTCGTCGCTGTTGAGCGTGACCCGGACACCGGCGGCGAGGAGCTGCGGCAGGCTGTGTTCGGCCATGGTTTTGAACACGCACAGGCGGGTGTTTGAAAGCGGGCAAACCGTCAGCGGAATGCCCTCCCGCGCCAGGCGGGCGAGCACGGCAGCGTCTTCTACGGCCCGCACGCCGTGGTCGATGCGCACCGCGCCCAGCACATCCAGCGCCTCGGTGATGTAGGCCGGCGGGCCTTCCTCGCCGGCGTGGGCGACCACCGGCTTGCCCAGCGCGCGGCAGCGGGCGAACAGCCGCGCAAACTTCGACGGCGGATGACCACGCTCGGACGAATCCAGCCCGAAGCCGTGAATGCGCCCGATGAACGGCTCGGCCCCGGCCAGCGCCGCCAGGCATTCGTCTTCCGGCAGATGGCGCAGAAAACACAGGATCAGGCGCCCCGACACGCCCCAGCGCCGCGCCCCTTCGGCCAGGCCGTCCTCCAGCCCCTCCAGCACCGTGACAAAGGGAATGCCGCGGGCGGTGTGGGTTTGCGGGTCGAAGAAGATTTCGGCGTGAACCACCCCGTCAGCCGCCGCACGCTCGAGGTAGGCCAGCATCAGCTCACAAAAATCGGCCCGGGTGACGAGCACCGCGGCACAGGCGTAATACACGTCGAGAAAGGACTGTAGGCTGTCAAAGGCGTATGCCGCCTTCAGCGCCGCCTCGTCGGCATAGGGCAGGCTCACCCCGTTGCGCCGCGCCAGCGCGAACGCCAGCTCAGGCTCGAGGGTGCCTTCGATGTGCACATGCAGCTCGGCCTTGGGCATGCCAAGGGCGAGACTGAGCGGATCGGGGGAAACAACGACGGTCATGGCCGGACTCTCCGCGGAAACTGGATAGCGGCATTCTAGGCGCGGACTCGCCCCGAACCGCGACAAAACCCGCCCAAAAAAGTACAGTTCCCGCTCATTCCTCCCGTCAGGCTGCGCCCCCACTTCAATGAGCGACACCGCCCCGCCCTGCCCGCCCACCGAATGGCAGATCTGGTTCGACGGCTCGGCCTTCCCCAACCCCGGACGCATCGGGCTTGGAGCCGTGCTGCGGGGGCCAGAGGGCGAGCGGGTCGACTTCTCCGCCATGGCCACGGAGGGCGGATGCAACAACGAGGCGGAACTGCTGGCCCTCGGCAAGGCGCTGGAGCTGGCCCGGGAAGCTGGCGCCCGTCACCTGCGGATTCGCGGCGACAGCGATTTTGCGGTGCGTCACGCGCGGGGCGATGCGCACACGAACGTAGCCCGCCTGCACTGCCTCGTGGAGCACACCCGTTTTTTGCTGGACGCCTTTGCATCGGTGCAGCTGGAGTGGGTTCCCCGCCACCGCAACCCGGATGCCGACCGGCTATCCCGCGCGGCCCTCGGCCTGCCCGACAAACCCGCGCCGTGGCCGGCCTCGCGCAAGCGCCGCTAGGGCGTAGGTTTCACACCCTCGGCCTCCAGCAGGCGCGCGGCCACCAGCCCGTTGACCAGCCCGAACAGCGTGGCCGCCAGCGCAAACACCGGCACCAGGTAGAACACGCCGTCGTGCGGCACCAGCCACAGGCGGGCCACCAGCAACTGCCCGCCGATGTGGGCGAAGGCGGCCAGCACGCTGTGGCTCACCGGGCCGAACCAGCGCCGCGGCAGGTGCATCGCCGCACCCAGCACGGCCAGGCTGGCCAGGCTTCCGGCGAGGCTGAGGAAAAATCCCGGCGCCAGAAACTGGCCCAGCACCACACTGCCGACAAAAACCCGCAATAGCGCCACCCACGCCGCCTCCCGCCAGCCCCAGCGGGCCAGCACCACCAGGATGACGATGTTGGCAAGGCCAGGCTTGACCCCCGGCAGCGGCAACGGAATCGCCGCCTCGGCCACGGTAAGCACGATGGCCGCCGCCGCATGGCGGGCCACCCGGTGGTCGTCCGCCGTGGGAGTGATGCGGATTTCAGTAGTTGAGGGAGTCATAGTCGGCATGGCGCCCCGACAGGGCAAGGCTGACCTGGTTGGGCGCGCAGATGGCCACCGCCCCGGCGCTCACCAGCCAGCCTTGACGCACGCAATACTGGCGCGGCCCGGGATCGGCCGCCACGCGGGCCCGGCCGGGCTGGATCTCGATGCGGGTGATGCCCAGCGGCCCCGGCACATCAAGCATGCGCGGCGCGGCAAGATCGACCTCGGCGAACACCTTGCCGCCGGCCTTGATGATGGCCTTGTCCGGCCGCCCCCCCTGCCACAGGCTCAGCGCCGAGGCGACGCAAAACGCCAGCGCCGCCGCCAGCACCAGGCCGTCGCCGACCCGCAGGTGCACGGCCCAGGCGGCCAGCCAGCTGCGCAGGGCGACACGCTTTGTCACAGGCGCAGCACGCTTCCCGGTGGGCTCATGGTTTGCATGACCTCCAAAGCCGGTGCGTGCTCCGGCACATCATTTGAACGAGCGGTGACGCACCAGCACACGGGCCGTTTCGCGGAAGCGCCCGGCCAGCTCTTCGGCGATGTACACCGAACGGTGCTGGCCACCGGTACAGCCGATGGCCACGGTGAGATAGCTGCGATTGTCGTTGACGTAGGAAGGCAGCCACGAGGCGACGAAACCGTAGATATCGTCCACCATCTGGCCAACTTCCGGCACTTTCTCAAGAAAGTCGATCACCGGCTTGTCGCGCCCGGTGAGGGGGCGCAGCACCGGATCGTAGTGGGGATTGGGCAGGCAGCGCACGTCAAAAACCAGGTCGGCATCCATCGGAATGCCGTGCTTGAAGCCGAAGGACTGGAACAGCAGGGTGATCTGGCTGCCCGCCTCCAGCTGCATGAAGCTCTTGACCCAGTTGCGCAGGGTGTTGGCCGACAGATCGCTGGTGTCGAGGCGATGACCGAGTTCGGAAATCAGCGCCAGCGCCTCGCGCTCGCGGGAGATGGCTTCGGCCAGCGTCACGGTTTCGTCGCCCAGCGGATGCTTGCGGCGGGTTTCGGAAAAGCGCGCGATCAAGGTGTCGTCGCGGGCATCGAGGAAGAGAAAACGGACATCGCCCACCATGGCCCGCAGGGCTTCGACCTGCTGGGGCAAGGCCGCGATGCTGGAGCCGGAGCGGACATCCACGGCCACCGCGATGCGCTGATAGCCAGCGCCGCGCAGGTGGGTGACGAGTTGCGGCAGGAGCGCCGACGGGAGGTTGTCGACCACGTAATGGCCGCAATCTTCCATCACATTGAGGGCAACGCTCTTGCCGGAACCGGACAAACCACTGATCAGAACGAGTTGCATTGTGTTGACCCTGTTTCAAGGAGAGACGGCCGGTCTATGGCGCCAGCCTGTCACAACTGTGCGACACGTTGTCGCACAGCGCAGAAAACAGCATAAACAAAGTCTGACAAATGAACTGACGGGTTTTTGGCAAGAAACCGCAAATTTGTTAAATCATGTAGCACACAGAAAATCGGCCTCCCGGCGGGCCACGCCGGCACGCACCAGCTCGCCCACCAGCCATCCGGCCAGGGCGTCGGCCGAGAGGCCCAGGAAGCGCCGGTTGGCTTCGCGATACAACGGCACCGCCTCCAGATAGGCCGGCAGCGTGTCGAGGGGAACGCGACGCTGCTCGAGCAGCATGAAGGTCAAACAGGCCCGGATCGCGTTGCGGGCCATGCGGGCGCCGTCCTGCTGAAAATAGCGCAGGCGCGCGAAGGCCGCAGCGAGCGCCTCATCCACCTCGACAAAGGGCGCGCCGTGGCCAGGAATCACCCGGTCCACCGGCAGCCGGGCAATCGCTTCGAGGGTGGCCTGCGCGGCCTCCAGCCCGCCGCCACTGCCGATCACCTCGGCAAACAGGATTCCGAAGCCGTCACGCCACAGGGCGTCACCGGAAATCAGCACGCGGGCATCCGCCGAATGGAACACCAGCGCGTCCATGTCGTGGCCGGGCGCCGGCAGGGCCTGCCATTCGAGGCCGCCCATCATCAGCCGCTCGCCGACGGCAAGGGTGTGATCGAGCCCGAAGGGTGCGCCCTGCTGGTCGGCCACACTCAGCAAGAGGGCCTCTTCGTCCCAGTTTTCGATTGCCGGGGCCATGCCTTCCGGTACGCCGATGCGGCAGCCGAAGGCCTCTTTCACTGCGGCGTTGCCACCAATGTGGTCGGAATGGGAATGGGTGTTGATCAGCCGGGCGAGGCGCCGGCCGCCAAGGGCAGTGCGAACCAGCTCGACGGTTTGCGCGGCGTGGCTCACGTAGCCACTGTCGATCAGCGTTGCCTCGTCGCCGTCGCAGAGCAGGATGTTGTTGGACGACAGCCAGCCACGCTCGATGACTTCAATGCCGAGCGGAAGCATCGGCTCAGTCACCCGGCACATCGGCCTCGCCGCCAACGACCCGCCGGACCTGCTCGGCGACGCCTTCTTCACCGGCGGGCGCGGAATCGGTTTCGCCGAAGATCTGGTCTTCACTGCGGCCGCAGCCGATACAGTAGCCGTCGGCGATTTCGCAGATGCCGATGCAGGGGGATTCGCCACTCATCGGCCGGCTTCCTGGCACTCGCTGTTCAGGCCTCCGTCGACACGCCCGGCGGCGGCCCGCCGGCTGGCAACTTCGGCGAGGATGGCGCGCTTTTGCGCATCACCGGCGCGGCTCCATTCGGTGATTTCGGGAATCGTGCGGAAACAGCCTTCGCAGTAACCGGAAACCGCGCTCATGCGGCACACGCTGGTGCAGGGGGACTTGATACTCATGGCTTGCTCAGTGGGGTTGCGTGCCCGCCGCTCATGGGCGGCAGGTCGGAGTCGATGTTACGTACAGCAGGCCTTGGCCCGTTTGGCGAGGACCGCCCGCGCCACCTTCGAGGCGGGGGCGCGGCCCAGGCGTTCGCTGATCCAGCCCGCGGTGTCCACCAGCGCATCCAGATCGATGCCAGTTTCGATGCCGAGGCCGTCGAGCATGTATACCACGTCCTCGGTTGCCACGTTGCCCGAGGCGCCCGCCGCGTAGGGGCAGCCACCAAGGCCCGCCACCGCAGTATCGAACACCGCCACGCCGGCCTCCAGCGAGGCGTAGATGTTGACCATGGCCTGGCCGTAGGTGTCGTGGTAATGCCCGGCAAGCTTGTCGATGGGTACCCGGCGGGCCACCGTATCGAGCATGCGCCGGGTTTTGCCGGGCGTGCCGGTGCCGATGGTGTCGCCCAGACTCACCTCGAAACAGCCCATTTCAAACAGCGTGGCGGCCACGCCGGCCACCGCGTCGGGGGCAATTTCGCCCTCGTAGGGGCAGCCGAGCACGCACGACACATAGCCGCGCACCCGCACGCCGGCGGCTTTGGCGGCCAGCATCACCGGCTCGAAGCGGGTCAGCGATTCGGCAATGCTGCAGTTGATGTTCTTGCGGCTGAAGGACTCGGAGGCCGCACCAAACACCGCCACTTCGGTGGCCCCCGCCGCCAGCGCGGCCTCGAAGCCCTGCAGGTTGGGCGTGAGCACCGGGTAAGCCACGCCCGGCAGGCGCAGGATGCGGGCCATCACCTCGGCGTTGTCGCCCATCTGCGGCACCCAGCGGGGCGACACGAAGGACGTGGCCTCGATGGCCTTGAGCCCGGCCGCGCCAAGGCGCGCAATCAGCTCGACCTTGGTTTCGGTGTCGACAAGCTGCTTCTCGTTCTGCAGGCCGTCGCGGGGGCCCATTTCAACAATGCGGACGTGGGCGGGGAGATTCATTGGGACTCCTCATTCGTTCGATGATGGACCATATGATATTTCACCTGCATTACATCGACCGCTCCGCTCAATCTGTCCGCCCATCGGCCAGCGTCCCGAAATCCGGGCGGGGCAGGCGGCCGCGCAGATAGTCCTGATAAACCCGGTCCAGCGCTGCTGCGGCCTGGATATCCAGGTCCGTGATACGGCACCCCTCATCCCAGGTCGAGAACCACACCTGCACCGATTTCCACTGGTTTTGCCAGCGGGGATGGTGCGGCGGCTTCCAGGCCTCCACCTGCCGCGCCGCAACCGCCATGAAATCGACGGCTTCGTAAAAGCCCTCGAACTCGTACCCCCGGGCAAGTTCCTGCGCCGTACCGACCACCACCCAGGGATGGGTGTGATGTGCCAGGCCCCAGTGGGCAAGGCCTTCGTCGTTCAAGCGGGCAAGCACCGCCTCGTCCGACAAGGCCGTGCGCCGAATCGTCTTGCGGGGTTTGCTGAGCGTGCCCGGCGCGGATTCACGATCGCGCCGCGGCAGGGCCAGGCGCACCGCGAGCAGGTCGATGAGGTGCTGGACGTCGCTCATCCAGCTGGCGTTCTGCAAGGGGTGCGATTGCTGGAAAGCCAGGCCGGACAGTGCGTCGTTCAGGGCCTCGGGCGGCGGCGCCTGGAAGCCATCCAGCATCAGGGGAATCACTGGAATGCCCCGCTGCAGCGCCGTGGCCAGTTCGATCCGGACCCAGTCCTTCGGGTCGTCGATCCGGCGCCGTCCCCAGTCGTCGGCCGCGTTGATCCACCGTGGCCCCATCACCGCGAGCACGATGCGGGCTGCGCCAACCGCCTCGGCAAGTCCCTTCGACCAGTCGCGCCCTGCCTGGAGGCGTTCCCGGTCGAGGAAAACCTGCGTTTCGCCAAAGGCCCGGGCCAGGTGGGCATGCAAGGCGAACGCTGCGTGCTGGGCGTCGCTGCGACGGTAGCTGATGAAGATTTCGCGAGCCATTCCAAGCTCCTCGATGTCGAGTCCAGACAATTGAACGCCGGCAAATTGCGGCGGGAGAGACTCACCCGACGGGCGCGGGCCTGCGCCGGAAGATCCGCCGCACGAAGCGCCACAGCACGACGATCAGCAACACCGCCAGCACCACGAACACAGCCAGCGCACCGAGAAAAATCAGCGGCTGGTGAAGCAGCATCCACATTCCGCCGGCAAACAGCACGTCTTCGCCGAACGACGTGACCACGTTGCTTGCCGGCTCCGGCGAGGTGTTGATGGCGACCCGTGCCCCGGCCTTGGCAAAGTGGGTGCCGGCCGCCAGCGTGCCGCCGACCAGCCCCATCGCAATCTGCAGCGCACCGCCCTGCTCGCCCATCACCGCCGCAGCCAGCGCCGCGCCGGCGGGGATGCGGATGAAGGTGTGCACCGCATCCCACAGCGAATCGAGCCAGGGCAGCTTGTCGGCAAAGAATTCGACCACCACCAGCACGCCGGAAATCCCCAGCACCAGCGGATGGGCCAGCACGCCAAGGCCGCCGGGCAACTGCACACCGGCAAAGCGCGCCAGTGCGCCGAGCACGAAGACCAGCGCGTAGAGGCGCAGCCCGCTGGCCCAGCCGAGCCCGGCCGCCAGGGCCGCCAGCGAGGCCAGGTCCACCGGCAGGCCGCGCCAGTCGAGCAGCGGCATGAGGCCCTGGGCGATGGCGGCAATGTCCGGGCCGGCGAGCTCCATCGCCGCGACCTAGGCGCTCAGGTACTGCGCGTGGTGCGCGAGGTGATCCGCCATGAAGGTGGAGATGAAGTAGTAGCCATGATCGTAGCCGGCGTGACGGCGCAGCGTGAGCGGCTGGCCGTCGGCACACACTTGCTCGAAGCGTTCCGGATTGAGCTGAACGGCGAGAAACGAGTCGTCCAGGCCCTGATCGATGAGGATGGGCGGGCAACGGTGGCCGTCCTCGACGAGCGCAGCGGCGTCGTGCCCGCGCCACAGGCTGCGCTCATCGCCGAGGTAGCCGCCAAAGGCCTTCTCGCCCCACGGGCACAGGCTGGGCGCACAAATCGGGGCGAAGGCCGATACCGAGCGGTAAAGATCGGGATGACGCAGGGCCAGCGTGAGCGCGCCGTGGCCGCCCATCGAATGACCGAAGATGCCGCAGCGGGAAAGATCGGCAGGAAAGCGCAGCCCGATCAGCTGGCGCAGCTCGCCGGTGATGTAACTTTCCATGCGCCAGTTTTGCGCCCAGGGCTCGCGCACGGCATCGAGGTAAAACCCGGCCCCCACGCCAAAATCCCAGGCGTTTGCCTCGCCCGGCACATGGGCGCCGCGGGGGCTGGTATCCGGGCAGACCAGCATCAGGCCGAGCTCGGCCGCGATGCGCTGGGCGCCGGCCTTGATCGGAAAGGTTTCCTCGGTGCAGGTCAGGCCGGCGAGGTAGAACAGCACCGGCACCGGCCCGTGTGCAGCCTGCGGCGGCGTGAACACCGCAAAGCGCATCGACACGCCGGTTTCGCGGGAGTCGTGCCGGTAAAAGCCCTGGCGGCCACCAAAGCAGGCGTGCTGGGAAAGGGTTTCGAAGGACATGGTCGAGGAAACGTGAGGGGTGACGGGTCAGGGGGAGGGGCACGCCGCGCGCAGCCCCTCCCCCTTTTACTTGCGTGCCTGATTAATACAGCACCACCGAGCGGATCGATTCGCCCTTCTTCATCAGGTCGAAACCGTCGTTGATCTGGTCCAGCGTGAGCGTGTGGGTGATCAGGTCGTCGATGTTGAGCTTGCCGTCCATGTACCAGTCGACGATCTTCGGCACGTCGGTGCGGCCGCGGGCGCCGCCGAAGGCCGAGCCTTTCCAGACCCGGCCGGTGACCAGCTGGAAGGGACGGGTCGAAATCTCGGCGCCGGCTTCGGCCACGCCGATGATCACCGACTGGCCCCAGCCCTTGTGGGTGCATTCCAGCGCCTGGCGCATCACCTTGGTGTTGCCGATGCACTCGAAGCTGTAGTCGGCGCCGCCGTCGGTGAGCTGGACGATGTGATCGACCACGTTTTCGACGTCGCTCGGGTTGATGAAGTGGGTCATGCCGAACTTGCGGGCCATGGCTTCACGGCGGGGGTTCAGATCGACCCCGATGATCTTGTCGGCGCCGACCATCTTGGCCGCCTGGATCACGTTGAGGCCGATGCCGCCGAGGCCGAACACCACCACGTTGGCCCCGGCCTCAACCTTGGCGGTGAAGATCACGGCGCCCACGCCGGTGGTCACGCCGCAGCCGATGTAGCAGACCTTGTCGAAGGGCGCGTCGTTGCGGATCTTGGCCAGGGCGATCTCGGGCACCACGATGTAGTTCGAGAAGGTGGAGGTGCCCATGTAGTGCAGGATGGGCTTGCCATCCAGGCTGAAGCGGCTGGTGGCGTCGGGCATCAGGCCGCGGCCCTGGGTGCTGCGGATCTTCTGGCACAGGTTGGTCTTCTGCGACAGGCAGAACTTGCACTCGCGGCATTCCGGCGTGTAGAGCGGAATCACGTGGTCGCCAGTGCGCAGGGATTTCACGTCCGGGCCCACATCCACCACCACGCCGGCGCCTTCGTGGCCGAGGATGGCCGGGAAGAGGCCTTCCGGATCGGCGCCCGAGAGGGTGTAGTAATCGGTGTGACAGATGCCGGTGGCCTTGATTTCCACCAGCACTTCACCGGCCTTGGGGCCTTCGAGGTCGACGGTTTCGATGGTGAGCGGGGCTCCGGCTTTCCAGGCGACGGCGGCGCGGGTTTTCATGCGTGATTCTCCTTGGGAATATAGAGGTTATAGCTGCTTTTCGTCGCGCAGACGCTTGCCGACAGCGGGCGGGTGGTAGGCGCCCATCGACCGCATGAGCGCGAAGAGGTTGTCCTCCACCAGCAGCAGGCCGCGGTTCTCGGCCTTCATGAAGCCTTCGGTCACGCCGCGCTCCATCATCTGAACCAATGGCAGGTAATAGCCTTCGACATTGAAGAGGGCCACCGGCTTGTTGTGAAAGCCGAGCTGGGCCCAGGTGAGGATTTCAAAGAGTTCCTCGAAGGTGCCGAGCCCGCCCGGCAGCGCGATGAAGCCGTCGGCCAGCTCGGCCATGCGTGCCTTTCGGGTGTGCATCGAATCAACGACTTCGAGGCGGGTGAGGCCTTCGTGACCGACTTCCCATTCAAGAAGCGCGCGCGGGATCACCCCCACCACCTTGCCACCGGCAGCCAGGCAGGCATCGGCGACGATGCCCATCAGGCCCACGTTGCCACCACCGTAAACCAGCTCGATGCCCCGCTCGGCAAACATCTGGCCGAGGGCTTCCGCCGCCGCCCGGTAGGCGGGGTTTACGCCGGGGCGGGAACCGCAAAATACACAGATACGCCGCATTGCAGCCTCCGCTTCAGAACGGGCCTTTTTCCAGCCAGCGCTCGAGCTGGTGAAAACGGTCGTTACCCCAGAACGCCTCGCCTTCGACGATGAAAAAGGGCGAGCCGAACACGCCGCGGGCTTCGGCCAGATCGATCTCGGCCTTGATGCGGGCCTTGGTGGCCGAATCGGAGAAGGCGGCCGACACTTCGTCACGATCGAGCTTGAGGGTATCGGCGATATCCAGCAGCACGCCGGTTTCGGCGATGTTGCGGCCCTCGACGAAATAGGCGCGGAACACCGCGTGGGCAAACGCCCGGGCTTCGTCGGGATTGCGGTCACTGAGCCACTGGAAGGCGCGGGCCGCGTGTTCGGTGTGCACCGGGTACTGGGCCGGCTCGGCGTAAGGAATGCCGAGGAAGGCGGCCGAACGCTCGGTGTCGCGTTTGACGTAATCGGTGCGCATCAGCGCAGCCGGAATCTTGACCCCGCCCTGGGGCTGGAACTGGGCATCGAGCACGATGGCGTGCCACATCACCGCGCGGCCGTGACGGGCAGCCAGGGCGTCGATCTGCTCGGAGGCCAGATAACCGTAAGGCGACGAAAAATCGAAGTAAAAATCGATGGGTGCGGACATGCAGGTCTCCGGGATGCGAAAGGACGGAAATTCGGGGTCAGCCATTATCCACGCCGCGCGGCGGACCACCGTGACATTGCGTATCCGCCGTCACGAAGCCCGCTGCAGCCCCCGTCAGAACCCGCCTTCGGCGAGCCAGCGCTCCACCTGCGGCAGGCGGTCGGCGCCCCAGAAGGCTTCGCCATCGACGATGATGAACGGCGAGCCGAACACCCCGCGGGCGAGGCCCAGGTCAACCTCGGCCGCCAGGCGCGCCTTGATCTCGGTGCCGGCCAGCACGCCCGACAGTTCGTCGCGATCCACGCCCACCCGCGCGGCGATATCGAGCACGGCGGCCAGGTCGGAGATATTCACGTCATCGACGAAATACGCCCGGTAGGCGGCAAGGCCGAACTCGCGCGCCTTGAGCGGGCTGCGGTCGTTGAGCCACAAAAACGCCCGCGCGGCATGCTGGGTGGGAATCGGAAACGTGGAGGGCTGCCGGTAGGGCACGCCGAAATAGCGGGCCGAGCGTTCGATGTCGTGCATCGAATAGGCGCCCTTGAGCGGTATGCCCGGCAGCGGCCCAAGGCCGGTCACCTTGAACGTGACACCGAGCAAAAAGGGGTGCCAATGCACCAGGCGCCCGTAGCGGGCGGCCAGGGCGTCGATTTCCTCGGCGGCAAAATAGCCGTAGGGCGAGGAGAAATCGAAATAGAAATCGATGGGTGCGGTGCTGTACTGCGGCTTGGTCACGGGTTCGTCCTCCGTCAAAGGCCCTTCGGCCAAAGGATCATCTGCGTACAGCGGAACAGGGCAAGGCGCTTGCCGCAGCCGCCGCCGGTCACTTCGGCATCCCACACCTGGGTGTTGCGTCCGGTGTGCACCGCGGTGGCTTCGCACAGCAGCACACCCTCGGTCTGGGTGCCGAAAAAATTGCTCTTCATTTCGATCGTCGTGAAGCTCGCCGCGCCGGCGGGCAGGTGGGCGCGGGTGGCATAGCCGGCGGCGGTATCCGCCAGCGCAATGATGCTTGCCGCATGCAGGAAACCGTTGGGCGCCAGCATTTCGGGGCGGATCAGCATGCGCGCCGACAGCCGGCCAGGCACCAGGGCCACCGCCTCGAAGCCGAACCAGCCCGGCAGGTTTCCAAGCCCCTCCGCGTTGAGCGTCGCCAGGTCGATGTCGTCGCTCAGGGTGAATTCATTCATTGTCTCCCCCACTTTTTTTGTTTTATTTCGCGACCACCCGGGCCGCGGTGCTCAGCTTTCGAGCGCCTCCAGCGACGCCAGGTAGCGCGGCATCAGGTCTTCGGGGCGACGCACATTGACCCCCAGGTCGCGGATCAATCCATCCTTGAGGCCATAGACCCAGCCATGCACGGTGAGGGGCTGGCCACGCTTCCAGGCATCCTGCACGACGATGGTCTGGCACACATTGACCACCTGCTCGATGGTGTTGAGTTCGCACAGGCGATCATGGCGCATGTCGGGGGGCAGCAGGTCCACCCGGCTGACGTGCTTCACGTGCACGTCCTGGACGTGGCGCAACCACAGGTCCACCAGTCCGACCCGCTCCCGGCGCATGGCCGCGCCAACACCGCCGCAGCCGTAGTGACCGACCACCATGATGTGCTTCACCTTCAGCACATCCACCGCAAACTGAATCACCGACAGGCAGTTGAGATCGGTGTGCACCACCACGTTGGCCACATTGCGATGCACAAAGACCTCGCCCGGCAACAGGCCGATGATCTCGTTGGCCGGCACGCGGGAGTCGGAACAGCCGATCCACAGGTATTCCGGCGCCTGCAGCCGGGAGAGCTTCTGGAAGAAGTCGGGATCGACCTGGCGCATCTTGCGTGCCCAGGCCAGGTTGTAGTCGAAAAGATGAAACAGGTTCTCGTTTGCAATCTCCGACTCCGACCAGTTTTCCAGGTCGAGGGCGAGGAACATCGTCCCTTCGACGGGCGTCGGGTAATAAGCGGGCGCCTCCTTGAAACCCAGCTCGCGGTAAAGCTTCACCGCGATGCGCATGGCCGGCAGGGTGTCCAGCATGATCTTGCGATAGCCCAGGCTCTTGGCGGACTTGATGCCCGCCAGCGCCAGCTCGCGGCCTATACCGTGGCCACGCATCTCCGGCTCCACGTAGAGCCGCTTCATTTCACAGACGCCTTCGGTGGCCGAACGGATGCCGACACAGCCAGCGGGTTTGCCGTCGAGTTCAGCAAAAAACAGGCGGCCGGACGGCGCGGAATAACGACCCGGCAGGGCCGCCATTTCTTCGCCGAAATTTTGATAGGCGAGGTCCACCCCAAGCCACGCCGCGTAATTGCGGAAAAACTGCCGGACGTGCTCGATCTCTACCTGATCGTCGTCACCCAGAACGCGGAGAACTAAAGCCATGTATTCACTCATCCATCGAACGAAACGACCCTACACGATACCCTTCCCTGCGCCCGGATTCACCCATGAAGCCCCAGGGGCACCGCAAAACCATTTCATCGCATGCGTTTGGGCCGGATTTAATTACCGTTTACGTAAACGTAAAGTAACAGGCAAAATACTCACGCCGGCCCCACACCGTCAGACTGCCCGGCCAGCAGGTGGGTGCACTGTTTCTCGAGCCTGTCGATCTCGCCAAGTACCGCGACGATATCCTCGCGCTGCTGCTCGATGACGCGACGACGCTCGGCCAGTACGACGAGAAAACGCTGCAGCTGCAGCGCCGAGTTGCGCGCGCCGTCGTACATGCCGAGCAGCTCAAAGATCTCGGCCAGCGACAGGCCAAGACGCTTGCCGCGCAGGATCAGCCCCAGCCGGGTACGGTCGCGCTTCTCGTAGATGCGCTGACGACCGGCGCGGGCTGGCGCCAGCAGGCCTTCGTCCTCGTAGAAACGGATCGCCCGTGGCGTGATCCCGAACTCGCGGGCGAGTTCGGAAATGGTAAAGGTTTGTTCCTGGCTCATAAAATGGAAATCGGACAGCGCAGCACTCAAGCAGACCAGTAAATCAGATTTCGCAGAGGCCGGCAAACGCACGCCCGGCAACGCAGCACAGGCACAACGCCCCCACCCCGGAGACCCCAAGGCCATGACCCCGCAGCTGGAATATCCCTTCAACACCCTGCCGGCCATCGGCGAAACCCTGCCTGTCGCCCCCGGCGTGCACTGGATTCGCATGCCGCTGCCCTTCGCACTGAACCACATCAACCTGTGGCTCATCGAGGACGGCGACGGTGTGGCGATCGTCGACACCGGCTACGGCCTCGACACCACCCGGGACGCCTGGAACATCATCCTCGACGGCCTCGGCAAGCCCGTCACGCAGATCATCGTCACCCACTGCCATCCGGACCACCTCGGCCTGGCCCAGTGGCTGTCCGAAAAAACCGGGGCGGACGTGCTCATGACCCACGGCGAGTTCCTCGCCGGACACGCCCTGTGGCACCAGCTGCCGGGCTACAACGTCCCGGCCATGCTGGCCCAGTTTCGCCGCCACGGCCTCGACGAAGCCCGTTGCCAGGCCCTCGACGGCCGCGGCAACGCCTACAAGCGCGGCGCGCCCGAACTGCCCTCCAGCTTCCGGCGCCTGCATGACGGCGACACACTCGCCATCGGCGGCCGCCAATGGCACGTCATCACGGGTTTCGGCCACTCGCCCGAACACGCCTCGCTCTACTGCGAGGCGGCCGAAGTGCTCATTTCCGGAGACATGCTGCTCCCGCGCATCTCCACCAATGTGAGCGTTTTTGCGGCCACCCCGAATGACGACCCGCTCGGCCGCTTCCTCGATTCGATCCGGGCCTTCAGGCAATTGCCTGAAACAACCGTCGTGCTACCATCACACGGAAGTCCATTTCGCAACATCGGCTTGCGCGTCGACCAGCTCATCGAGCACCACGACGCCCGTTGTGCGGAACTGCTTGCCGCCTGTACCGGGCCACGTAGCGCGGGGGAACTTCTCGGCATCCTTTTCCCGCGCGAGCTGGATACACATCAGGTGATGTTCGCCATGGGAGAAGCCATAGCGCACCTGAACCACCTCGAGCATAAAGGGGCGGTGTGTCGGTTCGTGGGGAATGATGGAATTCTTCGTTTCGTCAAAAACAACTAACCAGGAGAGCCCAACAATGGCTGCGCCCGAAAAAGAAGTCGCAAAATCCGAACTGCCGGACCCCAAAGAAGTCGCCAAGACCTACGCTGAAGTCGCACAACGGGCCTCCAAGCTGCTGTCCGACCACATCCAGAAGCAAGTCAAGAAGGGCATCTCCGCCCCCTCCGACGAACTCGGCATCGCCCAGGCCTTCATGGACATGATGGGCAAGCTGCTGGCCAACCCCTACCGCCTGGCCCAGGCCCAGATGAACCTGGTGTGGGATTACTTCTCGCTGTGGCAGCACTCGATGATGCGCCTCACCGGCATGACGCCCGGCGCCCCGGTGGCCTCCCCCGACAAGGGCGACAAGCGCTTCAAGGACGAAGAATGGCAGGAACACTTCCTGTTTGACTTCATCAAGCAGTCCTACCTGATCACCGCCCGCCACATCCACGACACCGTCTCCACCGTCGACGGCCTGGACGACCAGTCCCAGAAGAAGGTCAACTTCTACACCCGCCAGTACATCGACGCGCTGTCCCCGTCCAACTTCGCGCTGACCAACCCGGAAGTTTTCCGCGAAACGGTCAAGAGCCACGGTCAGAACCTCATCAAGGGCCTGAACAACCTGCTGCGCGACGTGGAAGAAGGCGATGGCAGCCTGCGCGTCAAGATGACCGACACCACCGCCTTCGAACTGGGCCGCAACGTCGCCACCACCCCGGGCAAGGTCGTCTTCCAGACCGAAATGATGCAGCTGCTGCAATACACGCCGAGCACCCCGGACGTCTCCAAGCGCCCGCTGCTGGTCGTGCCGCCGTGGATCAACAAGTTCTACATCCTCGACCTGCGCGAGAAAAACTCCTACATCAAGTGGTGCGTCGATCAAGGCCACACCGTATTCGTGATCTCCTGGGTCAACCCGGACGAGCGCCTGGCCGAGAAGAGCTTTGACTCCTATCTGCTCGAGGGCACCATGGCAGCCGTCGACGCCATCGTCGAACAGACCGGCGCCAAGGAAATCAACGCAGCCGGCTACTGTCTGGGCGGCACCCTGCTCGCCACCACGCTGGCCTACATGGCTGGCAAGAAAGACAAGCGCATCGCCTCCGGCACCTTCTTCACGACGATGACCGACTTCGCCGATCCGGGCGAACTCTCCGTCTTCCTCGACGAAGGCCAGATCACCAGCCTCGAAAAGAAGATGTTCGAGCGCGGTTACCTGGAAGGCTCCGAGATGGCCGGCACCTTCAACATGCTGCGCGCCAACGACCTGATCTGGTCCTTCGTGGTCAACAACTACCTGATGGGCAAGGATCCGTTCCCCTTCGACCTGCTGTACTGGAACTCCGATTCCACGCGCATGCCGGCGAAGATGCACAGCTTCTACCTGCGCAACATGTACCTGAACAACCTGCTCAAGGAGCCGGGTGGCATCGAGGTCGCTGGCGTGCCCATCGACCTCTCCAAGATCAAGGTTCCGACCTACTTCATCTCGACCATCGAAGACCACATCGCCCCGTGGAAGAGCACCTACTCCGGTGCCCGCCACTTCGGCGGCAACGTGCGCTTCGTGCTTGGCGGCTCCGGCCACATCGCCGGCATCGTCAACCCGCCGGCAGCCAACAAGTACGGTTACTGGACCACCGCTGCCGGCAAGCTGCCGGAAACCGCCGACGAGTTCTTCAACGGCGCCGAGCAGCACGCAGGCTCCTGGTGGACCGACTGGCAGGCCTGGCTGATCGCCCAGGACAGCACCAAGGTTCCCGCCCGCGACCCGCTCAAGGGCACCCTCAAGGTGCTCGAGGATGCACCGGGCTCTTTCGTCAAGGCTCGCCTCGACGCCAAGAAGGCGGCGTAATCGTCTTGCAGTAACAGCAATACTCCGGAAGGGGGCTTCGGCCCCCTTCTTTTTTTATCGCCCCGCTCTCGTCATTCCTGCCCGTGGCCACCTACCCTCTCGAAACCCCGCTGCCAGCCGGCCTGCCGGTCGTCCTCGACACCAACGTCGTTCTTTCGCTGTGGATGTTCGAAGACCCCGCCCTCGTGCGGCTGCGCGCCTCCGTCGAAAACGGCGAGCTGCGCCCCTTCACCCGCGAGGACTGCCTCGGCGAACTGGCCCGCGTCCTGGCCTACTCCCAGTTCGCCCAAACGCCCGAGCGCCAGGCCGGGATTGCCGCCGCCTACCGGGCCCGCTGCACCCTCATCGACGTCGTCGACAGCCCCGCCTGCGAGCTGCCCGCCTGCCTCGACCGGGACGACCAGAAATTTCTGGAACTCGCCCATGACAGCGGCGCCAGGGCGCTGCTTACCCGCGACAAGCTGGTCCTCAAGCTCGGCCGCCGCCCGGTGATTGCGGCCCGTTTTGCGATCCTCACGCCCGAACGCCTGCAGGCCGCTCTGCCGCAGCAGCCCTGACGCAAGCCACCCCGCCACACCAGAACATCAAGACACAACAATTCACAAAACATGCCGCTGTCACACCAAAACTCTGGCTAGACTCGATCTTCATCCTCACGACGGAGCATCCGCCATGGCCACCGAATCTGCTTTCGACCTCGGCAGCATCATCACCACCTACCTCATCCCGCTCGGCTGGAAACTCGCCGGCGCCATCGCCCTGTGGATTGTCGGTGGCTGGGTCATCAACCTGATCGGCAACCTCTCCAACCGCGGCATGACCCGCCAGAAAGTCGAGCCGACCCTCGTCCGCTACGTCGAGGCAACCCTGCGGGTGATCATGCGCATCGTGCTGGTCATCGTCATCCTGTCGGTGTTCGGCATCGAAACCACCAGCTTCGCTGCGCTCATCGCTGCAGCCGGTGTGGCCATCGGCGTGGCCTGGAGCGGCCTGCTCTCCAACTTCGCAGCAGGCGCATTCCTGATCATCCTGCGTCCCTTCAAGGTGGGTGACTTCATCAGCGGCGCCGGCATCACCGGCACCGTGAAGGAAATCGGCCTGTTCGCCACCACCATCGACCAGCCCGACAACGTGCGCACCACCGTCGGCAACAACAAGCTGTTCTCCGACAACATCGTCAACTACACCCTCAACCCCTGCCGCCGCGTCGACCTGACCGCCCAACTCGCCCACTCGGTCGATCCGAAGCAAGCCATCGAGCTGATCCGCGCGCGCATCAGCCAGATCCCGAACGTGCAGAAGGATCCGGCGCCGGACGTGGAAATCCTCGAGTTCAACGCAGCCGGCACCAAGCTGGTCGTGCGCCCCTACTGCCACAACGATCATTACTGGCAGGTGTACTTCGACACCAACAAGGCCCTCGCAGAGGTGGGCGGCGCCAACAACTGGCCTATCCCTGCCCCGCACCAGGTGCTGCGCCAGCCCGTCTGAGCGCGGCCCGCCAACGCTGTCTCCATCAGCGCTCAGGACACAGCCCCAATGCCCACCGGACGGTGGGCATTTTTCATTCCACGCCCGCCGACGCGCGCCGCAGCGCCGCCAGGTAACGCAGGCCCGCCACCGCCCGGCTGCCGTACCACGAGGCCATTTCCCCATCGATCAGCGCGGCCGGGCGGCCCGATGCAGCCTCGACCTCGGCCAGATGTTTGTCCCTGAAACTGTAGGGCTCGGACGACAGCAACACCCGGCTCACCTCTCCCAGCCACGGCGCGTCCCACTCGAAGGCCGGATAACGCGGCTCGTCGCCCGGCGGCCAGGTATCCCAGCCCACGGTTGCCAGCGTGGCCGAGATGTAGGTGCTGCGTGCCACGCTCATCCACGGCTCACGCCAGATCAGGTAAAGCACCTTTTCCCGCGGCAGGCTGTCGCCCACCGCACGCGCTTCGGCGATGGCCGCCTCGAGCTCGCCCACCAGGCGCAAGGCCTCGGCCTCGCATCCAAAAATCCCGCCCAGCAGTCGATACACGGGAATGTTGTCCTCCGGCGTGCACGGATGGGTCACGATCACGTGAGGCACGAAGCCGGCGATTTCCTCGACGCAGTCGCGCCGGTTTTCGTCGATATTGACGATCACATGGGTCGGCGCCAGTTCGCGCAGGCGGGCGATATTCACGTCCTTGGTCCCGCCCACCTTGGTGATGGACCGCAACGTCGCCTTGGGATGGATGCAGAAACCGGTGCGTCCGACCAGCTGCCCGGCCAGGCCCAGATCGCACACCAGCTCGGTCAGAGACGGCACCAGCGACACGATGCGGGCCGGCCCGCTACAGGGCGCGTGACGCTGCCCCTGCGCATCCACCATGAAATTTTCTGTGTGTGTGGTCGTCCCCACGGCGCCGCCCCTGTCGAAAGTCTCGTTCATCATTACGCAAGTATCTCAAGCACTTCGCCGTTATTGAAACAATGCGCGGAACAAGCACAACACCGCGCAACTCTCACCCGCTGTACCGCCCGACCATCCAGCCACGGAGAAGATCATGAAAATCGGCGTTCCCAGGGAAACCAAGAATCACGAACACCGGGTCGGCCTGACCCCCGGTTCGGTACGCGAACTCACGGCCCACGGCCATGCCGTTTACGTCGAGTCCGGCGCGGGGCTCGGCATCGGCGCCAGCGACGCCGACTACGAAGCCGCCGGCGCAAAGATCTGCGCCGATGCCGCAGAAGTTTTCGACGCGACCGAGATGATCATCAAGGTCAAGGAGCCCGTGCCCGAGGAACGTGCCCGCCTCCGCCCCCATCACTTGCTGGTCACCTACCTGCACCTCGCGGCGGCCCCCGACGTCGCCGCCGACATTCTCGCCAGCGGCGCCACCGCCCTGGCCTACGAAACCGTCACCGCGCCCGGCGGAGGCCTGCCACTGCTCGCCCCGATGTCGGAAGTGGCCGGGCGCATGAGTATCCAGGCCGGCGCCTCGGCACTCGAAAAATCCCACGGCGGGCGCGGCGTGCTGCTCGGCGGCGTGCCGGGCGTCGAGCCGGGCCGGGTGGTGATCCTTGGCGGCGGCACGGTGGGCAACAACGCCGCCCACACCGCCGTCGGCATCGGCGCCGACGTCACCATTCTGGACAAATCCCTGCCGGTGCTGCGTCACCTGGACGAAATCTACGGCGGCCGCGTCAAAACCCTCTACGCCACCCAGGACGCCATCGAACGCCTGGTCCTGCAGGCCGACCTGGTGATCGGCGCGGTGCTGATTCCCGGCGCTGCAGCCCCAAAACTCGTAACCCGCGACATGCTGGCAAAAATGAAGCCTGGCGCGGTGATCGTCGACGTGGCCATCGACCAGGGCGGCTGCTTCGAAACCTCCCGCCCCACCACCCACACCGAGCCTACCTTCGTGGTCGACCGCGTCGTGCATTACTGCGTCGCCAACATGCCCGGCGCGGTAGCGCGCACGGCCACCTACGCGCTCAACGCGGCCACCCTGCCGGTGGTGCTGGCGCTGGCTGACAAAGGCTGGCGGGAAGCGCTGAAGGACGATGCCGGCCTGCGTGCCGGGCTCAACATCTGCAACGGCCATGTCACCCACCCCCGGGTGGCCGAAGCGCTCGGCAAAAAATACATGCCAGCCATCACCCAGCTGGCGGAGGTGTAACTAAAGCGGCAGTCCGCGCGGCTTGCGGCCAGCCCGGGCAAAAACCCGGTCGAAAATGGCATTGGGCAGCAGACGCATCAGCTTGGCGACGACGCCCATCTGCCATGGAATGACGGCGTAGCCGGTGCCGGCGTCGATGGCTTTCGCAAAGCGGCGGGCCGCTTCATCGGCTGGCAGCATGAAGGGCATCGGGTAGCGATTGACCGCCGTCATGGGCGTGTCGATGTAGCCCGGTGCGATGGTCACAACCTTCACGCCGCTGCCATGCATCTCCACCCGCAAGCTTTCCAGGTAGGCGATGACCGCTGCCTTGGAGGCGCTGTAGGCGCCGGCGCCGGGCAGGCCGCGAATCCCCGCTACCGAAGCGATGCCCACCAGACGGCCGCTGCCACGGGCGCGCATCGACGCCGCAAAGGGCTGGAAAGTGGCAACCATGCCCAGCACGTTGGTGCGCATCACGCGCTCGAAGGCGGCCAGATCGTCCGCCTCCTCGGTGAGCGTTCCCACCGACACGCCGGCATTGGCGACGACCACGTCGGGCACCCCGAAGCGGGTCGAAAAATCGGCGGCAGCCTCGCGCAGGGCGGCCATGTCGGCCACATCCAGCGGGTACGCGGCGTGTTCACCGGGCAGCGTGGCGAGCAGCGCGTCCAGCACCTCGACGCGGCGCGCGACGAGCCCCAGCACGGCCCCGCGGGCAGCGTAGTGGCGCGCAAGCGCAGCGCCGATGCCACTGGAGGCACCGGTAATGAAAACACGAAGGGTCACGGAGGCAGAAAATGAAAGCCGCGCCGCCAGACAAGGCGGCGCGGCGGAAAGACTTACTTGCGACCCTGCTCGGCGCGGGCCTTGGCGATCAGCTGATCGGCCACCTTGAGAGCGGCTTCATGGCTCCCGGCGATCGAACCGGAGGTGAAGTTCTTGCCGTCCACCGCGAGGGTCGGCACACCCTGAACCTTGTAGTTGCGGCCGATTTCCTCAATCCGCTTGAGCCGCACACTGACGTTGAAGGAACGATAGGCATCGGCGAATTTCTTCGCATCGATGCCGTGCTTGACGGCCCATTCCTGCGCACCGGCCTCGGTGTGCAGCGGTTGCTTTTCAACTTGGACCGCATCGAAGACCTGACCGTGCAAACGGGCAAGATCACCGGTGGCCTCCAGCGTGAGGTGCAGCTTGGCGAGCCCGGCGAGCTGCGGGTTTCCCCAGGTGACCGGCACACGCATGAAGGCGACGTCGGACGGCAGCTTCTTGACCCACATGTCGAGCAAGGGATCGAAGGCCTTGCAATGGGGGCACCCGTAATGGAAGAACTCCAGCACCTCGACCTTGCCCTTGACCTCGGTCGGCTGGGGCGGCGATACCGGCTCGGTGCCGGTGGCGGCCAGGGCCGGCAGGGCCATGCCACTTGCTACAGCCAGGGCGGAAAGCTGCTTGAGTACATCACGACGCTGCATTACGGTTTCTCCTTCAATCTGCAAAGCACTCATTGAGCGGCCGGAGCCGGTTTTGGTTCCTTGGGCTTGATCTTGACCACGGCGGTGTTGATGCCGTTCGAGCTCAGATTGTCCCGTGCCTTGGACATCGCCTCCTGCCCCAGATAGGGGCCCGTGCGCACCCGGTGCATGGTTCCCTTGTCGGGCACATCCACCTTCTGCACGCTGGCCTCCACCCCCATCAACGCAAGACGCGCCTTGAGGTTGTCCGCTTCGGACGGATCTTCGAAAGCCCCCGCCTGCAGGTAGTACTTTTCGGGCACGACCGGCTTGTCGAGGAGCGCGGCCTCGGCCTTGGCGCGCTCGGCGTCGTCGGGCTTGGGCTTGTCACCTTCAGCCTTGGGCGGCTTGTCGGTCTTGGCCGGCTTTTCAGCCTTCTCGGGCTTGTCGGACTTCATGACTTCGGTGGTTTCCTCGGGCTTGGTCGGCGCCGGCAGCGCATCGGAACCCTTGGGCAACACGTTGTAGAAGTCGAAGCGGGGCTTCTCGACGGGCTTGTCGCCGGCCTTGCCGGGCAGGGCGATGGGCTCGCCGCCTTGCGGCGGCCGGGGCGGCGGCGCCACGACAGGCTTTTCTTCCTGCTTGCGCTGGAAAGGCGAGGCGGCGGTGAAGTACAGCGCAATGCCGGCCGCCACCAACGCGCCAAGAATCAGGCCGACAAAGATGCCGACCAAGGTGCTCCCCCGGCTGCCCGACTTGGGCGTGCTGGTTTTCAGACGTGGCTTTTGATCGCGGCTCATGAACGAAAAAATCCGGAATTACATCGACTCAGGAGCAGAAACACCCAGCAGCGCGAGGCCGCTGCGAATCACCTGACGCACCGCCGTGGCCAAGGCCAGGCGGGCAAGCTTGAGGCCTTCGTCGTCCACCAGCATGCGCTCGGCGTTGTAGTAGCTGTGGAACTCGCCAGCCAGATCCTTGAGGTAGAAGGCGATCTGGTGCGGCGCGTATTCGGCCGCGGCACTCTGGACGATCTCCGGGAAGGCGGTGAGGCGTGCGCACAGCGCCAGTTCGCGCTCGTTGTCGAGGCGGCCGAGATCGGCCTCGGCCAGATCGGCCGGCACGCCGTTCCATTGACCGAGCACCGAGCACAGGCGGGCGTGGGCGTACTGGATGTAATACACGGGGTTTTCGTTGCTCTGGCTCTTGGCGAGGTCGAGGTCGAAATCCAGGTGCTGGTCGGCCTTGCGCAGCACGTAGAAGAAGCGACAGGCGTCGTTGCCGACTTCGTTGCGCAGCTCGCGCAGGGTGACGAATTCGCCGGAGCGGGTGGACATGGCCGCCTTCTGGCCGTCGCGGTAGAGCACCGCAAACTGCACCAGCGCCACGTCGAGCTTTTCGGGCGGCAAGCCAAGCGCCGACAGCGCGCCCTTCACGCGGGCGATGTAGCCGTGGTGGTCGGCGCCCCAGATGTCGACGATGCGATCAAAGCCGCGCTCGTATTTGTTGGCGTGGTAGGCGATGTCGGAGGCGAAGTAGGTGAACAGGCCGTTCTCGCGCTGCACGACGCGGTCCTTCTCGTCGCCAAAAGCGGTGGAGCGGAACCACTTGGCGCCGTCCTGTTCGTACAGGTGGCCGCCCGCTTCCAGCGTCGCGACAGCCTTCTCGACGAGGCCGGTGTCGAACAGCGAACGCTCGGAGAACCAGCAGTCGAAGATGACGCCGAATTGTTCGAGGTCTTCGCGGCCATCGCCGAGCTGTTCGGTCAGCGCAAAACCGTGCACCCAGGCGTAATCCGAGCCGAGCAGGCGCTTGGCGTTGGCGATCAGCACGTCGAGGCGGCCTTCCTTGTCGTCCTCAACAGAAGGCGCGCCATCCAGCACGTCGGCGGCGGCGACCTTGGCAAAGCGGTCGGCGTGGGCGTCCTTGATCTGCGCGGCCATGTCCTTCACGTAGTCGCCCTGGTAGGCGTTGGGCGGGAAGGGAACGGCAATGTCGAACTGGGCCAGATAGCGCAGCCAGGTGGACAGCGCGAGGATGTCCATCTGCCGGCCGGCGTCGTTGATGTAGTACTCGCGGGTGACGTCGAAGCCGGCGAAATCCAGCACATCGGCCAGCGACGCACCGTAGGCCGCGCCGCGGCCGTGACCGACGTGGAGCGGACCGGTGGGATTGGCGGAAACGAACTCGACCTGCACCTTCACACCACTCTTGACGCCCCGGCCGAAGGCCTCGCCGCGTTCAAGCACGTTGCGCACGACGGCCGTCTTGGCGTCGGAGACAAGCGTGAAGTTGATGAAGCCGGCGCCGGCAACCTCGGCCTTGGCCACCAGCTTGGAAGGAGGCAGCTCGGCGAGCAGCAGGTTGGCCAGCTCGCGCGGGTTGCGCTTGAGCGGCTTGGCCAGCTGCAGCGCCAGGTTGCTTGCAAAATCCCCGTGACCGGCCTGCTTCGGACGGTCCAGGTTGATGGGAGTTTCGGCCTGATCGGGCGCCACACTGAGGAGTGCGGCACGCAGGAGGTCGGCAAGCTGAGTTTTGGAATCGGCGCTCATGGCAAAAACACTGCGACTAAAAGCACAGGATTATATCCAAGCGGCGGGCATCCCGGCGGATGGCCCGTTTCAGGGGCTAACAAAGTGCCGCGAACGTGGCAAACTTGCGTGGTGACCCCGCACGTATTTCGCACTTCAGCCCTCGTTGCCGGCCTGTTGCTGGCGCTTCCGGCCCGCGCCGAAGCGCCGACGCTGCACTGGAGCCTGCCGCTGCCGGCCGGGCCGGGCTGGCGGATCGTCGATCTGCGTGAAGGCAACGGCATCCGCCACGAGGAATACATCCCCCGCGGCCAGGGCATCGAGGATTACCGGGACCGCCTGCTGGTGCAGCGCTTCACCGCCCAGGACATGAGCCCGGAGGTTTATCTCGGCCACATCGCGGCGGGTCTCGCCAAGCACTGCGCGGCCTTCACCACCAGCGGCCTGGTCAGCGGCGTGCGCGACAATCTGCCCCACGCCACCCGCACCGCCTATTGCGGGCGTTTCGACGATCGGCCCTATGGCTACGTCGTCGCGCAAAAGGCCATTCGCGACGCCGACCACCTTTTCATCGTCGAGCGCGAATGGCGCCTGCCGCCCTTCACCGTAAGCGATGAAGGCCTGCCCGGCTTCGACACCAACCCGGCCGCCGACGAAGCCATCAAGCGGGAAGTCCGCCTCGCCGTTCGCTGGCTCACCGAGCAGGTGCATCCCGTCACCCCGTCTCCGCCGGCACCGCCCGCCCCCGAACGCCCCCGCAAGCGGCGCTGATCGCCCCGTCCCGGGTGCCCCGCGCTTTCACCGCTCCGGCTTTAGGGGCACAATCCGCGTTTTCCTTTTTACCTGCCGCCGTGCGCCTCTTCCGACTCGTCAAGATCATCTCCGTCAGCCTGAAATACGGCCTCGACCAGATGGTTCTCTCCAACGAGCCGACCGGCCGGCTAGCCTGGCTTGCCCGGCTCACCCGCTTCCGCCGGACCTACACCGAACCCAGCGGCGTCCGCCTGCGCCAGGCGCTCGAATCGCTCGGGCCGATCTTCGTCAAGTTCGGCCAGATGCTGTCCACCCGCCGCGACCTCCTGCCCCCGGCCATCGCCGAAGAGCTCGCCCGCCTGCAGGACCGCGTCCCGCCCTTTTCCACCGCCGAAGCCCTCGAGCAGTTGCAGACCGCCTACGGCAAGCCGGTCGATGACGTGTTCTCCCGCTTCGTGCGCGAGCCGGTAGCCTCCGCCTCCATCGCCCAGGTGCACTTTGCCGAACTGCCCGACGGCACCGAAGTCGCAGTCAAGATCCTGCGCCCCGGCATCGCCCCGGTCATCGCCCACGATCTGGCCCTCCTCGACGTGGCCGCCACCGTCCTCGAGAAAATCTGGCCGGAAGGCCGCCGCCTCAAGCCGCGGGAAGTCGTCGCCGAGTTTTCCAAGTACCTGCGCGACGAGCTCGACCTGATGCGCGAAGCCGCCAACTGCTCGCAGCTGCGGCGCAACTTCAAGGATTCCGAGCTGCTCGTCGTGCCCGAGGTGCACTGGGACTACTGCACCACCGGCGTGATGGTGATGGAGCGCATGAAGGGCATCCCGATCTCCCAGCTCGATGCGCTCAAGAGCAACGGTATCGACCTCAAGGCCCTGTCCCGGGCCGGCGTCGAGATCTTCTTCACCCAGGTCTTCCGCGACGGCTTCTTCCATGCCGACATGCACCCCGGCAACATCTTCGTGGCCACCGACGGCCCCACCCGCGGGCGCTACATTGCCCTCGACTTCGGCATCATCGGCACCCTCAACGATTCCGACAAAAAATACCTGGCCACCAACTTCCTGGCCTTCTTCCAGCGCGACTACCGGCGAGTCGCCCTGGCCCACATCGAGGCCGGCTGGGTGCCGGCCCACACCCGCGTGGACGAGTTCGAAGGCGCCATCCGCGCCGTCTGCGAGCCGATCTTCGACCGCCCGCTCAAAGACATCTCCTTCGGCAAGACGCTGCTGCGCCTGTTCCAGACCGCGCGCCGCTTCGAGATGGAGGTGCAGCCGCAACTCGTATTGCTGCAAAAAACCCTGCTTAACATCGAAGGCCTCGGGCGCCAGCTCGACCCGGACCTCGATCTGTGGAAAACCGCCAAGCCCTTCCTCGAACGCTGGATGAACGACCAGATGGGCTGGCGCGCCCTGATCCGCCACATGAAGGACGAAGCCCCCAACTGGGCCGCCACGCTGCCGCAATTGCCGCGCCTGCTGCACCAGGTTCTCGACGGCCGCAACGACACCACCACCCACGCCGAAATCCTGCGCCTCTCCTCCGAGAACAAACGGCAAACCCGCTGGCTCGCCGCCGGCGGTGCCGTTGTTGTCATCCTCGTCGCGCTCGAAGCCCTGCGCTGGCTGTACTGAAAATAGCGGGGGCGGCCCTTCGCGCCCCCTCCAACCGGCTGAACGAAAGGCCATCCGGCCTGCTCCAACGGGCATGAAGCCAGCCCGCTAACGAAAGAAAATCATGCCAGCCCCGTTCATGCCTTCCCGCCCGGTCCGCATCGTCGGAGTCGGCTCCTGCCTTGGCTCGCCGATTTTCGGCCCCGCCGCCGGCCCCCGCGCGCTACGCGATCTCGGTTTCGAAAACAGCCTGCGCCAGCGCGGTATCCGCGCCCACTGGCAGGCCCTGCTCGAACCCTCCGCCCCGAAGCCGCCCCGCCCTTCGATGAACGAGCGGCTCGGCACGGTCAGCAACCTGCTTCACGACCTCGCCGACATCGTGGCGCAGACTTGTGCCGACGACGCGATTCCGCTTGTCCTTGGCGGCGACCACATCGTCGGCGCCGGCACCTGGCGCGGCATCGCCCGCGCGCTGGCGCCCCGCGGCAAGCTCGGCCTGATCTGGATCGACGCCCACCTCGACGCCCACACGCCGCAAACCACCCACACC
The DNA here is from genome assembly GCF_030157465.1 of Zoogloea sp. Classification (GTDB taxonomy): domain Bacteria; phylum Pseudomonadota; class Gammaproteobacteria; order Burkholderiales; family Rhodocyclaceae; genus Zoogloea. The sequence continues at coordinate 103,183 of NZ_JAOAUU010000058.1, forward strand.
GGCAACATCCACGGCATGCCGCTGGCGGCACTGCTCGGCATCGGCGATGAAACCCTGACCGGCCTGCCCGGCCCCCACCTCGACCCGGCCCACGTCACCATCATCGGCGCCCGCTCCTGGGAGCCCGAAGAACTCAAGCTGCTGCAAAAGCTCGGCGTGAAGATCTTCTTCATGCCCGAAGTCAAAACCCGCGGACTGGCCGCCGTGCTGTGCGACGCCATGAGCATTGTCCGCAACGGCACCGCCGGCTTCGGCGTGTCGGTCGACCTGGACGCGATGGACTGCGCCAAGCTGCCGGCCACCACCTGCCTGGTGCCCGACGGCATCGATCCGCAAGAGCTGGTCGACGCGCTCCACGGCCTGCGCAACTGCGCCGACCTGGCCGGCCTCGAGATCGTCGAATATGTGCCCGAGCGCGATCGCGACGGCAGCGGTGCGCGCTGGGTGCTGGAAATCGCCAGCGCCGCCCTCGGCCCCACCACCGCCCAGCTGCGCCACCGGGAAGAAACCTTCGGCGCCCGCAACTACGCGCCGCTGCCGGTGGTGTTCACCCGCGGCGAAGGCGCCTGGCTGTGGGACGTGGAGGGGCGCCGCTACCTCGACATGATGAGCGCCTACTCGGCGGTCAGCTTCGGCCACAGTCACCCGCGCCTGGTCAAGGCCCTCACCGAACAGGCCGGGCGCCTCACGCTCACCTCCCGCGCCTACTCCAACGATCGCCTGCCGCTGATGCTCGAACGCCTGTCGGCGCTCCTCGGCTACGACCGGGCGCTGCCGGTCAATACCGGCGTCGAAGCCGTCGAAACCGCCATCAAGGCCGCCCGCAAATGGGGCCACAAGATCAAGGGCGTGCCCGAAGGCCAGGCCGAGATCATCGTCTGCGCCAACAACTTCCACGGCCGCACCACCACCGTCATCGGCTTCTCGTCCGAAGCCCAGTACCGCGACGGCTTCGGCCCCTTCGGCGCGGGCTTTCGCACCATTCCCTACGGCGACGCCGACGCCCTCGAGGCCGCCATCACCCCGCACACCGCGGCCTTCCTGTTCGAGCCCATCCAGGGCGAAGGCGGCATCAACATTCCGCCGGCCGGCTGGCTGGCCCGCTGCGCCGCAATCTGCCACAAGCACAACGTGCTCCTGATCGCCGACGAAGTTCAGACCGGCCTCGGCCGCACCGGCAAGCTGCTCGCCTGCGAACACGACGGCGTGCGCCCGGACGGCGTCATCCTGGGCAAGGCGCTGGGCGGCGGCCTGCTGCCGGTATCGGCCTTCCTCGCCAACGACGCGCTGATGCAGGTCTTCAAGCCCGGCGACCACGGCTCCACCTTCGGCGGCAACCCGCTGGCGGCGGCCGTGGCAGCAGAAGCCCTGGCCCTTCTGGCCGACGAGAAGCTCGCCGAGCGCTCGGCACGCCTCGGCGCAGCCTTCCTCGCCCGCCTGCAGGCCATCAAGAACCCGCTGATCGTCGAAGTGCGCGGACGCGGCCTCCTGATCGGCATGGAACTCGACACCCGCCGAGTCAACGCACGCACCGCCGCCGAGTGGCTGCTCGCCCGTGGCCTGATGACCAAGGATACCCACGACAGCGTGCTGCGCTTCGCTCCGCCGCTGATCATCGACGAAACCACCCTGATGCGCGCTGCCGACGTCGTCGAAGCCGCCCTTGCCGACCTCGCCCAACGCCTGCCCGGAACCACCCCATGAGCGAAAAACTCGACCGTCTCGTCCTCGAAGCCCGCCAAGCCGCAGACAAGCGCGCCGAGGGCTACCGCGAAAAAGCCCTCAAGATCTACCCATGGATCTGTGGCCGCTGCACCCGCGAGTTCACCACCGCCAACCTGCGCGAACTCACCGTGCATCACCGCGACCACAACCACGACAACAACCCGCCCGACGGCAGCAACTGGGAACTCCTGTGCCTCTACTGCCACGACAACGAGCACCAGCGCCAGCTCGAAGCCACACAGGGAAACGTCTCGGCCAAACAGCCGGGCAAGGCCGCGACGCACTCACCGTTCGCGGCGCTGGGGGGCTTGCTGAAGAAGGGGTGAGGCACCGCCTCTTTGTCCATTTTCGCCAGGCTCCAAGTGGCGTAGGATTCGCCCCCCGGCCATTTTTGCAACGCCCATGAGCCCTACTCCCGCCCGCGCCTGCGGTATCGACTTCGGCACCTCCAACTCCACCGTCGGCTGGCTGCGGCCGGGCGCGCCCACACTGCTGCCCCTCGAAGACGGCAAGCCGACCTTGCCCTCGGCGGTGTTCTTCAACGCCGACGAGGAAAGCACCCACTACGGGCGCGATGCGCTGCTGGAATACCTGGAAGGATACGAAGGCCGGCTCATGCGGGCCCTCAAAAGCCTGCTCGGCAGCAGCCTGATGGACAGCAGCACCGAAGTGGGCGGCCGGGCCCTGCCCTTCAAGGATCTGCTGGCGAGCTTCATCGGCGAACTGAAACGGCGCGCCGAAGCGCAGGCCGAGCGGAGCTTCGAGCAGGCGGTGTTTGGCCGGCCGGTGTATTTCGTCGACGACAACCCGGTAGCCGACCAGCGGGCCCAGGACACCCTGGAGGCCATCGCGCGGCAGGTGGGTTTCAGGGACGTCAGCTTCCAGTTCGAACCCATCGGCGCCGCGCTGCACTACGAAGCCTCGCTGACCCGGGAAGAACTGGTGCTGATCGCCGACATTGGCGGCGGCACCGCGGACTTTTCGCTGGTGCGCCTGTCGCCGGAACGGGCCCGACACGTGGATCGCACCAGCGATCTGCTCGGCAACGCCGGCCTGCACGTGGGCGGCACGGATTTCGACCGGGCGCTGAGTCTCGAATGCGTGATGCCGCTGCTGGGCTACAAGGGCCTGATGAAGAGCGGCGCCGAGGTGCCGTCCGGCCTGTTCTTCCAGCTGGCGACCTGGCACACCATCAACTTTGCCTACACGCGGCAGGCGTTTGCCGATTTTCAGAGCATTTACCGCGACGCCGCTGCACGCCGCGAGCTGGATCGCCTGGCCCGCCTGATCGGGCAGCGCGAAGGGCACTGGATGGCGCTGCAGGTCGAGCAGGCAAAAATCGACCTGTCCACTGAGCCGAGCACGCGCCTGCACCTTGATCGCCTCGAACCCGGACTCTTCCACGACATCACCTTCGAGGCCTTCACGCTCGCCACCCGCAGCCTGGTGGAACGGGTCGCGGCAACGGTCAGCGAGCTGCTCGACCAGGCCGGGCTGGCCCGCGAACAGGTGGATACCGTCTACTTCACGGGTGGAGCCAGCGGCGTGCCGCAGCTACGGGCACGCATCGCCGCCGAGTTGCCGCACGCGCGCAGCGTGGAAGGTGACCTGTTTGGCAGCATCGGCGCCGGCCTCGCCGTGGAGGCCGCGCGACGCTACGGCTGAGGGCCAAGAACTTCGCCGCTACAGGATTTCCGGCTGCATTGAACGCGCGGCCACAAAGCGTGCGAAGCGTCGCAACAGGCTGGTGGCCGCTTCGGTTTCGGTGACGGCGGCAGCGAGCTTCTCGGGATCGGCGCCGCCCTGACGCAGCGGATCGGCCAGCTGGTCGATGTAGCCGCGCATCGCGACGGTGTCGAATTCAGGATGGAACTGCACGCCCCAGGCGGCTTCGCCGACGCGAAAGGCGTGGTGCGGCTCGAAGTCGCTGGATGCCAGGCATTCGGCGCCCGGCGGCAAACGCCTCGCGGTCTGGCGATGAACCACGTGGGCCGGGAAACACTCCGGCAGGTCGGCGAAAAGCGGGTCGTGCCGCGCGGCATCCGACTTGCGCAGGGTGACCGTGCCGATCTCGATGCCGCCCGGATGCCAGGCCGCCTCGCCGCCCAGCGCATGGGCCAGGAGCTGGTGGCCGTAACAGATGCCCAGCACCGGCACGCCTTCGGCAACCCGTCCGGCCAGCCAGCGGGCCGTGGTTTCGCTCCACTCCTCCTTATCGGTCACCATCGAATGCGACCCCGTCACGACAACCCCGGCCACTTCGCCCGGCAGGGGCAGCGCTTCGCCGCGGCGCGGGTCCACAACCCGCACCCGCACATTGCCAAGGCCGGCAGAGATCCAGCTTTCGAAATCGCCCCGGTGGGTCACGAGGTCGGGGATAAAGTCGCCAAGCTTGACGATGAGCAGCGGTGACACGGTTTGGATTCTCCAGGTGGTTGGGATGATTCTGCGATAAACAACGCGCAAAGCCCGTGAAGCGTTGAACGAAGTCTCGCGAATCCTTCGACGTCTGCAGCAACAGCGGGATGCGGCGGCCAAAAAAAGGGGCCGTCCAAGGACGACCCCACTCCCTCGACAGGAACCCGCCCCGAAAGACGGATCTCCCTCCCCATCGAACGAACCGTTCAGGCCACACCGCGCAGGAGAATGCGCGGCGTGGCCCCTGTGTTGCTTATTCGAACTCGATGATGATTTCGTCCACCGCCAGACTCTGGCCGGCAACGCCGAGCACCTTCTTGACCTTGCAATCCTGCTCGGCCTTGAGGATGTTCTCCATCTTCATGGCTTCGATCACCGCCAGCTTCTCGCCGGCCTTCACGTCCTGACCCACCTTCACGGCCACTTCGCGCAGCAGGCCCGGCATCGGGGAGAGCAGGAACTTGGAGAGGTCGGGCGGCAGCTTTTCGGGCATCAGTGCCAGCAGTTCGGCAGCACGGGCGCTCATCACCATGAAGTCAGCGCGGGTGCCCCAGTGGAACAGGCTGTACTTGGTCTTGTGACGCTCCACTTGGAGGGTGAAAGGCTCGCCATTGCAGGTGCCGTTGAACAGGGACTCGCCGAGCTTCCAATCGGACTTGAGCTCGTAGGCCTTGCCCTTGTACTCGACGTGGTAGCCGCCGGGGATGGGCTTGGCGATCACCGGGTGGTGCTCGTTGCCGTCCTTGTTGAGGCGGATGACCATCCAGTTGTCGCTGACAAGGCGCTCATGGCCCTGCAGCTGTCCGGAAATGGAGGCCGAACGGTCGGTGAAGGCACGATAGACGTAGGCCGCCACCGAAACCAGCAGCGCCGGATCGTCGTGCGGCACCATCGAGGCGTCGAAACCCGTCGGGTAGTGCTTGGGGATGAAACCGGTGTCAAAGATGCCGGAATGGAAAACCGGGTGCTGCATCAGCGCGGCCTGGAAGGGGATGTTCGAGGAGATGCCGCGGATCACGAAGCCGTTGAGGGCGTCGCGCATGCGGGCGATGGCCTGCTCGCGGGTAGCGCCGTGGACGATCAGCTTGGCGATCATCGAGTCGTAGAACATCGAGATCTCGCCGCCATCGTACACGCCGGTGTCGACGCGAACCTGGCCCGGAATCTCTGCCGGCGGCTGGAACTTGACCAGACGACCGGTGGAAGGGAGGAAGCCGCGGAACGGGTCTTCGGCGTTGATCCGGCATTCCATCGCCCAGCCGTTGATCTGCACGTCGGCCTGGCTGAGCGGCAGCTTTTCGCCGTAGGCGACGCGGATCATCTGTTCGACGAGATCGAGACCGGTGATCAACTCGGTGACCGGATGTTCCACCTGCAGGCGGGTGTTCATTTCCAGGAAGTAGAACTCCTTGGTCGCGCCGGAAACGACGAACTCGACCGTACCGGCCGATTCGTAATTCACGGCACGGGCCAGGGCCACAGCCTGCTCGCCCATCGCCTTGCGCATTTCCGGATCAACGAAGGGGCTCGGCGCCTCTTCGATGACCTTCTGGTGACGACGCTGGATGGAGCAATCGCGCTCGTTCAGGTACACATAGTTACCGTGGCTGTCGCCGAGCACCTGGATTTCGATGTGGCGCGGCTCGAGCACGTACTTTTCGATGAAGACGCGGTCATCACCGAAGGAGTTGCGCGCTTCATTGACGCAGGAAGAGAAACCTTCGTGCGCTTCGGCGTCGTTGTAGGCAACCCGCAGACCCTTGCCGCCGCCGCCGGCGGAGGCCTTGATCATCACCGGATAGCCGATGCCCTGGGCGATCTTGACGGCTTCGTCCGGACCGGCGATGGCATCGTTGTAGCCCGGAATGGTGTTGACCTCGGCGGCGATGGCGAGCTTCTTGGACTCGATCTTGTCACCCATCTTGGCGATGGAGTAGTGCTTGGGCCCGATGAACTTGATGCCTTCTTCTTCGAGGCGGCGGGAGAACTCGGCGTTCTCCGAAAGGAAGCCATAGCCGGGGTGGACAGCCTGCGCGCCGGTCTGTTTGCAGGCGGCGATGATCTTGTCGGCGACCAGGTAGGATTCCTTGGAGGCCGCCGGACCGATGCAGACGGCTTCGTCGGCGAGGTCCACGAACAGGGCGTCCTTGTCGGCCTCGGAATAGACGGCGACAGTGGCGATGCCCATCTTGCGGGCAGTCTTGATGACGCGGCAGGCGATTTCGCCGCGGTTTGCAATCAGGATCTTGGTAAACATGTCTTGGCGTCCTCGGCGATCACAGCGGAATGTTGCCGTGCTTGCGCCACGGGTTGTCGAGCTGCTTGTCCTTGAGCATGGCCAGCGAGCGGGCAATGCGCTTGCGGGTGGCGTGCGGCATGATCACGTCGTCGATGAAGCCGCGAGCCCCTGCAACGAACGGGTTGGCGAATTTCTGCTTGTACTCGGCTTCGCGCTCGGCCAGCTTGGCCGGGTCGTTCTTTTCTTCGCGGAAGATGATTTCCACGGCGCCCTTCGGGCCCATCACCGCGATTTCGGCCGACGGCCAGGCGAGGTTGACGTCGCCGCGCAGGTGCTTGGAGCTCATCACGTCATACGCGCCGCCGTAGGCCTTGCGGGTGATCACGGTCACCTTCGGCACGGTGCACTCGGCATACGCGTACAGCAGCTTGGCGCCGTGCTTGATGATGCCGCCGTACTCCTGGCTGGTGCCGGGCATGAAGCCGGGCACGTCGACGAAGGTCAGCACCGGGATGTTGAACGCATCGCAGAAGCGCACGAAGCGCGCCGCCTTGATGCTGCTCTTGATGTCCAGGCAGCCGGCCAGCACCAGCGGCTGGTTGGCGACGATGCCGACCGGATGGCCGTCGACGCGGCCGAAGCCGATGATGATGTTCTTGGCGTAATCGGCCTGCAGTTCGAAGAAGTCGTTATCATCGACAACCTTGACCAGCAATTCCTTCATGTCGTACGGCTTGTTGGCATTGTCCGGCACCAGGGTGTCGAGCGAATAGTCCATACGGTCGGCCGGATCGTTGGTCGGTGTGACCGGCGGCTTCTCGCGGTTGTTGGCCGGCAGGAAGTTCATGAAGCGGCGCAGCATCGACAGGGCTTCGACGTCGTTCTCGAAAGCCAGGTCGGCAACACCGGACTTGGTGGTGTGGGTTACCGCACCGCCCAGCTCTTCGGCGGTCACGTCTTCGTGGGTCACGGTCTTGACCACTTCCGGACCGGTCACGAACATGTAGGACGAGTCCTTCACCATGAAGATGAAGTCGGTCATTGACGGGGAATACACGGCGCCACCGGCACAGGGGCCCATGATCATGGAGATCTGCGGCACGACGCCGGAGGCCATCACGTTGCGCTGGAACACGTCGGCATAGCCGCCGAGGGAGGCCACGCCTTCCTGGATACGCGCGCCGCCCGAGTCGTTGAGGCCGATCACCGGGGCGCCAACCTTCATCGCCTGGTCCATGACCTTGCAGATCTTCTCGGCGTGGGTTTCGGACAGCGAGCCGCCGAACACGGTGAAATCCTGGCTGAACACGAAGACCAGGCGACCATTGATGGTGCCGTAGCCGACGACAACACCGTCACCCGGGGTCTTTTCGGCTTCGTTCATGCCGAAGTCGACGCAGCGGTGCTCCTTGAACATGTCCCACTCTTCGAAGGAGTCGGGATCGAGCAGCAACTCGATGCGTTCACGAGCCGTCAGTTTGCCCTTCTTGTGCTGGCTGTCGATACGCTTCTGTCCGCCACCAAGGCGGGCCGCTTCGCGCTTTTCTTCCAGCTGGTGGATGATGTCGTGCATTTACAGCCTCCAGTCAATAATCCGAATTGTTATTTCAGCCCAGATGGCCGAGCAGCCGTGCTGCAGCTGCCGAAGGCGTCGTCTGGCCAGCCTCGACGGCTGCCTGCAAACCGGGCAGATCCTGCTGCACCCGGGCGTGATCCGCGAACCGGGCCCGGAGACCCTGGTCGATCAGTTCCCACATCCAGGCCCGCGCCTGGTGACGGCGGCGGGCGTCGAATTCACCGCTGGCCTGCATCGCCTCGCGGTAACTCATAATGGTATTCCAGAATTCGGCGATGCCCTGCTTTTGCAACGCCGACATCATCAGAACCGGCGGCGTCCAGTGGGGCGAGGTGTGACGCAACATGCCCAGCGCGCTCTTGATCTGCGAGCGGGCAACGTTGGCGGCCTGGGGATTGATGTCGGCCTTGTTGACGACGATCAGATCGGCGATTTCCATGATCCCCTTCTTGATCGCCTGCAGGTCGTCGCCGGCGTTGGGGAGCTGGAGCAGGCAGAAGATGTCGGTCATGCCGGCCACGGCGATTTCCGACTGGCCGACGCCCACCGTCTCGACGATGATCACATCGAAGCCCGCCGCTTCGCAGACCAGCATGGCCTCGCGGGTTTTCTCGGCGACGCCGCCGAGACTGCCGGCAGACGGGCTCGGGCGAATGAAGGCGGCGGTGTTCTGCGACAGCAGCTCCATGCGCGTCTTGTCACCGAGGATCGAGCCGCCGGTGACGCTGGACGACGGATCCACCGCCAGCACGGCCACCTTGTGGCCCTGCTCGATGAGGTAAAGACCCAGCGCCTCGATGAAGGTGGATTTGCCCACCCCCGGCACTCCGGATATCCCCACCCGCATCGACTTGCCGGTGTGCGGCAGCAGGCCTTCGAGCACGCTGCGCGCGCGCTGCTTGTGGTCCGTCCGCTGGGACTCGATCAGCGTGATGGTCTTGGCGAGCGGACGCAGCTGATGCGTGAGCACGCCATCGACCAGCGCCTGGTCGAGGGCGTCCCGTTGCGGAAATTCGGCAGGAGTGTTCATGGAAGTCATGAATGGCGTGCGCGCCGACCAGAGCCGGCGCGCCTGTCCTCAACGGTTTCCGCTTACGCCTTGCGGGCGGCGCGGATCTGTTTGAGCACTTCGCGGGCCGAGGTCTGGATCGGGGTGCCCGGTCCGAAGATCCCTTTGGCGCCGGCGGCGTAGAGGGCGTCGTAGTCCTGGGCCGGAATCACGCCGCCGACGAAGGTGATAATGTCGTCGGCGCCCTGGTCCTTGAGCGCCTTGATGATGGCCGGAACCAGCGTCTTGTGACCCGCGGCGAGGCTTGAACAGCCCACGGCATGGACGTCGTTCTCGACGGCATGACGCGCGGCTTCTTCAGGGGTCTGGAAGAGCGGGCCGATGTCGATGTCGAAGCCGAGGTCGGCGAAGGCCGAAGCCACCACCTTGGAACCCCGGTCGTGACCGTCCTGGCCGAGCTTGGCGATCATGATGCGCGGCCGACGGCCCTCTTCGGCCACGAAGGCTTCGATGTCGGCCTTGAGGGCCTGCCAGTCCTGGTCGCCTTCGACCACCGAGTTGTAGATGCCGGTAACGGCCTGCGGGTTGGCGCGGTAGCGGCCGAACACGACTTCCAGCGCGTCGGAGATTTCACCCACGGTGGCACGCAGGCGCACGGCCTTGACGGCCAGGTCGAGCAGGTTGCCTTCGCCGCCCTTGGCGCAGGCGGTGAGCGCAGCCAGCGCGGCATCGACCGCCGCCTGATCGCGGGTGGCGCGGATACGGGCCAGGCGTTCGATCTGGGCTTCGCGCACGACGTGGTTGTCGATGTCGAGGATGTCGATGGGATCCTGCTTGTCGAGCTTGTACTTATTGACGCCGACGATGACGTCCTTGCCGGAGTCGATGCGCGCCTGCTTCTCGGCGGCGCTGGCCTCGATCTTCAGCTTGGCCCAGCCGGAGTCGACCGCCTTGACCATGCCGCCCATCGCATCGACTTCCTCGATGATCGCCCAGGCGGCATCGGCCATGTCCTGCGTGAGCTTCTCCATCATGTAGCTGCCGGCCCAGGGGTCGACCACGTTGGTGATGTGCGTCTCTTCCTGGATGATGAGCTGGGTGTTGCGCGCGATGCGCGAGCTGAACTCGGTGGGCAGCGCGATGGCCTCGTCGAACGCGTTGGTGTGCAGCGATTGCGTGCCGCCGAACACCGCCGCCATGGCCTCGATGGTGGTGCGCACCACGTTGTTGTACGGGTCCTGCTCGGTCAGCGACCAGCCGGAGGTCTGGCTGTGGGTACGCAGCATCATCGACTTCTGGCTCTTCGGCTCGAACTGCTTCATGAGGCGCCACCACAGCATGCGCGCGGCGCGCATCTTGGCGATCTCGAGGTAGAAGTTCATGCCCACCGCCCAGAAGAAGGACAGGCGACCGGCGAAGGTATCGACATCCATGCCCGACTTGATGCCGGTGCGCACGTATTCGACGCCGTCAGCCAGCGTGAAGGCCAGTTCGATGGCTTGGTTCGCGCCCGCTTCCTGGATGTGATAACCCGAAATCGAGATCGAGTTGAACTTCGGCATGTACGACGACGTGTAGTTGAAGATGTCGGCGATGATCTTCATCGACGGCGTCGGCGGGTAGATGTAGGTGTTGCGGACCATGAACTCCTTGAGGATGTCGTTCTGGATGGTCCCGGACAGCTTGTCCTGGCTGACGCCCTGCTCTTCGGCAGCGACGATGTAGCCGGCGAGGATCGGCAGCACGGCGCCGTTCATCGTCATCGACACGGAAATCTTGTCGAGGGGAATCTGGTTGAAGAGGATCTTCATGTCCTCGACGGAATCGATGGCCACGCCGGCCTTGCCGACGTCACCGACCACGCGGGGATTGTCGGAATCGTAGCCGCGGTGGGTTGCCAGATCGAAGGCCACCGACACGCCCTGACCGCCGGCGGCCAGCGCCTTGCGGTAGAAGGCGTTGGATTCTTCAGCGGTGGAGAAACCGGCGTACTGACGGATCGTCCAGGGGCGCGCCGCGTACATCGTGGCCTGCGGCCCGCGCAGGAAGGGCTCGAAGCCGGGCAGGGTGTTGGTGTACTTGAGACCTTCGAGGTCGGCCGCGGTATACAGCGGCTTGACGGTGATGCCTTCAGGCGTCACCCAGTTGAGCTTGGCGACATCGCCTTCGGGAGCCGACTTGGCGGCAGCCTTGTTCCAGACGCCCAGATCGGGTTGGGGGAAGGTCGGTTCGTTCTTGTTCGCCATGTTTCTACCCTCGGTAACCGGCCGTTATGCGGCCTTTGGTAATAAGTGACGCCAGTACCGGTCGTGACCCCTGGCCACGACCGGCTGCCGTGCCCTGCGCAGGGCAGTTTTCTCCCTCCCTCTGTTCTTTTTGGGCATGGGTGGCAAAAGCCCCCGTGCCCTGACAAGGTTTACTTCCTGCGCAGGAACTTGACTTGCTATCCGCGGGATAATACTTTATCCATAATTATGGATGCAATAGCCAAATCAACCTTGTCCACTTTCCTTTCAGATCCGCCCATGAACGCCGGCCGCATCGCCCCTGTCGCCCTTTACCAGGAAGTCGCGGAACGCCTGCGCCAGCGCATCTTTTCCCATGAGCTGCAGCCCGGAACCTGGGTGGACGAGCAGGCCCTGGCGGCTGACTACGGCATCTCCCGCACCCCCCTGCGGGAAGCGCTCAAGGTGCTCGCCTCGGAAGGTCTGGTCACCCTCAAGCCGCGGCGCGGCTGTTACGTGACGGAGATTTCCGAGCGCGACCTGGACGAAATCTTCACCGTCATGGCCCTGCTCGAAGGCCAGTGCGCCGCCGACACGGCCCGCAAGGCCACCGATGGCGACCTGGCCCGCCTGACTTCCATCCACAACGATCTCGAGCGGGCCGCGGCGGCCGACGATATCGACGGCTACTTCGAGGCCAACCAGGCTTTCCACCAGGAAATGCAGCTGATCGCCGACAACCGCTGGCTGAGTCAGGCGATCACCGACCTGCGCAAGGTCATCAAGCTGTCGCGCCACCACTCGCTGTTCAGCGACGGACGACTGAAGCAATCCCTCGCCGAGCACCGTGAAATCCTCGAAGCCCTTGGCCGCCGCGACGCTGCCGGTATCGAGCAGGCGATGCGCGAACACATCTCCAGCGGCCGCCGGGCACTGGCCAAAATCGCGGCCCGGAGAGAGGCCACGGCCTGACCGGAACCGCGCCGCCATCGGCCTTCAGCCGAGACGGCACAAGGGTTTTCCCTAGTCGATCCGGGTGCTCCGACTTGAGCTTGCTCAAACCCCCGGCACCTCGCGTGACATAAGCTTGGCTTGCTTGAGCAAGGAGCGCAACGTCGCTCCAACAACCCCAACCATGCCAAGGAGAACCCCATGAGCTCGATCGACGACAACATCGAAACCAATCCCATCGAAAGTTTTTCGGAATGCCACGCCGGCATCGTTTCCCACCTGAAGGAACTCGACACGCTGCCCGCCCTGCTCGCACCGGCGATGCAGGCTCGCAAGATCGCAGCCGAGGCCGTGCGTTTCTTCAGAAGCGCGGTTTTCGAGCACCACAACGAGGAAGAGCGCGAGCTGTTCCCCTCCGTACTGAGAAACGCCAGCGAAGGCGAAGAGCGCAACAAGGTGCAGGCCATCGTCGACCGCCTCGTGCGCGAGCACCGGCACCTTGAGGCCGTGTGGCTCAAGCTCGAACCCGAACTCAGCGCAGTCGCCACCGGCGGCCATGCGGACGTGGACCTTGCGGCGCTGGAGCAACTGGTCACCAACTACCAGGCCCATGCAAAGTATGAGGAAGACAGCTTCCTGCCCATGTCCAAGGCGATCCTCGGCCGCGAAAGCGACCACATGGCCAGCCTCGGCCAGCGCCTTCACATGCGCCACACCCCGCTGACGCAAATGCCGTTCTGACACCGCGGCCTGCCCCGCCAGCCGCGGGGCGAGCCGATGCTGGCGGGGCAAAGCCTCGCGCCAACAAAAACCCCCGACCGGGCCAGCCCGTCGGGGGTTTTTCCTTCAGCCCTGCGCGCCCTTTCGGGCGCATGGGGATTAGTGCGAGCTGGCTTCGGAAGCGCCGAAACCGGTTTGCGCACGAACGTACTGATCGTCGAACATGGCGCGTTCGGCATTCCCCTCGGCGCTGTTGTCCAGCTTCGAGAAGATGTAGGTCAGCAGGAAGGCCAGCGGCATGGAGAACAGGGCCGGCTGGTCGTACGGGAAGATCGCCTGGGCGTTACCCAGCACCGTCACCCACACCGACTTGGAGAGCACCACCAGCAGCACTGCCGCAATCAGGCCCGAATAGCCGCCGATAATGGCGCCGCGGGTGGTCAGGCCCTTCCAGTACATGGAGAGGATCAGCACCGGGAAGTTGGCCGAAGCCGCGATACCGAAGGCCAGCGCAACCATGAAGGCCACGTTCATCTTCTCGAAGGCGATGCCCAGCACGATCGCCACGAGGCCGAGGCCCACGGAGGCGAAACGGGACACGCGCAGCTCTTCGGTCTCGGTGGACTTGCCCTTGCGGATCACGCGGGCATAGATGTCGTGGGAAATGGCAGCCGCACCGGCCAGCGCCAGACCGGACACCACGGCCAGGATGGTCGCAAACGCCACCGCCGACAGGAAGCCCAGCAGCAGGTTGCCGCCCACGGCCTTGGCCAGGTGCATGGCGATCATGTTGCCACCGCCGATGATCTTGCCGCCGACCTGGCCACCTTCGAAGAACTCGGGGTTCTGGCCGACGATGATGATGGCCGCAAAGCCCATCAGCAGGATCACGTTGAAGAAGTAGGCCACGAAACCGGATGCGTAGAGCACCGACTTGCGGGCTTCCTTGGCGTTGGTCACCGTGAAGAAGCGCATCAGGATGTGCGGCAGGCCGGCCGTACCGAACATCAGGCCAAGGCCCAGCGACAGCGCGGTGATCGGATCCGGAATCAGGGTACCCGGGAACAGCAGCTTCTCACCCAGGCTGTGCAGCGACACCGCCTGCCCCATCATCTTGTCGAAGCTGAAGTCGAACTGGGACATGGCCAGGATGGCCACCAGCGTACCGCCCACCAGCAGCATGCAGGCCTTGATGATCTGCACCCAGGTGGTGGCAACCATGCCGCCGAAGGTGACGTAGACCATCATCAGCGCGCCAACCACGAACAGGGCGATGTTGTAGTCGAGACCGAACAGCAGCTTGATCAGCTGACCGGCACCGACCATCTGGGCCACCAGATAGAAACACACCACGGTGAGCGACGACACTGCCGCCATGGTGCGCACCCGGTTCTGGTTGAGCCGGTAGGAGGTGATGTCGGCGAAGGTGAACTTGCCCAGGTTGCGCAGGCGTTCGGCCATCAGGAACAGGATGATGGGCCAGCCGGCGAAGAAGGCGATCATGTAGATGTAGCCATCGACGCCCTTGGTGTAGACCAGTGCGGTCAGACCCAGCAGCGTGGCGGCCGACATGTAGTCACCGGCAATCGCCAGGCCGTTCTGGAAGCCGGTGATGCCGCCGCCGGCGGTGTAGAAGTCGGCGGTGGATTTGGTGCGGCCGGCCGCCCAGTAGGTGATGCCGAGCGTCATCGAGACGAACAGCACGAACATGCCGATGGCGTGCAGGTTGAGCGGCTGCTTTTCGGTGGCGGAGATTGCATCACCGGCAACAGCGAGAGCCGGGGCCAGGAGCGCCAGCAGTGCAAGATTCAGACGGGCCAGCATTACTTAACCTCCTTGGATGCGTCGCGGATGATCTCCGTGGTCATGGCATCGAACTCGCCGTTGGCGCGCTTCACGTAGAAAGCGGTCAGCAGCCAGAAAAAGATGAACATGAACAACTCGGCGGCGATCCCCACGGTGAGGTAGGAGCCTTCGGAGAGGCGTTTGCCGATCACGCTGGGGTTGAAGGCCACCACCATGAAGAAGCCATAGAAGATCACCAGAACAATCACCGACAGCAGGGTTGCAAAGCCCTGTCGCTTGGCGACCAGTTCGGTGAAGCGGGGATTGCGCCTGATGCGTGCGTAAACCGCAATCTGAGACGAAGAGCTCGACATGATTTCCCTCCCTTGAGAAAGTCAGTGGATGCGGCGCGATCTGCCTGTTGGTATTTTTGGCAACGACCCGGTTGGTCGTCTTTATAGGTAAAACGCAGGGCGAAGCCGCGCCAGTACAACGCCCAACCGGATGATATAACATATATAAGACTCCATACCAACACGTACGGATTTTTTTGCAGCGCAACAATCCTGCTTCAGTCCCCCGCCCTTCAACGGAAGCCCCCTCGAAAATGCCCGGTGAAATCCTCTTCAGCCAGGACGCAGGCGTCGCCACCCTGACGCTCTCCAACCCCGCCAAGCTCAACGCCGTGGACGCCGACATGTGGCGCGCCCTCGAGCGCCACATGCGCACCCTCAACGCCAACCCCGATCTGCGCTGCGTGCTGCTGCGCGGCGCAGGCGACAAGGCCTTCGCGGCCGGTGGCGACATCGAGGAATTCATCACCGTGCGCGCCACCGTCGACGACGCCCTGCACTATCACGAAGGCCTGGTCGCCGCCGCCCTCGACGCGGTGCGCGCCTGCCCGGTGCCCACCATCGCGATGATCCAGGGCGCCTGCATCGGCGGCGGGCTGGAGATTGCCGGCTGCTGCGACATCCGCATCGCAGGCGAATCGAGCCGCTTCGGCGCGCCGATCAACAAGCTGGGATTTTCGATGTATCCGGGCGAAATGGCCGGCCTGCTCGAACTGGTGGGCCCGGCGGTGCTGCTGGAAATATTGCTCGAAGGACGCATCCTCGTCGCCCGCGAAGCCCTCGCCAAGGGGCTGCTGACCCGCGTGGTCGACGACGAGGAAGTCGAGCACGAAGCCCTCGCCACCGCTGCCCGCATTCTCAAGGGCGCCCCGCTGGTGGCCCGCTGGCACAAGCAGTGGGTGCATCGGCTCACCCGGGGCACGCCGCTGTCCCTGGAAGAAAAGCGCGCCGCCTTCGATTTTCTGGCCACCGACGATTACCAGGAAGGTCTCGATGCCTTTCTGGCCAAGCGCACCCCGGTGTTCAAGGGGCGGTAAACGCACAAGGCCCCGGAACACCCGGGGCCTTGTGGCATCCGACGGCCGGTTTTACCCCGCCATCAGCGTGTGCAGCATCTTGGCCGACAGCACGATCAGCACGCCGGCGAACACTTTTTTCAGCACGGCCACCGGCAGCCGGTGGGCGAGTCTGGCGCCGATCGGGGCGGTAAGGCTGGACATCGCGCTCACCAGCACCAGCGCCGGCAGGTAGATGAAGCCGACGGTGAATTCCGGCAGATCGGGCGTGCCCCAGCCGTTGATCAGGTAGCCCAGCGCGCCGGCCACGGCGATGGGCAGGCCGATGGCTGCGGAGGTGCCGATGGCGTGCTGGATCTTCACGTTGCACCAGGTCATGAAAGGCACCGACAGCGAACCGCCGCCAATCGCCACCATCGCCGAGATACCGCCGATGCCGGCCCCGACACCGGCCAGGCCCAGCACGCCGGGCAGCTCGCGGGAGGGCTTGGGCTTGACGTTGAGGATCATCTGCACCGCCACGTAGGCGGTAAAGCACGAGAAAAACACCGCCAGCGGCGCAGTCGGCACCCGCGACGCGACGAAAGTGCCGGCAAAGGTGCCGGCCAGGATGCCCGGCGCAACGCCCTTGACGATATCCCAGCGCACCGCGCCGTGAGCATGGTGGGCGCGCAGGCTGGAGATCGAGGTGATGACGATGCCGGCCATCGAGGTGCCCAGCGCCACGTGCACCAGGTGCTCCCTCGGAAACCCCTGGGCGGCGAAAAGCGTGGTCAGCATCGGCACCATGATGGCGCCGCCGCCAACGCCGAGCAGGCCGGCAAAAAAGCCCACGAAAACCCCGAGGGCGAGGTAGGCGAGCAGCCACTCGTTTGCAATATTCATTTCCAGTCCTGCAGATCGTTGGCGCCGAGCAGTTGCCCGACGATGAAGCGCCACTCGGCCGGTTCGACCGGCGTGATCGACAGCCGGTTGCCGCGGGCAAGGACGCGCATGTTCGCGAGTTCCGGGTGGCTGCGCAACTCGGGCAAACCCACAAGACGGGTCTTCTTCACGAACTGCACATCCACATGCAGCCAGCGGGGCGCTTCCGGCGTGGCCCTGGCATCGAAATAAGGGCTCGCCGGATCGAACTGGGTGGCGTCCGGATAGGCACTGGCGGCCACCCGGGCAATGCCGGCAATGCCCGGCTCGGCGCAGCCGGAATGGTAGAACAGCACGCCGTCGCCCACCTGCATCGCGTCGCGCATGAAATTACGCGCCTGGTAATTGCGCACGCCATACCAGGGCACGGTCTGGCCGGGGCGCGTGGCCAGACCGTCGATCGAGCAGTCGGCCGGCTCGGATTTCATCAGCCAGTAGCGCATCAGCAGCCTCCTTTGGCGGCGCCCGGCGGGCGCGAGGGGTCAATGTTAGAGGCTCCGGCGCCTCACCGGCAGCCTCCCGCGGCATCGCCCCGGCCATCAACACCAGAACAGCGTCATCCCCCCTTGCACACAAGCCGTCGTCCGGGCCAGAGTAGCGCCCGCGAGCGGCCGTCCGGCCGATGGAGACAACGATGCGGCATTCCCGGTTTTCACCCGATTTTCTGGCGCGGCTGTTTTTTCAGCTGGCCCTGATCTGCACGCTCGCAGGCATGGGCCCGGCCGTCGCGGCCGACGGGCCGGAAAAAATCGCCACGACGCAGTCCGAAGCCATCGACGACGGCGCCGACCTGACCCTCCTCAACCGCCACGTGGTGCGCTTTCGCGGCAACCTGCTGGGGGCCACGCCACAGCAGCGGGCCGCCCGCGGCGAGCGCAACCTGGCGGAACTGCTCCAGCGCGGGGACGACACGATCACGGTCAGGCCCACCGATCTCGGCAACATCGTGCTCATTGGCGGCCAGATGGCCTTCGTGCTGAGCCCGGACGACACGGACAAGCTAGCCGGCCAGACCCTCGCGGCCCTCACCGACACCACGCTGGCCCGGCTGCGCATCGTCATCGCCGAATCCCGCGAAAGCCGGGATAGCGAGGCGCTCCTCAAGGGCCTCGGCTTCGCGCTGGCCGAAACCGGCGTGGCTCTCGCCCTCGCCTTCGGCCTGGCCCGTCTGCGTGGCTGGGCGGGCGCGCGCCTTGTGGTGGAGGTGGACCGCCGCGCGGCCAGCCTCAAGCTGGCCGGCACCGAGCTGATCCGCCGCGAACGCATCCTTTCTGCGCTGGGCTGGCTGGTCAATGCCGTGTACTGGCTGCTGCTCGCGCTGCTGGCCAACACCTGGCTCGGCCTCGTGCTGGCCCGCTTTCCCTACACCCGCGCCTGGGGCGAGCAGCTCAACGGCTACCTGCTCGGGGTGGCGGCCCATATCGGCGGCGGCATCCTGGGCGCCCTGCCCGACCTGCTCATCGTCGGCCTCACCTTTCTCATCGCACGCAGTGTGGTCGGCCTGCTCAAGCCGCTTTTCGACCACGTGGCCACTGGCGAGGCCGGAACCGCCTGGCTGGACCGGGACACCGTGGAGCCCACCCGCAAGATCGCCAACATCCTGATCTGGATCTTTGCGCTGGTGATGGCCTACCCCTACCTGCCCGGCGCCCAGACCGAGGCGTTCAAGGGCATGTCGGTGCTGATCGGCCTGATGGTGTCGCTGGGCGCATCGAGCATTGTCGGGCAGGGCGCCAGCGGGCTGATCCTGATGTATTCGCGCACCCTGCGCAGCGGCGAATACGTGCGCATCGGCGACCACGAAGGCACCATCGTGTCGATCAACCTGTTCACCACGCGCCTGCGCACGGGCCGGGGGGCCGAAATCACCCTGCCCAACGCGCTGATCGTGGGCAGTGCCACGCGCAACTATTCGCGCACCTCCAGCGGGCGCGGCTTCATGATCGACACCACCGTCACCATCGGCTACGACACCCCGTGGCGGCAGGTGGAGGCCATGCTCGTCGAAGCGGCCCTGCGCACCTCCGGTGTGCTGCCCGACCCTGCCCCGCGGGTTTTCCAGACGGCTCTGTCGGATTTCTACCCTGAATACTGCCTCGTGGCCCAGGCCACCCCCGCCGGCGCCAACCCGCGGGCCGACATCCTCAGCCGGCTCCACGCCAACATCCAGGATGTGTTCAACGAATACGGCGTGCAGATCATGTCGCCCCACTACATCGACGACCCGGCCAACGAGAAAGTGGTGCCGCCCTCGCACTGGTTCACCCCGCCCGCCAAGGCGCCGCGGCCTTAGGCGGCGTGTATCATCCGCGCCGACCCCACCCCGAAAAACCCGCCTTGACCCGCTTCTACCCCTTTCTCTTCGTGCTCTTGTGGAGCACCGGTTTCATCGGCGCCAAGTTCGGCCTGCCGTATGCCGAGCCGGTCACCTTTCTGTGCGTCCGCTACCTGCTGGTGATTGCCGTGATGGGCGGCGTGGCGCTGGCCACCCGCGCCCCGTGGCCGCACGCGCCGCGCCAGTGGCTGCACATCGGCGTCACCGGGCTGCTGGTGCACGCCACCTATCTCGGCGGCGTGTTCATGGCCATCAGCCACGGGCTGCCGGCGGGCATCGCCTCGCTGGTGGTCGGCCTGCAGCCGCTGCTCACCGCGCTGGGCGCCGGCGTGCTGCTGGGCGAAAAGGTGCTGCCGCGCCAGTGGGCCGGGCTGGTGCTGGGCTTTGGCGGCGTCGGGCTGGTGGTTTCCCACAAGGTCGCCGCGGCCGCCAGCGCGCCCGAGCTCACCGCAATGCTCACGCCGGTGCTGGTGGCCCTCGTCGGCATCACCGCCGGCACGCTGTATCAAAAACGCTTTTGCCCGGCCTTTGATCTGCGCACCGGTTCGGTGATCCAGTTCGTGCCCTGCCTCATCGTCAGCGCCCTCGTTGCCAGCCAGACCGAAACCATGGCCATCACCTGGAGCGGGCAGTTCGTGTTTGCGCTGGGCTGGCTGGTGCTGGTGCTGTCGGTGGGCGCCATCAGCCTGCTCAACCTGCTGATCCGGAGCGGCAGCGCGGTGAACGTGGCCAGCCTGTTCTACCTCACGCCGCCCACCACGGCGCTCATCGCCTGGGGCGTGTTCGGCGAAACCCTCACCGGCCTGGCGCTGGCCGGCATGGCCATCACCGTGTTCGGCGTGTGGCTGGCCCGCAAATGAAACTTAACGCCGCCTCCGCCACCGTTGCCACGCGCATCCTCGGCATCGACCCGGGTCTGCGCAAAACCGGCTTCGGCGTCATCGACACCCTCGGCAGCCAGTTGCGCTACGTGGCCAGCGGCTGCATCAAGAGCGGCGAAGGCAGCCTGCCGGAGCGCCTCAAGATCATCCTCGACGGCGTGCGTGAGGTGATCGCCACCTACAAGCCCGACCAGGTGGCCATCGAGATCGTCTTCGTGAACGTCAATCCGCAATCCACGCTGCTCCTCGGCCAGGCGCGCGGCGCGGCGATCTGCGGCGCCGTGTCGTGCGACCTGCCGGTGGCCGAATACACCGCGTTGCAGGTCAAGCAGGCGGTGGTCGGCCACGGCAAGGCCGCCAAGGAGCAGGTTTGCCACATGGTCGAACGCCTGCTCACGCTCAGCGCCAGCCCCTCGTCCGACGCCGCCGACGCGCTGGCCTGCGCAATCTGCCACGCCCACGCCAGCAGCGGCCTCGCGGCCATGGCCGGAGTCGGCACCCGCAAGCGCGGCGGGCGCCTGAGCCGCTGAACGCAGCCGCCCATACCTATATCTCTTGTCATAGCCTGAAGCTCTCGCCGCCACGCAAAACGCATCAAGTATTTAATCGCCCGCCCCCGGACTGACACCTAAGATTAAATTGCCTTCGACACAAGAGGCATATTTTTCCCGGTCGAGCGCAGGGGGGCGTTGATGATCGATGTATCGCTGAAGTTCCTGAAAGACGCGTTCAACAATTATTTGCATCGCAGGATAGACGCGGGTTTTGGCGAACTCGACATCGGCCCCGTCGTCGATGACAAGGGCAACTGGGTCGCCCCCAAAAACTCCCTCTGCCTCACGGTTTTCCAGATCGAGGAAGAACGCATCACCCGCGCCCAGATGCCCGACCGGGTCATGCTCGAGGGGCGCGACATCAGCCTGCCGCCGCCGCTGGCGATCAACCTCGTCATCCTGATTTCCGCCCGTTTCGACGTTTACACCGAAGGCCTGCGCCTGCTGGCCTACGTGCTCGCCTACTTTCAGGCCCATCCGCTGTTCACCCCGGCCGAGCAGCCCGCCATGCCCGCCGGCCTCGATCGCCTGACCCTCGAACTCGTCAATTACGGCCCCGAGCAGACCAACCAGATGTGGGCCTGCCTGGGCGCCAAGCACCTGCCCTCGGTGGTGTATCGGCTGCGCATGCTGCTCATTCAGGATGTCGAGCCCCTTGCCACCGGCACGCCCGTCAGCCACATCGACATCCGCGCGAGGGGCACATGAACACCACCCACCGCAGCCTGTTCAGCCTGGCCGTGCGCCATGATTTTCGCGGTGGGGCGTATGACGAATTCAGCTTTGTGGTGCCGCCCGCCACCCGCGCCGCCCTCACCGACATGCGCGCCCAGCTGCGCGAGCGGGACGGCGTGCTGCATGTGCTGATTGCCGTGGATGACGGCGGCCAGCCTGTCGGCGAATGCACCGGGCGCCAGCTGATCTTCGGCCTCGTGCCGCGCAGCCCGTGGTTTGCCCAGTACACCGCGGCCTACGCCATCGGCGCCAGCGAGCGGCCGCTGTTCGGCAACGACGCCTCCCGCGACAACCTCGATGCCCTGCCCCGCGGCGTCGAACTCTGCGGCCTCGCACCGGCCATCACCCCGCAACTCACGGCCCGGCCGCTCGATCTGCGCGTCACCACGCCCGCCGGGGCCCAGGTGGCCCTCGGCCGGCTCGACGGCAGCGACGCCAGCTGGCCGTTCAGCGCCGGCCTCAGCCCCGGCGAATACATCCTTACCGAAATCGCCGCCGACAGCAGCACCGCCCGCCGCCGGATCTTCATCGAGCCCGGCCTCGCCGCCAGCGGCTGCTGGGGCATTGTGGCCCTCACCGCCAGCGCCGGGCATGTCGCCAACGGCCACGCCTTCACACTGCACCTGGCCGCCCGCCGCGACGTGCTGCGCTACTACATCGTGGTCAAACCCGCCAACAACGCCGATTTCAACAGCATCGAGATCCTCGACACCGGCGCCGCCGACGATGGCCGCGACGCCCCCGTCACCTTCAAACGCGTGCTGCCCCCCTTTGGCAGCGGCCGGCTTTCACCGGCCCTGCTCGACGCCGGCGGCACCCGCAGCATCGTGCTTTTCGAAGCCGAAACCGCCGTCGCCCGCCGTGCCCGCGGCCCCCACGGCTTTGAATTGCACCGCAACGGCGAGCTGCTCATCGGCAACCTGCCGCAACCCGGCGCCGAACGCACAGACGCCCAGTTCGTCGTCCACCTGAGATAGACCTTAGAGGAGCGAATCCGCCATGCCCACTTACCGCACGCCCGACGTGTATGTCGAAGAAATCTCGGTGTTTCCGCCTTCGGTCGCGGAAGTGGAAACCGCCATTCCGGCCTTTGTCGGCTACACCGCCAAGGCCA
This sequence comes from Zoogloea sp., assembly GCF_030157465.1. Classification (GTDB taxonomy): domain Bacteria; phylum Pseudomonadota; class Gammaproteobacteria; order Burkholderiales; family Rhodocyclaceae; genus Zoogloea. Next base: position 125,743 of record NZ_JAOAUU010000058.1, read on the forward strand.
CCCGCGCGGTCGATGGCGACCTCAAAAACGTCCCGACCCGCATCGTCTCGCTGCTCGAATTCGAGGGCCTGTTCGGCGGCGCCCCGCGGCTCGACGTAGCCCGCGTCAATCTCGACGACGCCAGCAATTTTGTCGACGCCCAGCTCGGCGCCGGCAACACCAAGTATCTCTACACCAGCCTGCGCCTGTTCTTCGACAACGGCGGCGGCCCCTGCCACATCGTTTCGGTGGGCCTGCACACCGCCGCCACCGACAAGGACGAACTCATCGCCGGGCTGCGCCGGGTGTCCACCGTGGATGAACCCACCATGCTGGTCGTGCCCGACGCCGCGGCGCTCGGCGCCGACGATCTGGCCGCCGTGCAGATGGAAGCCCTCGACCAATGCGGCAAGCTGGGCGACCGGGTGGCGATTCTCGACACCGCGCTCTACACCAACAAAACCGACCACGCCGCCGCCATCGCCAGCTTCCGCGGCAAGAACGGCGTCAACAACCTCAAATACGGCGCGGCCTACGCCCCCTGGCTCAAGCTCAAGTACCCCAAGAACGTCGGTTACGCCGACCTGGCCGGCAAGCTCTTCAAGGGCGGCGCACCGGTCAGCCTCACCAGCCTGTCGGGCGACGCCGGCCTCAACGCCCGCATGGCCCTGCTTGATTCGGTGATCGCCGACAGCGCCCTCATCGCCACCACGCTTGCCGGGCTGGCCAGCCCGCAGCGCAGCCTTGCCGCCCACCAGGACAAGCTGCTCACCGACTACCAGGGCGGCAAGAGCGAAGCCACCGCCCAGGCCCTGTTCGGCTCGCTCACCGGCCTCGCCCACGCCATCGACGGGCTGCTCACCGCAGTAGCCAAGCTGACCAACCCCAGCCTCACGGCCTTTCTCACCAGCCAGATCAGCGGCTCGCTGAAAACCGCCTACACCCGCATGATCGCCGTCGAGAAAGAACTCGCCGCCGCCGCGGGCACCTACACCGAACAGTGGAGCATCGGCACCGCGCCCAGCGCCGCCGCGTGGGGCGATATTTTTGGCGCCAACGACCCGGATGCCGGCACCGGCACCATCCCCACCGCGCCCGCCACGCCGCTGGCCGCCCAGCTCGATGCGGCCCTGCCCACCGTGCATGCCACCTTCGCCGCCGCCAGCACCGCCCTCAACCGGCTCACCGCCGAAGCCGCCACCTGGCGCAGCAACCACGAGGATTACCTCACCGAAAACTTCAGCGCCTACCGCGCCATCCTGCGCGGCGTGAATGGCCTGCTCACCGCCTGCCCACCCTGCGGCGCGGTGGCCGGCGTGTACGCCCGCGTGGATAACCAGCGCGGCGTCTGGAAAGCCCCGGCCAACGTCAGCCTCACCGGCGTCATCGAGCCCACGTATTACTTCGACAGCGACGACACCGACAACCTCAACATCGACCCGGTGGCCGGCAAGTCGGTCAACGCCATCCGCAGCTTCGTCGGCAAGGGCACCCTGATCTGGGGCGCCCGCACGCTGGCCGGCAACGACAACGAATGGCGCTACATCTCGGTACGGCGCTTCTTCAACATGGTGGAAGAGTCCGTCAAGAAATCCACCTACTGGGCGGTCTTCGAGCCCAACGACGCCAACACCTGGGTCAAGGTGCGCGGGATGATCGAAAGTTATCTCACCCAGAAATGGCGCGAAGGCGCGCTGGCCGGCTCCACCACCAAGGAAGCCTTCTTCGTGCGCTGCGGGCTGGGCACCACCATGAGCAGCCAGGACATCCTCGAAGGGCGCATGTACGTCGAGATCGGCATGGCCGTGGTGCGGCCGGCCGAATTCATCATCCTCAAGTTCTATCACAAGCTGCAGACGTCCTGACCCCGCCGCCGGGCCGCGGCCTTCGCCAAGCGTGAAGCCGGCCCGCCCGTGACCAGACACCGAAAGGAACCGACATGCCTGCCCAGTATCCCTTGCCCGTCTTCCACTTCTCCGTCCAGTGGGGCGGCACCCGCGTTGGTTTTTCCGAAGTCACCGGCCTGACCCAGGAAAACCAGGCCATCGAATACCGCGATGGCTCCTTCCCCGAGTACTCGTCGATCAAGATGCCGGGGCTGCGCAAGTTCAGCAACGTCACCCTCAAGCGCGGCGTCATCAAGTCCGACAACGACTTCTTCAAGTGGCTATCGACGATCAAGCTCAACACCGTAGAGCGGCGCGACCTCACCATCAGCCTGCTCAACGAAGCCCACGAGCCGGTGATGGTCTGGAAGATCCACAACGCCTTCCCGGTCAAGGTCGAGGGGCCGCAGCTCAAGGCCAGCGGCAACGAGGTGGCCATCGAGTCCATCGAGCTGGCCCACGAAGGTCTGGAAGTGCAGAACGAGTGATCGGCTGAGGCCCGGCCATGTACACCCCGCCCGTCGGATTTCACTTCAAGGTGGAAGTCCTTGGCCTTGATCGCGCCGTCGATGACGACGTGCGCTTCAGCGAAGTGGGCGGCCTCGGCTTCGAGGTCGCCACCGAAGAAGTGCCGGAGGGCGGCGAGAACCGCTTCATCCAGCGCTACCCGCTGCGCGCCAAGTACCCCGACCTCGTCCTCAAGCGCGGCCTGCTCAAAAGCTCGGCGATCTGGGACTGGACCCGCGACTGCATCGAAAACCTCGACATCAAGCCCAAGAATGTCGACGTCAAGCTGCTCAACGAAAACCACGAACCGCTGATCACCTGGCATTTGGTGGGCGCCTACCCCGTCAAATGGGCCGTGACCGACCTCAACGCCACCAACAACGCCATCGTCGTCGAGAGCCTGCAGCTGGCCTACCAGTACTTCACCGTGGATAAATCCTGAACCGGAGCCCGCCATGCCCATCATCGTCGATGAAGTCGTGATCTCGGTGGAAGTCGGCAACGCCAGCTCCGGCGGCGTCGGCACGCCCCCCGCGCCGGACGCCGAGCGCCAGGCCCTGATCGCCGAATGCGTCGAGCAGGTGCTTGAAATCCTGCGTCAGGAGCGTGAGCCATGAGCGCGCCGGGCCGCCCCAAGCGCGAAATCCCCCGCCTGGCGGGGAGGCGCGCAGCGCCAGGGGAGCACTCATGACTGATCGCGGCCAGCTCGAACGCCTGCAGATTCAGGCCTTCACCGCGCCGGACTACAGCGGCTCGGCCATCGAAACCTTCGAGGCCTACGTCAACCCGGCCGAGATCACCCTTGCCTACGAAATGGAGTACGACAGCGGGCAGGGCGCCGGCACCACCGGCAGCCGCATGGACTTCAAGAAGGTCAAACCCGGCGACATGACCCTCGCCTTCTTCATCGACGGCACCGGCGCCAACGGGCGGCCCCTCGACGTGCAGGAAAAGGTCGAATCCTTCCAGAAAGTCACCGGCTACAACGGCGACATCCACCGCCCCAACTACCTCAAGATTGCCTGGGGCCGCATCCAGATCAAGCGCTGCGTGCTCAAGAGCGCCTCGATCGTCTACAAGCTCTTCAAACCCAGCGGAGTACCGCTCAGGGCGGTGATCACCGCTGTATTCACCGACACCGCCGACGACCAGACCCGCGTCGCGCTGGCCCAGGACGCCTCGCCCGACCTCACCCACGTGCGCATCGCCAAGGCCGGCGACACCCTGGCCGCGCTGTGCACCGAGATCTACAACAATCCCCACTACGCATCCCGGGTGGCCCGCGCCAACGGCCTCGACGGCTTCCGGCAGCTCGCCCCCGGCACCCGCGTGGTGCTGCCTCCGCTGGAGAAATAAAATTCCCGCCCCGCGCACGCTCCCCATCGATGCCGAACAACGCGAGTTCACCATCAAGGTGAACGGCAGCGCCGTGCCCCGCACCGACCAGCTGCTGTCGGTCAGCGTGGTCAGCAGCGCCAACCACATCGCCACCGCGCGGCTGGCCTACCGCGACGGCGAAGCGGCCACCGGCACCTTTGCACTCAGCAACGGCAGCCTCTTCGTGCCGGGCGCCGAAGTCGAAATCCTGGCCGGCAGCGGCAACGCCCCCGACCTGCTGTTCAAAGGCCTGGTGGTGCGCCAGCGCCTCAAGGTGCGCGAAGGCTCGCCGCCGCAGCTCGTCGTCGAATGCCGTCACGCCGCCACCAAAATGAGCCTCAAGCGGCATGGCGCCATCCATCTCGACAAAACCGACAGCGATGTCATCAGCCAGCTCTGTTCCGACGCCGGCATCAACGCCACCATCGCCAGCACCAGCCTGAGCCACCCGCATCTGGTGCAATTCGACAGCACCGACTGGGATTTTCTCGTCACCCGCGCCCAGGCCTGCGGCCACATCGTGCTCACCCGCGGCGCCGACCTCGAAACCCGCGCCCCGGCGCTGTCCGGCTCGCCCGTCGCGACCCTCGCCTTCGGCGCCACGCTGATGGAACTCGACGCCGAGATCGACGCCCGCGAGCAAACCCAGGCCGTCAAAACCCTCACCTGGAACGCCGCCGACCAGGCCGTGCACACCCTCGACGCCAGCCCGCCCGGCTTCACCGGCCCCGGCAACCTGGCCGCCGACGACCTTGCCGGCGCCATGGGCATCGACGCGCTGGAACTTCGCCACGCCATGCTCCCCGACGCCGAAGCCACCGCTGTCGCCGACGCCCGCTTCGCCCGTGCCCGCCTCGACAAGGTGAGCGGCCGCGCCATGTGCGCCGGGCTCGGCCAGGTGCTGCCGGGCGACGTGGTCGAGCTGGCCGGCGTGGGCGATCGCTTCAACGGCCAGGTGCTGGTCACCGGCGTGCGCCACGAAATGGACACCACCCAGGGCTGGCGCACCCACCTGCAATTCGGCGGCGTGCCCGAAGACCCGGCCCGCCGCCAGCGCCTCGAATCCGGCCGCAGCAGCAGCCTGCTGGCCCCGGTGCATGGCCTGCAAACCGGCATCGTCACCGACAACGAAGACCCGGAAGGTGAATTCCGCGTGCGCGTGCGCCTGCCGCTGGTCGACCCGGCCGGCGACGGCGTGTGGGCGCGGGTGGTCTGCTCCGATGCCGGCAGCGACCGCGGCGTGATGATCCGCCCCGAGATCGACGACGAAGTGGTGGTCGGCTTCTTCGACGACGACCCGCGCAGCCCGGTGCTGCTCGGCATGCTCCACAGCAGCGCCCACGCCGCGCCGCTCACGCCCAGCAACGACAACCACGAAAAAACCTTCAAGAGCCGCAGCGGCATCCAGGTGCTGGTGAACGACGAAGACACCGTGATCACCCTCTCCACCCCCGGCGGCCACAGCCTCGTGCTCGACGACAAGAACGGCGAAGTGGTGCTCACCGACAGCAACGGCAACAGCCTCAAGTTTTCCAGCGCCGGCATCACCCTCGAAAGCAGCGCCGAACTCAAGCTCAAGACCAGCGGCGACGCCAAGCTCGAATTCGGCGGTGGCGGCGAAGTCAGCGCCGGCTCCCAGCTCAAGCTGGAAGGCAGCGCCGGCATCGAAGTCAGCAGCGGCGGCACCGCCAAGCTCAAGGGTTCCCTCGTGCAGATCAACTGAAGCGAGACCACCATGCCCAGCGCAGCCCGCGTCACCGACCTCTCCAACCACGGCGGCACCCTCACCGGCCCGGGCGAGCCCACCGTGCTCATCGGCGGCATGCCCGCCGCCGTCGTGGGCGACATGCACGCCTGCGTGATTCCACCACCCCATCCGCCGGTCAGCCCCTTCCCGATGGGCAGCGCCACCGTGCTGATCGGCGGCAAACCGGCCCTGCGGGTGGGCGACGCCTGCGTGTGCGGCGCCGCGGCGGCGGTGGGCGAACCCACGGTCATCATCGGATGAAGCAGCCATGAGCGAGCCCTCATCCTTCCTTGGCCGCGGCTGGGCCTTTCCGCCCGCCTTCGCCAGCGGCGGCGCCCGCATGACCGAGGACGAAGCCGACATCGACGCCAGCCTGCGCATCCTCTTCGGCACCACGCCGGGCGAGCGCTTCCTGCAGCCCAAATACGGCCTCGACATGCACGAACTGATGTTCGAGCCCCTCAGCACCACCCTGCGCAGCGTGCTCAAAGACCGCATCCTCACCACCGTGCTGGTGTATGAACCGCGCATCCGAGTGCTCGAACTCGTCATCGACGACAGCCGCATCTTCGACGGCGTGCTCGCGATCCGGCTCGACTACCTGATCCGCAGCACCAACTCCCGCTTCAACCTGGTCTTCCCCTTCTACCTCGGCGAAGCCACCGAAGCCCTGCGCGCCACCCGCCGCGGATAATCGCCATGAGCCGGCACACCCTCCTCGCCCCGCTGATCGCCGCCCCCGGCACCCGCCAGGCCGACCGCCACCCGCCGCAGCTCGACCCGGCCCACGCCCCGCTGGACGGCCGCGACGAAACCGCGCTCTTGCTGGCGGCCCGCGCGCTGGCCGGCCAGCTGCGCTACTACGGCCACACGCCCGACACGCCCGACGGCAACTGGAGCGAATTCTTTCCCGCGCCCCAACCCGGCGAGCGCCCCGACGACTACCGCGCCCGCCTCGCCGCGCTGGCCGACACCACCGACGGCAGCCTCGCCCCCCACCTCGCCCTGCTGCTGGCGGTGCTGCGCGTAGCCCGCCACCCGCGGGCGCTGCTGGACGATTTCACCCGCCGGCACCTCGAATTCCAGCTTCAAACCGCCCTCGGCTTTGAAGCCCGGCCGCCCCGGCCCGACCACGCCCACGTGCTGGTCCAGCTCAAGAAAGGCGCCGCGCCCGTCGAAATCCGCCCCGAACACAGCCTTTCCGCCGGCAAGGACGCCAGCAACACCGAACGCATCTACCGCCCGGTGCGCCCGGTGGTTGCCGGCCAGGCCAGCATCGCCCGCCTGTGCGCCACCCTGCACCACGCCGGCCGCCTCGGCTTTGCCCCGGTGGCCGATTCCGCCAACGGCCTGGGCGAAAAACTGCCCGCCGACGCCCCCGACTGGTCGCCCTTCGGCCTCACCCCCGCCGGCCAGCCCATGCTGCCCGACGCCCCGGTCGGTTTCGCCTTTGCCGCCGCCGTGCTGCGCCTGGCCGAAGGCGAGCGCAAAATCACGCTCAGCCTCGGCCTCGCCGGGCTCAACCCCGAAATCCACACCGGCGCGGCCCTCGCCGCCGCCTTCAGCGCCCGCCTCAGCGGCCCCAAGGGCTGGCTCGGCCCCTTCACGCTCGACGCCTCCAGCGTAAGCGGCGGCGCCTGGAACTTCAGCGTCACCGTTCCCGCCGGCACCGCGGCGGTTGTCGACGCGCAGCCCGCCGCCCTGGGCCAGCCCTTCCCGGCCGGGCTGCCGGTCATCCAGCTGCTGCTCAACGACAGCGCCCGCTTCGACCTCGCCGCCGGGCTGCGCCTGCGCCAGGCCAGCATCAAGGTCACCGTATCGGGCATCCACGGGCTGCAGCTCGAAAGCGAACTCGGCAAGCTCGACCCGACCAAGGCCTTTCTGCCCTTCGGCCCGCAGGCGGCGCCCGGCACCTGCTTCTACATCGGCTGCCCCGAAGCGCTGGGCAAGCCGCTGTCCGATCTGTCGCTGCAACTCGTCTGGCAAAACGCCCCCGCCACCCAGGCCGATCTCACCGCCCGCTACGCCCGCTACAGCGGCCAAAGCAGCCTCGCCTTCGGCGTAAAGGCCGACGCCGGCTGGGCCGACCTGCGCAGCACGCGCAGCCGCGTGGTCACGCTGATACCCGGCAGCGATGGCAAGATCGACCTCGGCCCCAACCTCGACCCGGCTCACGCCCACACCGCCCGCAAACCCTCCGCCAAACGCCAGATGCTGCGCGCCGACAGCACCGCCGCCCGCCGCAAGATCGGCTACGCCCGGCACCAGCAGCCGATGCAGCCCGACGACGAATCGCGGCCCCTCGACCCCCGCGCCGGCTACATCACCCTCAGCCTCAAGACCGACCTGCTCCACGTGGCCTGGCGCAGCGAAGCCGTGGCGGCGCTCATCGCCAAACAGCCGGCGCTCGCCGAACCGTGGACGCCCAAGCTGCAATCCATCAGCCTCAATTACACCGCCCAATCCGGCACCGCCCACCTGGACGACGAGCGCCCCGCCGCCTTCAGCGACGCCGCCGTCGAGTTCTTCCATGTGGATGCCTTCGGCGTGGCCCGCGAACACCTGTGGCTGAACCGCGCCCGCCCCTGGGCCGACCAGGGCACCCCCAGCCTGCTGCCGCCCCACCCGGCCGCCGGCGAACTGCTGATCGGTATCGCCGGCAGCGCCGCCGGTGCGCCCCTGAGCCTGCTGTTCCAGGTGGCCGACGGCAGCGCCGACCCGCAGGCCGCGAGCCAGACCCTCGCCTGGTCGGTGCTGGCCGACAACGCCTGGCGGCCCCTCGCCAGCGGCACCGAACTCACCCTCGACACCACCCGCTCGCTGCGCACCAGCGGCATCGTGGCCATCAACCTGCCCGCCGAAACCACCACCGACAACACCCGCATGCCGTCCGGGCTGGTGTGGCTGCGCGCCGCCATTCCGGCCCAGCCGGGGGCCGCCTGCCGGCTCGTCGGCGTGCATCCCAACGCCGTCGAGGTGGCTTTTGAACACCGGGGCAACGCCGCCAGCCACCTGGCCAGCGCCCTGCCGGCCGGCAGCATCACGCGTTTTCTGGTGCCGCCCGCCGGCCTCAAGGGCCTTGCCCAGCCCTACGCCTCCTTCGGCGGGGCGCTGCGCGAAGACGCCGCCGCCCTTGCCCGACGCGCCACCGAGCGCCTGCGCCACCGGGGCCGCGCCATCAGCCCGCGGGATTTCGAACGCCTGGTGCTGCAGGCCTTTCCCGGCGTCGACCGGGTCAAGTGCATTCCCCACGCCCGCCCCGATTCGTGGTTCGCCCCCGGCCACACCACCCTCGTCGTGGTGCCCGACCTGCGCCAGCGCAACGCCGTCGACCCGCTGCAGCCGCGGGTCGACCTCGACACCCTCGAACGCATCCGCAGCCACATCCTGGCCCGCGCGACCATGGGCCTGTCCGAGGCCACCCTCACGGTAAAAAACCCCGGCTACCGCCCGGTGCTGCTCGATTTCAAGGTGGCCATGCGCCCCGGCTACGCCTTCAGCTACTACCGCCGCGACATCAACGCCGCGCTGGTGCGCGCCCTGTCGCCGTGGGCCTTCGACAGCGCCTTTCCGCTGGATTTCGGCGGCCGGGTGATCCGCTCGGCGCTGGTCGATTTCGTCGAAAGCCTCGAATGGGTGGATTACGTCACCGACTTCCGCCTTACCCTCGCCGCCCACCCGGCCGGTGACAGCCCGGAACTCGCCCCCGATGCCCCCGACGCCATCCTCGTCTCGGCACCCGAACACCTGATCGAGGAGATCCGGTGATGGCCACCGCCTCCAGCCCGCTCCAGCCGGCCACCCTGCCACGCACGCCCGAGCCCGTCGGCCAGAACGCCGCCGCGCTCTATACCGAAGGCCTCGAACACCTGCGCCGCCTCGCCGGCCAGACCTGGACCGACCACAACATCCACGATCCGGGCATCACCACCCTCGAACTCGTCACCTGGGCCCAGGCCGAACTCGGCTACCGGGCCGCGCTGCCGCTCACCGACCTGCTCGCCGCCCCGGCCGACGCCGGCCCGGCCATCGGCGGGCAATTCCACCGCGCCCGCGACGTGCTGCCCAGCGCGCCGCTCACCGCCCTCGACTGGCGCAAGCTCTTGATCGACCTCGAAGGCGTCAAGAACGCCTGGATCACGCCGGTCACCCCGCCGCCGCTCTACGCCGACCGGCTGGCGCGCAAGCTCGGCCGCAGCCCGCCGGCCCACGCCCATTACCAGGAAGTCCGCCTTGGCGGCCTGTACCGCGTCGCCATTGATTTCATGGACGACGACAACACCCTGGCCGAGCAGGACATCGTGCTCTCCCGCGTGCGCGCCGCCCTCGAAGCCCACCGCAACCTCGCCGAAGATTTCATCGCCATCGACCCGGTGCCCACCCAGCGCTTCGCCCTGTGCGCCGAACTCGACCTGGACGCCAGCGCCAGCGTCACCGAAGTGGCCGCCCAGCTACTTTTCGACGCCGCCCGGACCATTGCGCCGCCGGTGCCCAGCTACAGCCTCGCCCAGATGCGCGCCCGCCCCGGCCCCAACGGCCAGCCGCGCAGCATCGCCGACATTTTCGAGGGCCCCGCGCTGACCAACGGCTTCATCGACGAAGCCGACCTCGTGCGCTCCGAACTGCCCGACACCCTGCGCCTGTCTGATCTGATCGGCGTGCTGATGGACGTGCCCGGCGTGCATGCGATCACCGACATCACCCTCAACCCGCTTGATGCGTCCGGCAACCCGCAAACCCTCGCCAACCGCTGGCGCGTGCCGGTGCAGCCCGGCCACCTGCCGCGCCTCGCCATCGACTTCGACGGCGAAACCCCCGCCGGCCGGCTGGTGTTCAGAAAACGCGGCCTGCCCGTGGCCGGCTGGAACCTCGCCGACATGCCCCCCGGCGTGCGCGCCCGCCTCGACGCCCTGCGCGAAGACGCCCGCCGCGCCGTCGAAACCCCGCAACGCGAAGACCTGCCCCTGCCCGACGGCCGCTGGCGTGATCTCGCGGCCTACCGTTCGCTGCAACTGGACTTTCCCGCCCTCTACGGCCTCGGCGAAGCCGGCCTCGGCGGCCAGCCCGATGCCCAGCGCCAGGCCCAGCTGCTGCAGTTCAAGGCCTGGCTGCTGCTCTTCGACCAGCAGATCGCCAACGATCTCGCCCAGCTCGCCCGCGGCCGCAACCTGCTATCCGTTCACCCCGGCGATCTGCAGCGGGTTGCCGAGCGCTTTGCCGACCCGCTGCACGGCGCCCGCACCCTTAGCGCGCGCATCGTCGACAGCGTGCCCGACCACGCCCGGCTCTACCCGGAAGGCGTCACGCCCCAGTCGCTCAGCGTGCTCCAGCAAAGCGCCGACGAAGCCATCGCCCAGCAAAACCGCTTTCTCGACCACCTGCTGGCGCGCCTTGGCGAAGATTTCTCCGAATACGCCGCCGTAATGGCCTCGGCCTTCGACCACAGCGACGCCAAAGTCATCGCCGACAAATGCGCCTTTCTGGCTGAAGCCGCCAGCCTCACCGCCAGGCGCGCCCAGGCCTACCCCCAGCGCCCGGACGATCCGGCCGATCTCTGGAACACCGACAAGGTCAGCGGCCTCGAACGGCGCCTGGCGCGCCTGCTCGGGATTGCCGATTTCACCCGCCGCAACCTCGGCGCGGTTTCGTACGACACCTACGCCGAAGTGGACAGCCGCCCCGGCGACAACCCCCACGACGAATACCGCTTCCGCGTGCTGCGCGCCGGCGACAACAAGATCCTGCTTTCATCCACGGTGCACTACCCCAGCCGCGAAACCGCCCGCGCCGCGATGATCCAGGCCATCGAACGCGGCCAGCAGCTCGACCACTACCAGATCATCGACGGCCGCGACGGCAAGGCCTATTTCCGCGTCACCGCCGCCGACGGCCACGTGCTCGCCCGCCGCAACGAAGGCTTTGCCAGCGCGGATGCCGCCCGCACCGAAATGTCCGCCCTCACGGTTTACCTGCGCGAGCACTACAGCGGCGAAGGGCTCTACGTTTTCGAGAACATCCTGCTCCGCCCGGCCCTGCAACAAAACGAAGACGGCAGCTACGCCATCACCGACGACCCGCTCATGCCCATCTGCCTCGATGGCGACTGCACCGATTGCGCCGACGCCGACCCCTATTCGTGGCGCCTGCAAATTGTGCTGCCGGCCTACGCCGGACGCTTCCAGAACCTGGATTTCCGCCACTTCGTCGAGCACACCATCCGCAGCGAAGTGCCCGCCCACCTGCTGCCCAAGATCTGCTGGGTGAACGCCGACGACATGGCCCGCTTCGAGCGCGCCTATCGGGACTGGCTCAGCCTCCACGCCGGCCACACCCGCGCCAACCGGCCCGAAAAGCTGCAGGCCATGATCGACGCCCTCACCGGCATCAAAAACGTCTATCCCCAGCGCCACCTTTACAACTGCCTGCCCGAGCCCGACCAGGCCCCGCCGCCGCCCTTCGTGCTGGGCCGCACTTCGCTGGGCAGCACCCCCGATCATCACGACACCCCCCAGGAGACCGACCATGGCTGATCCCAAACAGGTCATCTACAGTCTTGGTTCCGCCCTCGCCACCCAGTACGCGGTATTCGAGCGAGACCAGGTTCTCACCCACACCCAGCTCAACGAAGTGGGCACCTGGCTCGACCAGCAGGATCGCCTGTCGCGCACCAGCCTGTTCGGCACGGGCATTGCCACCGGCCTCAAGGCGTCAATGGCCTTCGACGCCCGCTCGGTTACGGTGTCGGCCGGCCTCGGCATCACCACCGACGGCGACCTGATCCGCCTGCCCCAAGCCGTGCAGCGCAGCCATGTGCGCCCCTACGACGCCACCGCCCCGCTTTACGCGCCCCTGCTAACCGCCGGCGCGCCCATCGACATCCTCGAACTCGTGCCGCCCGACGACCCCCTCGGCACGCCCATCGCCGCCCAGCCCGGCGCCCTCGATGGCCGCGTCGTGCTGCTGCTGATGGAATCCACCCTCAGCGACCCGGATCTCTGCACCGGCGACGACTGCGACAACCTCGGCCGCGAAAGCCAGCACCGCCTGCGCATTTTGCTGATCCCGCGCCAGCTGGCCGACGCCCTCGGCAGCCTCAACAGCCACGCCGACGCCGCCACCAAGCTCGACGAACTGATGGCCTACCGGCCGCAGATCGACACCGCCGTCACCTCCCCCGACGAACTCGCCAAGCACTTCATCCAGGCCACCCGGCGCACTCTCAAGGGCCTCGACGCCGCCCTTCCCGCCTTCTCCGAAAACTTCCAGGATCTGCTCATCGACGTCTTTGGCGCCGACCACACCGGCGCCTGGGCCCGGCGCCTCGCCGACATCGTCGCCGCCGCCGAGCCCGCGGCGGCCCAGCCCTGCCATGATTTCCTGAAAGATGTCGTCACCACCTGGAACGAACTGCGCCAGGCCCTGCTTGCCGACAACAGCGTGCCGCTGCCCGCCCCCGGCGCCTTTCCCAAACACCTGCTGGCCGGCGCCCTCGCCGACCCGGAAGCCGCCCGCACGCCCTTCCACCCGGCCGCCGGCGACGCCCACGCCCGCGAAGCCGCCGCCGAAGCCCGCTTCCTGATGCGCCGCATGTCACTGCTCATCAGCCAGTACGCCGCGCCCCTCGAGCCCCAGGTCCGCGTCACCCCCAGCCACGGCGAAGACCGCCCCCTGGGCGAGCGGGCCATCCCCTGGTATTACCTGCCGGCCGTCCACGCCGGCTGGAACCGCCGGCTCTCCGAGCGCCGTCTCGCCCACCACAACCTCGGCTACCGCGCCATCGACTACGGCGGCAGCCCGCGCGCCCTCGACCCCCTCGCCGGCAGCATCGCCGGCCACAGTTTCTTTCGCGTCGAAGGCCACCTCGGCCGCCCTGTTGCCGAAGTCAAAGCCGAACTGCAAAAGCTGATCACCGCGCGCAACCTGCCCTTCGAAGTGCACACCGTGCTCGCCCACACCGAGAAAAAACGCCTGATCCCGCGCCTCGGCACCCGCTACACCGACCTCCACCGCTTTCACTACCTGCTGCGGCAGGACGTGGACCTGCGCCTCGACGAGAGCAAGCTCTACGCCGACAAGTTCGTCGCCAACCTCAAGGTAGCCGTGGACAGCAAGGACATCCCGGCCAGCACCGACACCGGCATCAACGTGCTCGGCTCGGCCGACACCGCCCGCAAGGCGGTTCTCAACCTCAACGACAAGGCCAAGCTCTCGCTGCAAAAGCAAACCTACAGCGCCTACCGCAGCAGCACCGAAGAAACCCGCTGGAACACCGACATCGCCGAAACCCTCGGCTCGGTGGGCAACACCCGCGCCGACCTGGGCAAGCTCGCCCGCAGCGACTTCGCCTCGCCCCTCGATTCGCTGATCCAGACCACCCACCCGCTGTGGCTGGACTGGCTGGACGATCTCATCGTCGCCAAGGACGACAAGGCCGACGACAAGCTGCTGCTGTCCCGCTTTGCCGCCGACCACCCCGGGCTCGACCACCTGGGCGGCGCCTGGCGCGGCGGCACCTTCATCCTGGTGTACGACGACACCGCCCGCGTCGTGGGCGACTTCACCGTGGCCTACCCCTGCGCCGAAATCGACGAGCCCGAACCCGTCGAGCCGCCCCTCAAACGGCCGCCCCAGCGCCGCCCGCCCCCCATCCTCGAACCGATCAAGGTGGTGCGGCCGGTCGATCTGGTGGTCGGCTCGCTGGTCACCGAAAGCGTCACCAGCCGCTTCGAGGTGGCCAGACAGCAGCTCGACGCCACCGTCAAGGCCGGCCAGGCCGAAGTCACCAAGCAGCTCGCCAACCAGACGGCCAGCGTCGAAGGCCTGGTGAAAGGCGTGTTCAGCACCCGCGCCGCCACCGGCTCCGACGTGGTGCTGCCCGGCAAAACCGTCGCCACCGGCGACACCGTGCTCGACCAGATGGTCCGGGACGTGGACTACAAGCGCCAGCAGGTGCAAACCCTCGTCGAACTCACCTCGCGGGGCGATCTCACAGAAACCTCGCGCACCCAGGCCCAGGCCATGCTCACCAAGGCCCAGGCCGAACTCGGCAGCGCCGTTGCCGACACCACCGAGCACGTGGTCAAGCAGGGCGTGGATACCACCACCGGCACCACGGCCGGCGTCGCCTCCATCCTTGCCACCGGCACGATGTACGTCACCGACACCACCGCCGCCAGCACCCTAGGCACCCGCCTCGACACCCTTAAAACGGGCAGCACCGGCACCCAGACCGTGCTCATCACCAACCTGCAAAGCTTCGGCAGGCTCAAGCGCTGAAGCGGGGTAACACGCATGAACGCCCCGCTGCCCCACCGCATCCGGCGCCTGCACTGGCAGGCCCGGGCCCCCACGCCCGACGCCGCCTTCGCGCTGCGCAGCCTGCTGCGTGAAGGCAGCGACGCGGTGCTGGCCGCGCTGGAACGCAGCCTCTCGGCCCAGGTACCCGACACGCGGCTGATCCACCTGCCGCGCCTCGAACTGCACCTGCGGCTCAACCCGGCAGATAGCGCCGACGACCTGCCCGAGCGCGTGTTTGCCGCCGCCACCGCAGCCATCGCCGCAGCGCTGGCCGACCTGGACACGGCCACCACGCCGCCGGCCGAGCCCGCCACGGGAGTGGCCACCGGGTTTGTCACCGAATACTCCTCCGCGCCCGCCCGAAACATCCCCGGCCAACCGCCGCCCTCAAACGCCGTCGCCCCCTTGCCCGTGGCCGCCGCGCTGGCCCTCGACGCCCTCTGCCGCAGCGCTCCGGCCGAACTGCACGCCGCCATCGCCAACGCGCTGAAGCAGGCCGGTATCGACACCGGCGCCCACCCCGCGCCCATCGCCGCCCCCATCGAATTGCGCCTGCGCGACCAAAGCTGGCTGCTGCCACCGGCCACCCTGCATTCGCTTTTCATCAACCTCACCGCCACGCTCGCCGCCGAACCCGCGCCCCGCCACGCGTCGGCGCGCCCTGCGCCCACAGCCAGGCCCGCCGCTGATCCGGGCAGCCCGGCCCGTGCCGGCAAGGCAGAAGTGGCAAACCCGGCACCAAACCCCGCCCCCGACGCCCTCCCGCTCCACGCCCAGGCCAGCCTGGCCCTTTACCTGCACAGCGGCAGCCTCGACTGGACCCTCGCCGGGCTGGCGCCCGAACGTGTGCTGGCCATCCTGCGCGACGCAGCCCTCGTGTGGGCCCGCCTCGGCGCCCTGCCGGCCTGCCTGTTTGCGCTGCCGTCCGCCGCCCGCCCCGGCGCCCTGGCCCGCTGGCTCGCCCTGCTGCCGCCCGACGCATACCGCCCGCTTGCCGCCCTCGCCCCGGCGCCGGCCAACGCCCGCCGCCCGCTAAGCACCGCGCTGCGCCGCCTGCTCGCGGCCCACACCCCAAACGCCGATTACGCCCTGGCCCTGTGGCTCACCTGGACGATGGAACCCGAGCACAGCCCGGCAGCCCACGCCGCGTGGTGCGACGCCATGCTCGGCGGGCTCGAAAACCTGTTCGCCGGCAGCACCACACCAGCCCCGTGGCAGCCCGTCCTCGCCCTGCTGCGCGCGCCTGCCGAAGCCCACGCAGACGATGCCGAAGCGCCAGACTCCAAACTTGGCCCAAACCGCCCGCAGCCCGCCCGCGCCCACCCGCCGGCCACGCAGCCCGCGCCGGCATCGGCCCATCTCACCCCGCCAGCCGGGGCACCGGCCAGCGCCACCGCGCCCCCGCCCCGGCCGGCCTTCGACGCGCATCCGCCCCGCCCCGACCCCGCCGGCTTCGTCGTGCCGGCTGCCGGGCTGGTGCTGCTCCACCCCTATCTGCCGCGCCTGCTCGACGCCACCGGCCTTTACCCGGCCGGCAGCCGTGGCCCGCTTGCCAACGCGGCGCTTCCCGCCGCCGCCGCGCTGCTCCACGGGCTCGCCAGCGGGCAGGGCAGGCCACACGAATTCGAACTCGGCTTCATCAAGGTGCTCCTCGGCCACGCGCCCGACACCCCGCTGCCCCACGCCCCGCCACCCCTCACCGACAGCCAGCGCACCGAAGCCGACGCCTTGCTCGACGCCGTGATCATTCACTGGCAGGCCCTGCGCGGCACCAGCGTGGCGGGCCTGCGCACCAGCTTCCTGCAGCGCCGCGGGCACCTGGAAAAACGCGACGACACCTGGCTGCTGCGCGTCGAGCCCGAATCCTTCGACATCCTCCTCGGCCTGCTGCCCTGGGGCATCGGCCTGGTGCGCCTGCCGTGGATGAGCCGGCCGCTGTGCACCGAATGGACCACGCCATGAGCGGCAAAGACATCCCCTGGCCCGTCAGCGACGAGCTTGAACTCGCCGACAGCCTGCTCCAGGCCGCCGCGCCCGCCCTCGAAGCCGAGCTGGAATGGCTGGCGAGCTGCCTGCAGGCCCGCCTCGCCAGCTACTTCGGCCAGCCACCGGCGGCGCCCCCGCTGCCCGGCGACATCGCCCCGCCGCCGCTCACACAGCCCGGCTGCCCCTACAGCGCCGCCATCGCGCGCTACGGGCTCGACGCCGCCGAACGGCTGGTCGTGGCCCTCGCCCTCGCCCCGCTGCTGCGCCCGCAACTGCTCGACGTGCTGTGCACCCGCAACGAAACCACCCAGCGCCCCTTCACCGAATTCGGCGGCACCAGCAACGGCGCGAGCTTTGTGCCCAGCGCAGAAACCGCCTGCTTCCTGCTCGCCGGTGACGCACTCGGCGCGCGCCTTGCGGCGATCCGCCGCCTGGCCCCCGAAGGCCGCCTGGCCCGCGCCGACGTGCTGCACGTGGCCACGCCCGCCAGCGACGATGCCCCGCTCAGCGGCGCGCTCACCCTGTCGCCGCGCTTTCTCGCCGAAGCCCTGCCCGGCCTGCCGCACGCCACCCGCCCGGAATCCGGCATTCCGGCCCGGCGGGTGATCAGCGGGCTCGGCTGGGGCGATCTGGTGCTGCCCGCACAAACCCTCGCCCAGCTCGACGACATTGGCCTGTGGCTCACCCACGGCGCCACGCTGATGCACGAATGGGGCCTCGGGCGGCGCATCGCGCCGGGCTTCGTGTCGCTCTTTCACGGCCCCTCCGGCACCGGCAAGACGCTGTCCGCCTGCCTGCTCGGCCAGCGCTGCGGGCGCGAGGTGCTGCGGGTCGACCTGTCGCAGGTCACCTCCAAGTACATCGGCGAAACCGAGAAGAACCTCGCCCGCCTTTTTGAAGCCGCCGAGGACACCGGCTGGATTTTGTTCTTCGACGAAGCCGACGCGCTGTTCGGCAAGCGCACCAGCGTGTCCGACGCCCACGACCGCTACGCCAACCAGGAGGTGAGCTACCTGCTCCAGCGCATCGAGGCCTTTGCCGGCGTGGTGATCCTGGCCACCAACCTGCGCCACAACATCGACGACGCCTTTCTGCGGCGCTTCCAGTCGGTGGTGGCTTTTCCCATGCCGCGCGCGGCCGAACGCCTGCGCCTGTGGCGCGAAGCCTTTCCCGCCGCGGCCCGCCTCGAAGCCGGCCTCGACCTGGAACGCCTGGCCCGCCAGCATGAACTCTCCGGCGGCACGATCATGGACGTGGTGCGCTACGCCTGCCTGCAGGCTATCGGCCACGGCGCGGGCTGCGTAAGCGCCGCCGCCGTCGACGAAGGCATTCGCCGCGAACTGCTGAAGGAGGGCCGCGCCAGCTGAGGCCGGCATCGCCATGAACGCCCCGCTCAGTCGTCAGGCCCTGCGCGCGCCGGAACACCAGGCCGTCGCCGCCCCGGTGCGCGTGCGCACGCCGGTCTTGCCGATGCGCGCAGCCGCAGCGGCCCCGGGCGGGCTCAGGGTTTCCAGCCCCCACGACGCCGCCGAGCACGAGGCCAGCCGTGTTGCCCGCCAGGTGGTGAGCCTGCCGCCGGCACCTGTGTCGGCCAGCAGCGCCCGGCTCGCCGGCCTGGTGCCGTCCCGCGCGGCCAGCGCAATGCGATCCGTGCCGGGCAGCGCCGCCCCGGCCCGCGCCAGCCCCGCCATCGCCGGCCTGCCCACCGGCGGCCAGCCGCTGCCCAAATCCCTGCGTGATTTCATGGAGCCGCGCTTTGGCGCCGACTTCTCGGCGGTGCGCATCCACACCGGCCCGCAGGCCGCCCAGGCCAGCCGCCAGCTCAACGCCGCGGCCTTCACCGTGGGCCACCAGATCTTCTTCGGCGCCGGCGCCTACCAGCCCGAAAGCAGCGCCGGCCGCGAGCTGATCGCCCACGAGCTCACCCACACCGTGCAGCAGGGCGCCGCGCCCCAGGCGCCGCCGCAAGCCCGGCGCAGCCTGCTGCCGGCCATCAGCGAACACAGCGCGCCCGCCGTGCAGCGCCTGGGCATTGGCGACGCCATCGACTATTTCGCCGAGCACGCCAACTTCCTGCCCGGCTTCCGGATGTTCACGCTGGTGCTGGGCGTCAATCCGATCAACATGCGCCCCGTCGACCGCTCGGCCGGCAACCTCTTGCGGGCGGTGGTCGAGCTGATGCCCGGCGGCGCGCTGATCACCCAGGCGCTGGACAACCACGGCATCATCGACCGGGTGGCCGGCTGGGTTCAGCAACAGCTGGCCAGCCTCGGCATGGTGGGCGGCAGCATCCGCCAGGCCATCAACCGCTTCCTCGATTCGCTGGGCTGGCGCGACATCTTCCGGCTCGGCGACGTGTGGGATCGCGCCCGGCGCATCGTCACCGAACCCATCGCGCGTATCCGCAGTTTTGTCGGCAATCTGGTGTCCGGCATCCTGCAGTTCATCCGCGACGCGGTGTTGCGCCCGCTGGCGCAGCTGGCCTCGCGCACCCGCGGCTGGGATCTGCTGTGCGCGGTGCTTGGCCGCAACCCGATTACCGGCGAGCCGGTGGCGCGCAGCGCGGCCAACCTGATCGGCGGCTTCATGCGCCTGATCGGGCAGGAAGAGGTGTGGCAGAACATCCAGCGCGGCAACGCCGTCGGCCGGGCCTGGGCCTGGTTCCAGGGCACGCTGGCCGGGCTGATGGGCTTTGTCACCGCGCTGCCGGGGCAATTCATGGCGGTGCTGCGCAGCCTGGGCATTGGCGATCTGGTGCGCCTGCCGCAAACCTTTGCGCGCGTTGCCGGCGTGTTCGGCAGCTTTGCGCTGAGCTTCTTCAGTTGGGCCGGGCAGCAGGTGATGCGCCTCCTCGAAATCATCTTCGAAGTGGTCGCGCCCAGCGTGATGCCCTATCTGCGCCGCGCCGCCGGGGCCCTGCGCACCATCATCGGCGACCCGATCCGCTTCATCGGCAACCTGGTGCGCGCCGCCGTGCAGGGCCTGCGCCAGTTTGCGGGGCGCATCCTCACCCACCTGCGCGCCTCGCTGATCGGCTGGCTCACCGGCGCGATGAGCGGCGCCAACATCTACATTCCGCAAGCCTTCAGCCTGACCGAAATCCTCAAGTTCGTGCTCAGCGTGCTGGGGCTGACGTGGCAGAACATCCGCGGCAAGCTGGCGCGGGTGATCGGCGAGCCCGCCGTGGGGGCACTCGAAACCGGCTTCGACATCGTGGTGACCCTGGTGCGCGACGGCCCGGCCGCCGCCTGGCAGCAGATCCAGGAGGGCATCGGCAACCTGCGCGACATGGTGATGGAGCAGGTGATGACTTTCGTGCGCGACAACATCGTCACCGCCGCCATCACCCGCCTGGTATCCAGCCTCAACCCGGCCGGCGCCTTCATCCAGGCCATCATCGCCATCTACAACACGGTGATGTTCTTCATCGAACGCATGCGCCAGATCGCCCAGGTGGCCGGCGCGGTGATCGACTCGATCGCCGCCATTGCCAGCGGGGCCCTCGGCGCCGCCGCCAACCGGGTGGAGCAGACCATGGCCGGGCTGCTCACGCTGGTGATCAGCTTCCTGGCCCGGCTGGTCGGCCTCGGGCGGGTCAGCGACGCGGTGACCAACATCATCAACCGCATCCGCGCGCCCATCGACCGGGCCCTCGACCGGGTGGTGAGCTGGATCGTCAGCATGGCCCGGCGCGTCGGGCGCCTGCTTGCCGGCGGCGGCGGCAGCGCCACGCCCGGCGCCGCCCCGGCCGGCAACGAAAACGTGCTGGTGCCCTTCGGCATCGGCCGCGAACAGCACTCGATCCGCACCGAAGTGCAGGGCGGCCGGCTGGCACTGCGCATGTCGAGCGAGCTGGTGATGGAGTTTTCGGATCGCCTCCAGCGCATCCGCACCGAATGGGCGCCGCTGCGGCGCAACCACCCGGCAGGCAACTTGGGCGCCGAACTGGACACCCTGGCGCAGGACGGCACCCGTTTTGTCGTGGACGCCAACCGCCGCCGCACCGAGCGCGGCCGCAGCCAGGCCATGAACGAGGCCATCAACCGGCTCGCCGCCCGCCTGCGCGACATCTGCCGACGCTACGAGATCCTGCGCGTCGAGGGCGTCTCCAACTACCGCGAGCCCCCGCCCCACGCGCCGGCCTACGACGCGCTGACGACCTACGGCCGGGCCCAGGGCATGCGGGCCACCCTCAGCTTCAACACCCGGCCCCACATGCGCAGCACCGACCCCGACCTGACCGTGCCCGGCACGGCCATCGCGGGCTACCACGGGGGGCACCTGCTGGCCGCGTCGCTGGGCGGCGCGAACGCCGACCCCCGCAACTTTGCCCCGATGTCCCGCGGCACCAACCTGCAGCGCGGCGGCATCGTGGCCTTCGAAACGGCGCTCCGGGCCGCGCTGCGGCGGGACGACTTTCCGCCCTGGATCGTCACCTACGCCATCCGCTGCCAGTACCCCGGCTCACCCGGCGGGCTGGAAGCCGAACTCGCCACGCTGCTGGGCCCGGCCCCGGTGGCCGGCGCAGGGCGGCGCCTGTTCGAGCTGGCCCAGGCGAATGCGCCCCTCGATGCCGCCAGCCTGGCCCGCGCGCTGCCCGGCGTGGCCCCGGACGTGATCGCCGCCCGGCAGGGGCGAATCCGCGACGCGCTGCTGCAGCATTTCACCCCGCGCGGCTTCGGGGTCAGCCTGGAAGTGGTGCAGGCACCGGAGGGCAGCGCGCTACCCGCTTCGCAACCCTTCGACAATCACATGTAATGTAAAGCCTGGCTACGCCGGCAGAGCGCCACATGCGCTTTTCGCACAAGGGGTTACCATTCGGTCCACAAGCAAAGTGGCTCGCGCTTTTACGTCAGGGTGATAAAGATTTTCGCCCTTTCAGCCGTGAACAGCACATACCCTTCGTAAGTTCGCCCGGACAATCGTCATCGCCGTCCGGGCACCATCCGATCCGCTGCACCACCACACCGGACCATGTCACTGCCGAAAAACACATCTGCCCTTATCTCCCGCAACCTGCTGATTGCCCTCGCCTATCTGGTGCTTGGAGGACTGGGGCTGTCTTTCGCCATTGCCGAGGGCTATTCGAGCCCGATCTTTCCAGCGGCGGGCCTCGCCCTGGCGGTAAGCCTGTGCTTCGGCCCGGGCTCCCTGCCCGGCATCTGGCTGGGATCGGCGGCGCTCAATTTCTCACTGGCCGGGCTGAACGGCAACCTGTCGCCCACGACAGTCGTCGTGTCCCTGGGTATTGCCAGCGGCGCGGCGGCCCAGGCCTGGGTGGGCCAGGCCCTGATCCGGCGCTTCCGGGGCGATTCATGGTCCAGCCTCGAACACGAGCGGGATGTGATCTACTTCCTGCTGCTGGGCGGGCCCCTGGCCTGCCTGGTGTCCGCGAGCGTCGGCGTCCTCACCCTGCACCTGATGGGTGTCATCGGCCAACCGGTCAGCGCCTTCGCATGGTGGAACTGGTTCGTCGGCGACACCCTGGGCGTGCTCACTTTCGCCCCGCTGTGCCTGTGTTTCCTGATCCGGCAGAGCCCCCTGTGGCAAAGCCGCAAGGGCCGCCTGGCGCTGCCGATGGCGCTGACCCTGGTGTTCGTCGGAGCCGCCTTCTTCGCCACCGCAAGCTGGGAGCAACAAGACCAGCAGCGTCGCCTCGAAACCGATGCCGAGCTCATCCACAAGCGCATCTCCGACCGCCTGCTGGCCCATCGGGAAGCACTTCTGTCGCTGCGCCGCTTCATCGAGGTCAGCCCTGAACTCAACGCCAGCCGCTTCGAAGACTTCACCCTGTCCACGCTGCATGACAACCCGGACATCTCCGCCCTCGGTTTCAACCTCCAGGTGGCCGATACCGAACGGGCCGCCTTCGAGGCGGACATGGCCG
Organism: Zoogloea sp.; assembly: GCF_030157465.1. Taxonomy (GTDB): domain Bacteria; phylum Pseudomonadota; class Gammaproteobacteria; order Burkholderiales; family Rhodocyclaceae; genus Zoogloea. The sequence goes on from NZ_JAOAUU010000058.1 coordinate 148,409, forward strand.
GCCGGCTGGGGATGCCGGGATTCCGGATTTCCGAAAGGGACGACGAGGGCCGGCTGAAACCCGCCGCGCGCCGCAACAGCTATCTCGTCGTCACCTACATCGCCCCCCGCCAAGCCAACCTGCCGGCCATCGGCTTCGACATCCGCTCCGAATCGGTGCGGCGCGAGGCCGTCGACCGCGGCCTGGAACTGGAAGGCGGCTTCGCCGTCACCTCCCCGATCTGGCTGGTCCAGGAAAAAAAGGTCGCGGTGCTGGCCCTCGCGCCGGCGCACTGGCCGGGCGACCACCACACCACCCAGGGCTTCGCGGTGGCCATCATCAAGGTGGGGCAGCTGCTCGAGCTGGCCACCCGCAAGGAGCTTCCGCCGGGCCTCGACGTTGAACTCACCGACCCCTACGCCATCGGCGAAACCCGGCACCTCGACGACACCGAAAGCCAGGCCAGCCGCGCACCTGCACGCTCCAGATGGGAGGGCTCGCTGGTCTTTGGCGACCGGGAATGGATGCTGACCGTGCGGGCCGACGACACCTACATGGAGTCCAACCGGCCGTGGGTCAGCTGGGCCGTAGGCGTCATCGGCCTGCTCTTTGCCACCCTCTTGCAAACCCTGATTCTCGGCATGACCGGCCGCACCGCCCTCATCGAACGCCAGGTCGAACGCCAGACCACCAGCCTGGCCGCCAAGAACCGCGAGCTGGCGCTGGCCAATATCTCCATCGACAACTCGGCCGACGGCGCCTACTGGATGCGCTCCGACGCCCGCATCGTGCGCGTCAACCAGGCCGCCTGCGACATGCTCGGCTACACCCGTGAAGAGCTGACCGCGCTGTCGGTCCCCGACATCGACCCGCTGTTCTCCATGAGCACCTGGAATTCGCACCAGGCCAGGGTCGGCACTCTCGGCGGCGAGAAACTCGAAACCATCCACCGCAGGAAAGACGGCCGCGAACTCGCCGTGGCCATCACCGCCAGCCACGTCAGCGCCGACGGCCAGGACTACGTCTATGCCAGCGTGCGCGACATCACCGATCGCAAGCTCGCCGAAGCCGAACTCAAGCGTCACCGGCACAACCTCGAAGAACTCGTCGCCGCCCGAACCGCCGACCTGTCGATAGCCAAGGAAGCCGCCGAAACGGCCAACCGGGCCAAGACCAGCTTTCTGGCCAACATGAGCCACGAGTTGCGCACGCCGATGAACGCCATCATCGGCATCACCCACATCCTCGGCCGCAACAACACCGATCCGGCCCAGCAGGAGCGCCTGGGCAAGGTTGCCAGCGCCGCCAGCCACCTGCTGCAACTGCTCAACGACGTGCTCGAACTGACGCGCATCGACGCCGACAGGCTGCCCGTCGAGCAGACAGACTTCCTGCTGCCGGCGCTGGTCGGCCGGGTCAGCGAACTGGTCAGGCCCAACGTCGAGGCCAAGGGTCTGCGCCTCCTCCTCGAGCTGGACTCGCGCCTCCGCGGCCAAACCCTGCTCGGCGACCCCCTGCGCATCGAGCAGGTGCTGCAGCATCTCGTCAACAACGCGATCAAGTTCACCACGCGCGGCAGCATTTCGATACGCACCCGCCTGGAAGAAGAAGACGGCGGCAGCGCGCTGCTGGCCATCGAGGTTCAGGACAGTGGCGTCGGCATTGAAGCCGAAGCCCTGGCACGCATCTTCAAGCCCTTCGAGCAGGGCGACAGCTCCACCACCCGACAGTTCGGCGGCACCGGCCTCGGCCTCGCCATCTGCCAGCGCCTTATGCGCCTCATGGACGGCGACATCAGCGTCAGCAGCACCCCCGGCCTCGGCAGCACCTTCCGCATCACCGTGCGGGTCGGCAAGCTGACCAGCGACCCCGGGCAGGCGCCCTCCGAGGTTTCCGGCGAAGAAGCCGAACGACGGCTGCGCAGCCAATGCCGCGATAAACGCATCCTGCTGGTCGAGGACGACTGGGTGAACCAGGAAGTCACCCTCGAACTGCTGCGCGACGAAGCCGGCCTGCAGGTGGACCTCGCGGTCGATGGCGCACAGGCCGTGCAGATGGCCGGCGAAACCCTCTACGACCTGATCCTGATGGACATCCAGATGCCCGTGATGGACGGCCTCACCGCCACCCGCACGATTCGCACCCAGCCCGGCGCCCATGGCCACGTGCCCATCATTGCCATGACCGCCAACACCTTCGACGAAGACCGCCGGGCCTGTGCCGAGGCCGGCATGGACGATTTCATCGCCAAGCCCGCCACACCCGACACGCTCTTCATCACCATCCTGCGCTGGCTTCAGCACGACTCCCGACAGAAAACGTCATGAAACCCGTCCGCCACCCACCCGCGCAGCGCGATCCGGCCACCCCGGGGTGGTCGTGGCTGCACCGGCTGGCGGCCTGCATGGCGCTGCTGTGGCTGACGGTCGCGGTGGCGCCCGGCGCGGCGGTGGCGGACACCCGCAGCGAAACGGTCTACCAGGTCGGCATCACCGCCTTTCGCGACAAGGCGGTCACCACGCGCGAATGGCAACCGACGATGGACTTCCTGTCCTCGAAGATTCCCGGCTCGCGCTTCGTGGCAAGGCCGATGAACCTTGGCGAATTCCAGCTCGCGCTGGGCCGCAAGGAACTCGACTTCGTGCTGACCAACCCCGAGCACTACATCATCATGGAGAGCCTCTACGGCGTCTCCCGGCTCGCCACCCTGGTCAAAAGCGCCGACGGCAAGCTGGTCAACCAGTTTGGCGGGGTCATCTTCACGCGCAGCGACCGGCCGGACATCAACCGCCTCGAAGACCTGAGGGGCAAGCACGTGGCCGCCGTCGACCACACCTCCTTCGCCGCCTTCCTGCTTCAATACGATCTTCTCAAGCAACACAACGTCAACCTCGACACCGAAGCCAAGGTCCGCTTCCTCGGCTTCCCGCAGGATCTGTGCGTCAACGCCGTCCTCGACGGCAAGGCCGACGCGGGCTTCGTGCGCACCGGCGTGCTCGAAGCCATGAGCGCCGAAGGCAAGATCGACATCTCCCGGCTGCGCATCATCAACCCGACCCGCAGCCACGACTTTCCCTTCCTGATCAGCACGGGGCTGTTTCCCGAGTGGCCGCTGGCCGCCGCGCCCCATGTGCAGATCGACATCGCCAACCAGGTTGCCGCGGCGCTGCTGCTGATGCCCCCCGACAGCCCGGCCGCCCGCGCGGCCCGCTACTACCGCTGGTCCACGCCGCTGGAATACCAGAGCGTCCAGAACATCATGCGCCGGCACCGCATCTACCCCTACGACAAGCCGGAAGCCATCTCCCTGACACTCATCTTCCAGCAGTATCTTGCCCAGATCCTCTCCGGCCTGTTGCTCGCCTTCGCCGCGCTCAGCACGCTCTACATCCGCACCCGGCGCCTCAACATCGACCTGAAAGCCTCGCGCCGGCAACTGCACGAAATGGCCCACCACGACGCCCTCACCGGGCTGCCCAACCGCAACCTCCTGGACGACCGCCTCACGCTGGCCCTCGCCCAGGCCCGGCGCAGCGGAAACCGGGTTGCCCTGTGCCTCATCGACCTCGACGGCTTCAAGCCGATCAACGACCACCTCGGCCACAAGGCCGGCGACGAAGTCCTGCAGGAAGTCGCCCGGCGGCTGGAGGACTCGCTGCGCGAAGGCGACACCGTGGCCCGCTGGGGCGGCGACGAGTTCGTGCTGCTGCTCAACGGCTTCACCGAAACCGGCCAGCTCGAAGACATCATGAACCGCGTGCTGCAGGCCGTCGCCGACAGCTTCCGGGCCGGCAACGGCATGAAACTGAGCGCCAGCATCGGCGTCAGCATCTACCCCGCCGACGCCGGCGACTCCTTCAAGCTCTTCAAACACGCCGACGACGCCATGTACCGCGCCAAGAAACGCGGCGGCAACTGCTTCATCATCCACTCCGGCGACATTCAGGGGCAGCCGGCGGCCAGTGCATAGGGGCGCTCAAGCGCCAGCCATCACCCCGTCCCACAGCAGCTTGACCCCCGACAGGCCCAGCGCCGCCGTGGCGATCAGGTAGAACGGGCGCTCGGGAATCCATTTGAGCATCCGCATGCCCAGCCACACGCCCACCGGCACCAGGGGCAGCAGCAGCGCCGACATCACCAGCGTGTCGCGGGTAAACAGGTTGAGCCCCACGTAAAAGGGCAGCTTGGCCAGGTTGAGGGCCGCAAAGAAGAACACCGAGGTGGCCGCAAAGGTTTCCCGCGGAAGGCCGCGGGTGAGCAGGTAGATCATCACCGGCGGGCCACCGGCATGGGCCAGGGTGCTGGTAAAACCCGCGCCGGCGCCGCACAGCCACGCAAAGTGGCGCAGCGGGCCGCTGCTCGCCAGCGGTTTGCCCCGTCGAAGCAGGCGATCGAGGGCAAAAGCCACCGCGATAAAGCCCACCACCGCCTTGACCATGCGATCCGGCATCACGCCAAAAGCCAGGGTGCCGGCCGCAATGCCCGCCAGCGCAGCCGGCAGCAAGAGGCGCAGGTCGGCCCAGTCGGCCTTGCCCCGCCAGGCCCGGATGCCGAACATGTCCATCGCAATGAGAATGGGCAACATCACCGCCACGGCATCCCGCGGCGACAGCCACATCGACATGAAAGGCACGGCCAGCCCGCCCAGCGCACCGCCCAGGCCCGACTTTGAAATACCGGTGACGAGAATTGCAAACGCCGTGACGAGCCAGCCGGCGGTGTTCATTTCCATGGAATCTCCCGAGGGCCGCGCAGCGTGGAGCGCGTCCGTGAATAACAGGGCGAGGCATGGTAGATGATTCGCCACCAATTTCAGGCACCTTCTTCAGGGCTCTCGCAGCGCTGCCTGTTGAATCGACATGGCTGATGACCGGATTGTGGCCCTCTCATGAAAAACGAGGCGTTGCGCAATGCAGCAGCCCGCTTGCCCCCATCCCCGACCGCGCCTAGCATCCCGAGCTTGAGCGCCGGCCCGTGCCGGCGCTGCGCTGGAGAAACCGCATGCCCCCCGCATCACACGCCCCCCGGGTCGGCCTTTTTGCCACCTGCCTGATGAACCTGTTTCGCCCCAATGTGGGCTTTGCTGCCGTCAAACTGCTCGAAGACGCCGGCTGCACGGTGGAGGTGCCGCAGGCGCAAACCTGCTGTGGCCAGCCGGGCTACAACGCAGGCGATTTCGACGCCGCACGGGCGCTGGCCAGGCAGGTGATCGCCACCTTCGAAGGCTTCGACTACGTGGTCGGGCCGTCCGGGTCGTGCATGGCCACGCTGCGCAACGACTACCCCAGACTGCTGGCCGACGACGCCGACTGGAGTCCCCGGGCCGAGGCGCTGGCAGCCAGGAGTTTCGAGCTGATCTCCTTTCTCACCGACGTGCGCGGCGTGCAGGCGGTGGTGGCCGATTACGCCGGCACCGCCACCTATCACGATGCCTGCTCGGGCCTGCGCGGGCTGGGCATCAAGGCGCAGCCGCGCCTGCTGCTCGGCTCGGTGACCGGGCTTAAGCTCGCAGAGATGGCCGACACCGAGGTGTGCTGCGGCTTTGGTGGCAGCTTTTGCGTGTCTTACCCCGAAATCTCCGGGCGCATGGCCGACGACAAACGCGCCCACGTGGCCGAAACCGGCGCGGATACGCTGCTGGGCGGCGACCTGGGCTGCCTGCTGCACCTGGCCGGGCGCATGCAGCGCTGCGGATCGCCGGTGAAGGTTTTCCACACCGCCGAAGTGCTGGCCGGCATGGCCGATGGCGCGGGCATCGGCGGGGCCAAGGAGCCGCAAAAATGAAAGTCAGCAGCCCGCAGTTCAAGGAAAAAGTTGTCGTGGCGCTGGCCGACCCGAACCTGCGCGACGCCCTCGGCCAGTCGCGCAAGGGCTTCGTGAATGGCCGCGCGGCGCTGGTGGCCGGCGTGCCGGAATTCGAGGCGATGCGCGACGAGGCCCGCGACGTGAAGAACCACGTGCTGGCCAACCTGGACCATTACCTCGAACGCTTCGAGGCCAGCGTCACCGCGGCGGGCGGCCACGTGCACTGGGCGGCGGACTCCGAGGACGCCCGGCGCATCATCCTCGGCATCTGCCAGCGGGTGGAGGCCAGGGTGATCACCAAGGGCAAGTCGATGGTGTCCGAGGAAATCGGCCTCAACGACGCCCTCGAAGCAGAGGGCTACCAGGTGGTCGAAACCGATCTGGGCGAATACATCATCCAGCTCGCCGGCGAGCCGCCGTCCCACATCATCGCGCCGGCCATCCACAAGACCAAGGCCCAGGTGGCCGAGCTGTTCGAGGCGGCCCACGGCGGCCCGCGCAAGACCAGCGTGGCCGAACTGGTCACAGAAGCGCGCCAGGTGCTGCGCGAAAAGTACTTTCAGGCCGACGTCGGGATCACCGGCGGCAACTACCTGGTGGCCGAAACCGGCTCGTCGATCATCGTCACCAACGAAGGCAACGGCGATCTCACGCAAACGCTGGCGCGGGTGCACATCGTCACCAGCGGCATCGAGCGCATCGTCCCCACGCTCGACGACGTGGCGCTGTTCTTGCGCATCCTGGCCCGCAGCGCCACCGGCCAGGAAACCGAAACCTACACCACGATCTCCACCGGCCCGCGCCGGCCGGGCGACGTGGACGGCCCCGAGGAATACCACGTGGTGCTGGTGGATAACGGCCGCAGCAAGATGCTCGGCGGCGCCTTCCAGGACATGCTGCGCTGCATCCGCTGCGGCGCCTGCATGAACCACTGCCCGGTGTATGGCGCGGTGGGCGGCCACGCCTACGGCTGGGTCTATCCCGGCCCGATGGGCGCGGTGCTCACGCCGCTGTTTGTCGGCCTCGACAGCACCCGCGACCTGCCCAACGCGTGCACGCTCAACGGCCGCTGCGAGTCGGTGTGCCCGGTGCGCATTCCGCTGCCTGAACTGCTGCGCGAAATCCGCCACCTGCAGCACGAACAGGGCCTGCGCCCCGCCGGCGAAGGCCGGGCCATCGGTGCCTGGCGCTTCGTGGCCGAACGCCCGCGGCTGTACCAGTTTGCCAACCGCCTCGCCGCCCGGCTGCTGAACAGGATGGGCGGCAGCGCAGGCCGTATCGCCAATCTGCCCGGCGGCGCCGCCTGGAGCCACCTGCGCGACCTGCCGGCCCCGGAAGGCCAGACTTTTCTCGAACAGTGGCAGGCCCGCAAAAAATAAGGAAAACGCCCATGTCCGAATCCCGCCAGGCCATTCTTGGCCAGATCCGCGCAGCCTTCGGGCGCGGCCCGCTGAGTGCCGACGCCGCCGCCGCGCTCGATGCCCGCGCCGCGCAGCACACCCGCCTCGGCTTCGATGGCGATCTGATCGAACGCTTCATCGAAAAATTTGAAAGCCGCGCCGGCACGGTGGTGCAGGTTGACGGCCTGCACGCCATCCCCGACGCCGTGGCCGCCTACCGCCGCCAGCACGGCCTGCCGGCCCGCGCCGCGGTGGCCCGGCCCCTCGCCGGGCTGAACTGGCCGGCGGATTTCGCCCATCATCCGGGGCCCGCCGGCAAGGATGAAACGCTGTCGGTCACAGGCTGCCTCGCCGGTATCGCCGAAATCGGCAGCGTGATCCTGGCATCCGGCCCGGACAGCCCGACCACCCTCAACTTCGTGCCCGACCACCACCTCGTGGTGCTCCACGCCGGGCACATCGTGCGCCACTTCGAGGATGCCTGGGCCCGGCTGCGCGCCCGCCCGGAAGGCCTGCCGCGCACGGTCAATATCATCGCCGGCCCGTCCCGCACCGGCGACGTGGAGCTCACGATGCAACTCGGCGCCCACGGCCCGCGCAGCGTGCAGGTGATTCTGGTCCGGCCCTGACGGCAAGGCACCGGCCTAAACTTCCGCGCGATCTGGCCGAAATAGAAACACTCGCTCTCGCCATCTCTTCCGATGCCTTCCAAATCACCGCAGGATTTCGTCGTCACGCCCGATCAGCTCTGCATCGGGCTGTTCGTGCACATCGACCTGCCGTGGTTCAGCCATCCGTTCAGCTTCAACAGTTTCAAGATCCGCTCGGCTGATCAGCTCAAGACCCTGCGCGAGCTGGGCGTCACGCACTTCCGCTACGAGCCCGAACGCTCCGACGTGCAGCCGCGGGGCATGGGCCAGGCCGCGGGGCCGGCGCCCGTTGCGGCGCCGCCCGAATCCCCCGTCGAAGACCCGGCCACCTGTGCGGCACTGGCCTGCAAACGCGAACGCATCGCCCGCCTGGCCCAGCGAAAACGCCAGGTTGTGGAAGTGGAAAAGGCTTTCGTGAAAGCCGCCGGCGTGATGCGCAACATCAACAAGAACCTGTTCTCCCGCCCCAGGGAATGCCTCGAGGAGGTGGATGAGCTGGTGAACCAGATGGTCACGGCCTTTCTCGATCAGCCGGAAGCGGCCCTGCACGTGATGGGCGAACACACCGGCGGCGAGGACACCTATTTCCACGGTCTCAACGTGTCCATCCTGTCGATGATGCTGGCCAAGGAACTCGGCTTCACGCGTCCCCAGAGCCAGATCCTGGGCGTCGGGGCGCTGCTGCACGACATGGGCCTCGCCGACATTCCCGAGCGCATCGCCCGCCCGCGCCACGAACTGAGCACCCCCGAGCGCAACCTGCGCGAGCTGCACTGCGAATACGGGGTGCGCCTGGGCAAGCAGATCGGGTTGCCCGAAGCGGTGCTGCGCATCGTCGCCCAGCACCACGAACTGGTCGACGGCAGCGGCTACCCCAAACGCCTCAAGGGCGACCAGATCGACCCGCTGGCGCGCATCGTCGCCCTCGTCAATTACTACGACAACCTGTGCAACCCGAGCGATCTGGCCAAGGCCATGACGCCCCACGAAGCCCTGTCGCTGATGTTCGCCCAGCGCCGCGCCAAGTTTGATGCCCGCGCGCTGCAGGTGATGATCCGCAGCCTCGGCGTGTATCCGCCGGGTTCGGTGGTGCGCCTGTCCAACGACGCGCTGGCGCTGGTGTCGTCGGTCAACCCGGTGCGGCCGCTGCGCCCGTGGGTTACCGTGTTCGACCCGAGCATCCCCCGCGACGAGGCGATCATGCTCGACCTGGAGCAGGAGCCCGACATCAACATCGCCAAGGCCTTGCGCCCCATCCATCTGCCACCCGAAGTGTATGAATACCTGAGCCCGCGCAAGCGCGTCACCTACTACTTCGACTCCGATTCGCGGCCGGGACACACGCCATGACCCGCCCCGTGGCAGCACGCACCAGGACGCCATCATGACCGGCCGCTACCAGAACGCGCTGCTCGCCGGCGCCGAGGAAATCCTGCTTCTCGTCGACCCCGCCAGCCTCATCATCCTCGCCGCCAACCCGGCCGCCTCGCGCCTGCTCGGCTACCCGGGCGACAGCCTCGTCGGCCAGCCGGTCACCGAAATCGAATGCGCGCTGGCCGACGTGTTCTTCTGGGAGGAAGTGCGTGGCGGCGGCGGCACCGACGAGCAGACGATGGAAAGCCTCTACCGGCGTGCCGACGGCAGAGTGCTCGCCGCCCGCAAGACGGTGCGCCGCGTCGCCGAAGGCTTGCTGGTGCGGGCCACCGACATCGGCGCCCAGAAACGCGCCGAGGACGAACTGGCCGAAATGAGCTCCCGCCTGCGGGCCACCCTCGAAGCCACCGCCGACGGCATCCTGGTGCTCGACGGAGACGGGCACATCGTCAATATGAACCGCCGTCTGGCCGGCCTGTGGGCACTGCCCGAAGAGCTGCTGGCCCAGCACGACGACGACGCCATCATCAAGCACATGAGCCGCGCGGTGGAAAACCCCGCTGCGCTGCTGAGCCTGCTCACCAACCACAGCCAGGATCTCTCCGAAACCTTCGACACCCTGCCCCTGTGCGACGGGCGCATCTTCGAGGCCAGCTCGCGCCCCGCCCGCCACGACGACGAAGTGATCGGGCGGGTGTTCTGCATCACCGACGTCACCGAACGCCACAAGGCCGAACAGGCCCTGATCGCCGCCCGCGACGCCGCCACCTCGGCCAGCAGGGCCAAGAGCGATTTTCTGGCCATGATGTCCCACGAAATCCGCACCCCGATGAACGGCATCATCGGCATGGCCCAGTTGCTCGAGATGACGCCGCACAGCGCCGAGCAGCGCGAATACATCACCACCATCCAGAGCAGCAGCGAAGCCCTGCTCCACATCATCAACGACATCCTCGACTACTCGAAGATCGAAGCACGCAAGCTGAGCCTCGAAAAAATCGGCTTCGACCTGCGCCAGGTGGTGTCGGACGTGGACAAGCTGTTCCGCCCGAAAACCGTCGGGCAGCCGCTGAGCTTCACCACGCAGGTCGCCGACGAGATCCCCCGCGTGCTGCTCGGCGACCCGACCCGCCTGCGCCAGATCCTCGTCAACCTCGTCAGCAACGCCTTCAAGTTCACCGCCCAGGGGCAGATCGCCGTGCGCATCGACATGGGCGAGCGCAGCGCGGGGCACATCGGCCTGCGCTGTACGGTCAGCGACACCGGCATCGGCATTGCACCGGACAAATGCCGGCACATCTTCACGCCCTTCGAGCAGGCCGACATGTCCACCACCCGCCGCTACGGTGGCACCGGCCTCGGCCTGTCGATCTGCCGCATGCTGTGCGGGCTGATGGACGGCGAAATCGGCGTGGAGAGCCAGGAAGGCCGCGGCTCGGAGTTCTGGTTCACCGTCAGGCTCGAAGCCAGCGCCAGCGACAGCAGCGCAATGGCGCCGGCAACGCGCCCCATCCTGCGCCGCAGCACGCGCATCCTGGTGGCCGAGGACAACCCGATCAACTGCACCGTGATCGCCCGCATGCTTGAGCGCTTCGGCGCCCACGACATCGTTTTTGCGGCCAACGGCGAGGATGCCATCGCCCGCTGCAGCGAAACCGCCTTCGAACTGGTTTTCATGGATGCCCGCATGCCGCGCCTGGACGGCCTTGCCGCCACCCGGGCACTGCGCGCGGCGGGCAACACGGCCTACATCATCGGCGTGAGCGCCGATGCCATGAACGAGGAGCGCGACGCCGCGCTCGCGTCCGGCATGAACGACTACGTGCCCAAGCCCATCAGCCAGGACGCCATCGCCACCGCCATCAGCCGCTGGCGCGAAACCCTGATCGCCGCCAAGGCGGCCGACGACAACAAAATGTAAGTACCCGCGGCCGCCGCGCCGCGGCCCCGCCGGAAAAACGGCCCGGAGCGCCTATTTTTGCTTACAAATGCCCGACGCCCGGCCACCCTGGCTGCGGCTATCCTCGCGGCCACCGGAACCCACACCGGGCCTTCGAGGAGAAAAAACCATGTCTGATATTCGCCACCTGATTGCCGCCAGCCTGATCGGCAGCCTAGCCCTGGGCCTGTCCCTGCCCGCCAGCGCCGGCGACGGACATGGTCATGGACGACACGGCGGCTACGATCGGGGCGAGTACCGCCCCCGTCACGACCACCGCCACCACCACGACCGGGGCGCGTATTACTACAGCCCGCCGCCGGTCTATGCAGTACCCCCGCGCGTGGTGTACGAACGCCCGATGGTTTACAGCCCGCAGCCGGTGTACGCCTACCCGGCCCGCTCGGCCCAGTCGGCCGTCACCATCGACATCGGGCCGCTGGTCATTCCCTTCCGCTAGCCACTGTGGCGGCGCCCCGCCCCCTGGGCACCGCCACACCGGGCGTGAAAGGCAGGCCGAGGGCCGGCGCCTCGCGCTCCTCCATGCCAAAAGCCGCGCGCAGGCAGCGGTGCTGGGCCTGGGTGATTTCTTCGATGTAACCGCGCACGATCGTCTCGCACCCCTCGGCGCTGGCCGCAAGCAAAGTCATGACGCGCTCCTCGAGTTCGGCATGATCCGCCGCGTGCACAACAGGATCGACTTTGAGGAGCTGCTTCTTAACGCAGCTTTCCGTGATGCCGATCGACAGCCGGCACACGAGGTATTGCAGACGCAAGGACACCCCCATGCTGGCCAGTCCCAGGTGACCGATCAGCTCGCAGAAGGGGACAACAGGATTCACGGCAGGAGTGGGCGTCGGCATAGTCTGGATCTCGTGAAAAAACAGGGCGAAACCCCGTTTTACTCCAGTAAGGACGGGAGTCAACCCGCCAGCCAGACGGCCCGTTCGGCGAGGCGCTTCGCCCAGTCCGGATTGAGGCCGGGGGCGGCGGCAAGGCAGCGCAGCTCGGCCGGATCGGGGCGATGGGCCAGGCGGGCGGTCCACAGCCGGGCCAGGGTCAAGCCCGGCGCCGGACGCTCGACGCATTCAATCCCGTCGCCGGCGGCAATCTCACCCTCTTCCAGCACCCGGAAATACCAGCCGGTCAGGCCCGCATCGGCGATCACCCGCGACATCGGCGCATGGCCGAGGCGATGGCTGATCTTCCAGCACGGCTGACGCGGCTGGCTGACCTGCAAACGACACCTGCCGATGGCGAAAACGTCGCCGATGCACACCGCATCTTCCGTCAGGCCGCGGCCGGACAGGTTCTCGCCGAGCACGCCGGGAATCAGCACGCCGGCCAGCGCCGGTACCCGGGCCGCCAGCACCGCGTAGTGTTCGGCCGGGTAGTAATGCACCGCCTTCTCGGGCCCACCGTGCACCCGCAGGTCGGCCTGCATGTCGCCGGCCAGGCCCTCGCGCCCCACCGCCACCGGCCCCGTCACGGGCAGCTTGAACATGCCGGTCTGCTGGCCTTCGGGCGGCAGCGGCTGCAGCGCGCCGACAAACACCGCTTCAATCCGTGACTTCATGCATATCCCCAATCCGGAAATCCCAGCTGTCAGGCCGGCCACAGCCAGGCCGCACCGCGCACCCCCGACGAATCACCGTGCGCGGCTTTCACCAGCCGCGTCAGCACCCGGTCGGAAAACACATGGGGCTGCCACAGGCCGGGCACACGCTCATAGAGCCGGCCGAGATTCGACAGCCCGCCGCCCAGCACGATCACGTCCGGATCGAGCAGGTTGATGACACCCGCCAGCGCCCGCGCCAGGCGCGCCTCGTAGCGCTGCAGGCTGGCCTCGCAAGGCGTATCGCCCGCTGCCGCCGCGGCAACGATGGCCTCCGGCGTCAGCGCCGCGCCGCTGGCCTGGGCGTGGTCCCGCGCCAGGCCGGGGCCGGACAAATAGGTTTCGACGCAGCCGGCGCGCCCGCAGTAACACGCCGGCAGGGGCAGATCCGCGCCGGAAGGCAGCGGCAGCGGGTTGTGGCCCCACTCGCCGGCAATTGCATTGGCGCCGTCGAGCACCCGCCCATGCACCACGATGCCGCCCCCCACCCCGGTGCCGATGATCACTCCGAACACAACCCCGGCCCCGGCCGCGGCGCCATCCACGGCCTCGGACAGGGCAAAGCAGTTGGCGTCGTTGGCCACGCGCACGTCGCGGCCCAGCTGCTGCTGCAGGTCGGCCAGCAGCGGCCGGCCGATCAGACAGGTGGAATTGGCGTTCTTGACCAGGCCACTGGCTTTGGACAAGGCCCCCGGCATGCCGACCCCGACCGTTCCGCGCCGGCCCAGTTCGCCCTCGACGGCCGCCACCAGCCCGCCCACCGCCGCCAGCGTGGCGGCGTAATCGCCCTGCGGCGTGGCCACGCGGCGCCGCGCCAGGGTTTGCCCGCCCTCCGAAAGGGCGATGATTTCAATCTTGGTGCCGCCAAGGTCGATGCCGATGCGCAAGGGACGCTCCCTACCAAAAAACAGGGATGATAGCGCCGTGAAAAGCGCCCCGTTTCACGCGGCCTGCCGGTATTTCTCCCAGCCGGCCCAGCTGTAGCACAGCAACCCGGCCCAGATCAGCCCGAAAGTCACCAGCCGCGCCGGCTGCAGTTCCTCGCCAAAGATCCACACCGCGGTAACGAGCTGCATGGTCGGGTTGATGTACATCAGCATGCCCACCGTGGCTAGGTTGAGGCGCTGGGTGGCCGCCGCAAACAGCATCAGCGGCAAAGCCGTCATCACGCCGGACATGGCCAGCAGAAAGTCGGTCAGGCCGTCGTGGCCGGTGAATACCGCGTGCCCCTGGCTGCCCTGCCACAGGGCGTACAGGCCCACCAGCGGCAGCATCGAAAGGGTTTCCAGCCACAGCCCCGACACCGCATCCACCGGCACCTGCTTGCGCACCAGGCCGTAGAGCCCGAAGGTGCCGCCCAGAAACAGCGACACCCAGGGCAGGCTGCCCAGGGCGATGAACTCGTTGCCGACGGCCGCCACCGCCAGCCCCACCGCCGCCCATTCCTTGCCGTTGAGGCGCTCCTTGAGCACCAGCATGCCGAGCAGCACGTTGACCAGCGGGGTGAGGAAATAACCCAGGCTGCCGGCGATCACCAGGCGCTGGTCCACCGCCCACAGAAAGCCCAGCCAGTTCGACCCCACCAGCAGCCCGGCAAAGGCCAGGCGCAGCACGTTACCGGGCCGCCGCGCGGCACTGCCCACCTGGGGCCAGCCGCGCCGCACGGTGAGGATCAGGCTGACCAGCACGCAGCCCCACAGGGCCCGGTTGCACAGCACATCGGCCGGGCTGACGTGGCCGAGCTGGCGAAAGAACAGCGGGAAGAAGCCCCAGATGCCATAGGCGCCCAGACCAAAGCCGATGCCGGCGAGGGTTTTGCCTTTATCCACGATTGACGTTAACGGAAGACGGGAGGCCGACAGTAGCACCGCCCACCCTGCAACGCTGTTGGGGTTTTCCGTGGAAAGCCGTCGGCAGATTACAATGGCGACATTCCACTGCAAGGACGAGGCATCATGCTGATCATCTTCAAATCTCCCGCCAGCGGCGACGTGATCATGTTTGAAAAGAACGGCAAGGAAATGCTGGGCGTGCTCGGCAAGGACCCGGCCGATGCAAAGGGAATCGTGACCGTCGAACAGCTGCCCGGCGCCATCGCCGCCGTGAAGGCCGCCATCGAAAGCGACAAGGCGCGGCTGGCCGAGCAGGCCAGCGAAGCCGCCGACCCCGACGAAAACGACGCCAAGCCCTCCGGCGGCGGCGTGAGCTTCTTTCAGCGCGCGGTGCCGCTCCTCGAGCTGCTCGAACGCTCGCTGAAAGACAAGGTTCCGGTGACCTGGGGCGTCTGACGCCAGTCCAGCGAGAGCATCCGATGACCCAACTCGACATCGACCTGGCCCTTGATCTGGTGCGCGAATCCCTGCCCCAGCTGGGCATTCCCCGGCGCATGTGCACCCGCAAGCTGTCGCCGGCCGGCCGGGTGTTCGGCCAGTACCGCTGGCACTCCGACACCCTGCGCCTCAATCCGCGCTACCTGGCCCGCCTGTCGGACGACGACGCGCTGGATCTGCTCGACACCCTGATCCACGAACTGCTGCACAAGGCCTCGCCCCTCTGGAAGCAGCTGCGCGACAGCTTCAGGCCCCATCCCGAAATCTGGCTGAAAGCCGAAAAGCTCACCCGCCAGCTCGGCCCGACCTACCTCGCCCGGCGGCGCGAGCAGGCCACCGGGCACATCGCCTGAACGCTACCCGAAGGCAGCGCCCGCCCGTCAATCGGGAATATCGTCTGCCGTTGGCACCACCACCGCAAACAGATCGGCCAGCGCGGCCAGGGCAGCCGTCTGCAGCGCCGCGGCGCTCACCGTGCCACCGTCCGGCGCCGGTAGCGCGCGGGTGGCCGTGGCACTGGCCGGCACGCTCACCGCGTAACCCAGGTTGAAGGCGCCCCGCGCGGTGGAGTTGATGCACATGTGGGTCATGAAACCGGCCACCACCAGCCGGGTCGCCCCCAGCGCCTTCAGGCGCGCATCCAGATCGGTGCCGACGAAGGCATTCGGGTAGTGCTTGACCACCACGGCCTCGCCTTCCACCGGCGCCAGCTTGTCGGCAATGGCGCCAATCTCGGCGGTGATGTCGTAGGGCGAGCCGGGGCCGGAATCGTGCTGGATGTGGATCACCGGCACCTTCAGAGCCCGCGCCCGGCCGAGCAGCCGCGCGCATTCGTCGAGGGCCGGCTCGATGCCAGCCAGTTCCATGACGCCGCTGCGATAGGTGTTCTGGGCATCGACCAGGATCAGCACGGATTCGGACAAGGGCGCCGGCGCGGCGGGCTTGCCGGACAGTTCGCGCAGGGTTTTGGATGCGGGCATGGCGGTTTTACTCCTGGATGGAAATCGGAACGGCAAGACTAAGCCTGCTGAAGCCCTGCGTAAATCGACACCTGCGCAGCGCTACCCTGCAAAATTGCAGCACATTCAAACCGGAACACCCCACATGAACTGGGACGATCTGCGCTTTCTGGTCGAGATTGGCCGTGAAGGCACCCTCGCTGCCGCGGCGCGCCGCCTGAAGGTGGACCAGACCACCGTTGCACGGCGCCTGCGGGCGCTGGAGGACACCCTCGGCACGCCGCTCTTCGAGCGCAGCGACAAGCATTGGCGCCCCACGGCCGTGGGCGCCAGCGTGCTCGAACGGGCTACGCGCATCGAGGAGGACGTGGCCGGCCTGGCCCGACTGGCCGAAACCGGCACCCGCACGGTGAGCGGCGTGGTGCGCACCACCTCGGTCAGCGCCATCGCCAGCGACTACCTGGTGCCGCGCCTGAACGGCCTTTACGCCCGTCACCCGGAGCTGCTCGTCGAGCTGATCGCCAGCAACGACAACCTCAACGTGTCCCGCCGCGAGGCCGACATCGCCATCCGGCTGGCCCGCCCCGAGAGCGGCGATTTTTTGATCCGCAAGCTGGCCGATGTGGGTTTTGCCGTGTATGCCGCTCCATCTGCCCAGCACGATGACTGGGTGACCTACGACGACGAACTGGCCCATACGCCGGAGATGCGCTGGCTGGCCGCGCAGCTCGCCGGCCAGCGCGTGCGGCTGCGCACCAACAGCCTCGCCGGGCTGTTGCGGGCAGTGGCCGGCGGCATCGGCCGGGCGGTTCTGCCGTGCTTTCTGGCCGACTCGGCGCCCGGCCTGATCCGCACCAGCGGGCCGCAACCGGTGCTCAGCCGCGACCTGTGGCTGCTGGTTCATCCCGACGCCCGCCGCCAGCCCCGCGTCGCCGCCGTTGCCGACTGGCTGGGCGAATGCTTTGCCACCGATGCGCTGGCCTTTCGCGGCTGAAGCCGCCGCGGGCAAACGGGTTCAGGCGCCGGTGAGCTGGGCGTAGAGCAGCGGCAAACGGGCCGGCAGCTCGGCCGGGTTGCGCAGGATGGTGTAGCCGGCCGGGCCGAAAAGATGGGGCAGATAGCCCTGGCCTTCCTTGTCGATGGTGACGCAAAACGGCCGCACACCCTGCTGGCGGGCCGCGTTGAGGCTCATGCGAGTGTCCTCGATGCCGTAACGGCCTTCGTAGTGATCCACGTCGTTGGGCTTGCCGTCGGAAAGAATCATCAACAGGCGCATGGATTCGGGCCGCTTGGCGAGAATCTGCGTCGAGTAGCGGATGGCGGCGCCCATGCGCGTGTAGAAGCCGGGCTTCAGCGCGCCGATGCGGCCACGGATGCGGTCGTCGGTGGGCTCGTCGAAATCCTTGATGCGGTGAAAGCGGATGTGCTCGCGCTTCCTCGACGAAAAGCCGTACAGGCCAAACGGATCGCCGGTGGCGCCGAGCGCCTCGGAGAACAGCCACAGGCTGTCGCGGATCACGTCGATGACGCGCTGCTCGTCGCTCACCCAGGTGTCGGTGGACAGCGACAGGTCGGCCAGCACCAGGCAGCACAGATCGCGCTCGCGACGTTCGCACGACAGGTATCCGCCGCTGGCCCCCACCGAATGCCCGGTACGCCGGTCGGCAAAGGCGCGTACGCAGGCGTCAATGTCGAGTTCGGGGCCGTCGGGCTGGTTCTTGAGCCAGCGCCGCGCCGGGGTCAGGGCTTCGAGCTGGTGGCGCAGGCGCCGCGCCGGCCGCACCAGGCGCGAGGGCAGCGCGATGGGCGGGGCGTCCCGCGGGTCGAGCACGGTAAGGCTGCACACGTCACGCTTGAGCACCTGCTTCTTCCAGTCCCACTCGGGGAGCAGGATACCGCTTGCGAGCGGGCGATCGTCCTGGGCGGCCGAGGGCAGGTCGAGGTCGAAGCGCACTTTTGACGCGGTGTCGGTGCCGTCCTGGGCCACCGAGATGCGGTCCATGTCGGCGGCGGCGCGGGCCGGGTTGTCGTCCGCATCGTCGTCGTGGCCGCGGTTCACCTTCACGTAGTCGGCAAACGACAGCAGGCTTTCGGCCCGGAAGGGCAGGTTGAGCCCGTTGCTGCCGTCGGGCATGTCTTCACGCTGGGCCTGGCGGCGGCGGTCGGTGGCATCGGTGGATTTACCCGCGCCTTCGCGGTTTTCGGCCGGCGTGGGGGTGGCCGGCGACTCGCGGCGGTCGATGGCCACCGGGGCCGGGTAGAGCCACAGCGCCACCGGCGTGGGCGGCTTGCGCGCGGCGGGCAGGCTGGCCACGCTGCCCGGCTCGGCCAGCGCCTGGCGAATGGCTTGTTCGGCGGCGGCTTCGTCGGCGGGCAGCCGGGCCGGGTTGGGCCGTTCGGCAAGCACCGCCGCCACCAGGCGCCGGTAGCGCGACGCAAAGCCTGGAAACGCCGCCAGGGTCTTGGCGCTGGCCTCCTGGTTGGCGGCGATCCAGTTGTCGGCAGTCAGCCCGTCGGCCGGCAGCGCCGCGCCCTGGGCGATCAGCCACAGATACAGGTCACGGTTGAGGCTGCGCTCGGGAAACAGCGCGATCTCGGCCGGCAGGCGCAGGGTTTCCGAATCCCGCGCCGACTGGGCCACCTTTTCACCGGCGTGGGCGATACGCGCCAGCCAGCCGCGCCGGGCGCCGTGCTCGACTTCGGCCGCCGGCGCCACGCGCAGGCCGGCGTCGCCACCCAGCGCCCGGAACAAAATGCCCGCCGTGCGCTCGATGTCCTCCAGCCGCACCGCAGCCTGCGGGTAGCTGCGGGTCGCCGCGCGGGTGATGAAACGGTGCCACAGGCCGCCGATGAATTCTTCCATTTGAAAACCGCGTAAAGGATCAAGCGTTAAAGGCGGATGAGCCCAGGCTGCATGCCGATGCGCTCACGCGCGTCAGCGCGCCGTCCAGCCGCCGTCGATCAAGGGCGCCGAGCCGGTGACCGACCTGGCCGCATCCGAGCACAGGAACACCACATAGGCCGCCACTTCGTCGGCCTCGACAAACTGCTTGGTGGGCTGGGCCGCGAGGATCACCTCGCGAATCACCCGCTCTTCGGCCATGTTGTGCACCCTGGCCTGGTCGACCACCTGTTTTTCCACCAGCGGCGTGCGCACGTAGCCGGGGCACAGCGCGTTGCAGGTGATGCCCTGCTCCGCCACCTCCAGCGCCACCGCCTTCGTAAAGCCCACCACCGCGTGCTTGCTGGCCGTGTAGGGCGCCTTGAAGGGCGAAGCCACCAGGCCGTGGGCCGACGCGATATTGACGATGCGCCCCCAGCCCTGCTCCTTCATGCCCGGCAAGGCCGCCTTGGTGGTGTGAAACACCGCCGACACATTGATGGCCATGAGCTGGTCCCAGGTGTCGTCGGGAAAGGCATCCACCGCCGCCACGTGCTGGATGCCGGCGTTATTCACCAGGATATCGAGGCCGCCAAAGGCCGCCGTCGCCGCCTCCACCAGCGCCCGCGCCGAAGCCGGCACCGCCAGGTTTGCCGCCGTGTAGGCCACCTCGGCACCGGTTTCGGCGGCCAGCGCGGCGCGCAAAGGCTCCGCATCCCCGGCCGTGCGCGAACCATTGAGCATCACCTTCGCCCCGGCTCTGGCCAGCGCCCGCGCCACCGCCAGCCCGATCCCGGACGTCGAACCCGTCACCAAAGCCCTCTTGCCTGCCAGCATCGTCATACACACATCCTCGCCAAATCGCGCCGGGCCCCTGCCCGGCCGGAACAGGAATCCTACCGCAGGGCCGCCACCGCCGCGCCGACTATAGCCCCCCGCACATCAAGCTGCCCTGTCGTGGCTCAATTTACGCGGGCGCTTCGGACTTAATACTTATGGCATATCGCGCATGCCACATCAAAGGGCTACCATCGGGCCCATCCCCCGGAAAACCCACGCCAGCGAGGCTCTGCGCTTGATCCCCACCGACCGGCTGCACCACTTCATCCGCCTGCTCGGCCACCGCCGCGCCACTCCCGCCCTTGATCTGCAATACGAACTCGGCATCTCCCGCGCCACCCT
Source organism: Zoogloea sp. (assembly GCF_030157465.1). GTDB lineage: Bacteria > Pseudomonadota > Gammaproteobacteria > Burkholderiales > Rhodocyclaceae > Zoogloea. The sequence continues at coordinate 168,523 of NZ_JAOAUU010000058.1, forward strand.
CACGCGCTATATCCGCGACGTGCGCGACACCCTCGGCGCACCGGTGATCTTCGACCGCGAACAAGGCGGCTACCGGCTTGAAAGCGCCCGCCACGACTTCGGCCCCCAGTTTGAACTGCCCGGCCTGTGGTTCAGCGCCGAAGAAATCCACGCCCTGCTGACGATGCAATACCTGCTCGCCAACCTGGACAGCAGCGGCCTGCTCGGCCCCCACATCCAGCCGCTGCTCGACCGGCTCGGGCGCATTCTCGGCAGCGCCGACGACTCGGCCGCCGAAGTCGCCCGGCGCATCCGCATCCAGACCGTGGGCGCGCGCAGCTTCCAGCTCGAACACTTCCAGGCCGTCGGCTCCGCCACCCTGCGCCGCCGGCGCCTCGTCATCGAATACCACACCCGCGGCACCGACACGGCCACCCGCCGCGAAGTCTCGCCCCAGCGCCTCATCCACTACCGTGACAACTGGTACCTGGACGCCTGGTGCCACCTGCGCGGCAGCCTGCGCAGCTTCGCCATCGACGCCATCCACCGCGCCGAAATCCTCGACCGCGACGCCCGCAACATCGACGAAGCCACCCTCGACCGCGAACTCGGCAGCGGCTACGGCATCTTTGCCGGCGCCACAGTCGAATGGGCCGTGCTGCACTTCAGCCCCGAACGCAGCCGCTGGGTGGCCCAGGAAAAATGGCACCCCGACCAGCAAGGCCGCCCGCTCGACAACGGCGGCTTCGAACTCCGCGTGCCCTACAGCCAGCAGCCCGAACTGCTGATGGACATCCTCCGCCACGGCCGCCACGTGGAAGTCATCGCCCCCGCCTCGCTCCGCGAAGCCGTGCGCAGCGAGCACGCAGCGGCGGCGAAGATCAATTTGTGATGCTCATGGTTTGAGCATGGGGGTTGGCAGAATGAACCGCAGACAAACAAGGACGCCGCAATGGATCAGATAACGCCCTCCGACCTCAAGACCATCCTCCACTCCAAGCGGGCGAACCTCTACTACCTTCGCCACTGCCGCGTACTGGTCAATGGCGGCCGGGTCGAATACGTGACCGATGAGGGCAGTCAGTCCCTCTACTGGAACATTCCCATCGCCAACACCACGGTGCTTTTGCTGGGAACAGGCACCTCGATCACGCAGGCGGCGATGCGGGAGCTGGCCAAGGCCGGCGTGATGGTCGGGTTCTCCGGCGGTGGAGGCACGCCGCTGTACAGCGCCAACGAGATGGACATCGAAGTGGCGTGGTTCTCGCCGCAAAGCGAATACCGCCCCACCGAATACCTGCAGCACTGGGTTCGCTTCTGGTTCGACGACGCCCTGCGCCTTGAGGCGGCCAAGGCCATTCAGCGCGCCCGGCTGGCGCGTATCGCCAATCACTGGATCGGCAACCGCAAGCTGGCCGACAGCGGCTTTGAGCTCCCCGCAGACCGGCTGAAGTCGGCCCTGGAAGCCTCCCTCCGTCAGATCGATCTGGCGCCGGACAACACCGCCTTGCTGACCGAAGAAGCCCGCCTCACCAAGAAGCTCTTCAAGCTCGCCTGCGACGCCACCGATTACGGCGACTTCGTCCGCGCCAAGAACGGCAGCGGCGCCGATCCGGCCAACCGCTTTCTGGATCACGGCAACTATCTGGCCTACGGGCTCGGCGCTACCGCATCCTGGGTTCTGGGCCTGCCCCATGGTCTGGCGGTGCTGCACGGCAAAACCCGCCGCGGCGGGCTGGTGTTCGACATCGCCGATCTGGTGAAGGACGCCCTGATTCTTCCGCAGGCCTTCATTTCCGCCATGCGCGGCGATGACGAGCAGAGTTTTCGGGAAGCCTGCATCGCCAGTCTCGTGCAGGCCGAGGCCCTCGATTTCATGATCGACACGGTGAAGTCCATCGCCCTCGACCTTGGCAGGCAGGCCCAATGAACATCCTGCTGATATCCCAATGCACCAAGAACGCCCTGACCGAAACCCGGCGGATCATCGACCAGTTTGCCGAGCGGCGCGGGGAGCGCAGCTGGCAGACACCCATCACACAGCAGGGGCTCGATACGCTCTACCGGCTTCTGCGCAAAACGGCCCGCAAGAACACCGCGGTCGCCTGCCACTGGATTCGCGGCAAGGATCACAGCGAGCTGTTGTGGGTGGTGGGGGATGCCAGCCAGTTCAACGCCCAGGGGGCGGTGCCCACCAACACGACGAGACGCAACATCCTGCGCCGTGAAAGTGAGAACGACTGGCATGGACTCCAGCACATTCACCTGCTCTCGTCCCTGGCGGCCATGCTGCACGACCTCGGCAAAGCCTGCCGCGCCTTTCAGGAGCGGCTTCTGCCAGGTGCGCCACTCACGCGCAATCTGTACCGACATGAGTGGATTTCCCTGCGCATATTCCAGGCCTTTGTCGGCGAATCGACCGATGAAGCGTGGCTGCAACGCCTGATCGAGCCAACGTCATTGGATGATGCCTGCTGGCTGGCCACTGGCCGACTTCTGCGTGACGGGCTGGACCCCGCCGCTCGCAGCAGCAAGCCCTTCGCCATCCTGCCCCCGCTGGCCAAGGCGGTGGCGTGGCTGGTTCTCACCCATCACCGTTTGCCGGTCATGCCAGCCGAGGACGAAAAGGGCGGCCATCGCTGGCTGGGTGCAAGAGTGCCTGACTTCCGTAGCGAACAATTGACCGACCTCCTGAAGGCGGTAGACGCTGATTGGAACGAGCTATCAGGCACGCCAGATCGCGCCGCCGTCGAAGCCTACTGGCAATTTCCCCATGGCCTGCCGGTGACCGTATCGGCGTGGCGTAAGCGGGCTGCCAGAATCGCCAGGCGTTTGCTCGACCAACAGCGTGCTGCACCTGCTCTGGATTTGTGTGCCGACCCTTTTGTGATGCACCTGTCCCGGCTCAGCCTGATGCTCGCCGACCATCATTACTCCAGCCTCACCGAAAAGAGCGAGCGGGAGCAGGGGGAGAAGGACTACCCGCTCTTCGCGAATACGCGGCGGGATACTGGCGCCCGCAATCAGACCCTGGATGAACACTTGCTGGGGGTGACGAAGCACGCCGGGGTCATCAATCACGCACTCCCCGGTTTCGAGCTCCATTTGCCGCGTCTGGCTCGTCACAAGGGGCTGCGCAAACGTAGCCAGGATGCCCGCTTCCGCTGGCAGGACCGGGCCACGGATACCGCAGCCGCGATGCGCGAGCGGGCGGCCCTGCAGGGTGCCTTCATTGTGAACATGGCCTCCACCGGCTGCGGCAAGACTTTGGCCAACGCCCGCATCATGAATGCGCTGGCCGACCCGCTCAAAGGCATGCGCTGCGCCTTTGCCCTCGGGCTTCGTACCCTTACCTTACAAACCGGCCGCGCCTTTCGCGACCTGCTTGGTCTGTCGGAAGACGAACTTGCCATCAAGGTGGGCGGCTCAGCCAGCCGTGAATTGTTCGAGTTCCACGAAAGACAGGCCGAGCAAAGCGGCTCGGCATCGTCCCAAAGCCTGCTCCCGGAAGACGGGCATGTCCTGTTCGAGGGCAACGCCGAGCATCCGCTGCTCCAGCGCCTGTCCCGCGATCCCCAGGTTCGCTCCCTGCTGGCTGCACCGCTGCTGGTGTGCACTGTTGATCACCTGACCCCTGCCACCGAGAGCCAGCGCGGCGGCCGGCAGATCGCACCGATGTTGCGTTTGCTGAGTGGCGACCTCGTTCTGGACGAGCCGGACGACTTCGACATCGACGATCTGCCGGCCCTGACCCGGCTGGTGCATTGGGCCGGTCTGCTCGGCAGTCGTGTGCTGCTTTCCTCCGCCACCTTGCCACCGGCTTTGGTGGAAGGCCTATTCCTCGCCTACCTGGACGGCCGTGCCTGGTATCAGCGCAACCGGGGAGAGCGCCCCGGCGAAACTCCCTCCGTTTGCTGCGCGTGGTTCGACGAGTTCGATCAGGTGCAGCAGGACTGTGCCGACAGCGCGGGTTTTCTGGGTGCGCACCGGAGCTTCGTGCTCAAGCGGCATGCACGTCTGGCCAAGGAGCCCGTCAGGCGCCTCGGCGAACTCATTCCCCTGCCGGCTGGCGAGGACTTTCGCTCCGGGTTTGCTCATGCGGTCCGCGAAGCAGCCCTGGGCCTCCACGGACGGCACCACAGCGTGGACACCAAGACCGGCAAGCGCGTCAGTTTTGGCCTGGTGCGGATGGCCAATATCGATCCCTTGTTCGACGTGGCGCTCGCGCTCTACGCCGAGGGCATGCCCGAAGGATGTCGCCTTCACCTGTGCGCCTATCACTCCCAGTATCCGCTGCTTATCCGCTCCGCCATCGAGACCCGGCTGGATGCCAGCTTGAACCGGCGCAAGCCCGATGCAGTGTTTGATCTGCCAGACATCCGCGAGCGCCTGGACCGGAGCCCGGAATCCGATCAACTGTTCATCGTGCTCGGCTCGCCGGTCACCGAGGTCGGGCGCGATCACGACTACGACTGGGCCATCGTCGAGCCGTCGTCGGTGCGTTCGCTGATCCAGCTCGCCGGGCGCATCCGTCGGCATCGTCCGGGAGCAGTAGAAACGGCCAACCTGCAAGTTTTCGACACCAACCTGAAGCACCTCGAAACCCCCGGCAAGGCGGCTTTCTGCCGGCCCGGCTTCGAGCAGGACGAAGAGCCCTTCCGACTCCGTACCCATCGGCTCGCTGATCTCCTCGATCCCGAAGAGCTACGGGTCATCGACGCCCGGCCCCGCATTCTCCCTAGGCCAGACGAGCAACTGCAGCCGACGCTTCGGCTGGTGGACCTGGAGCACGCCCGCATGCGCCAGCAGATGCTTCCCCAGGCTGCACCGTCTGTCCCGCTCACCGCCCGTCAGCTGCGTTCTGGCCAGAAGCCCAAAACCGCGCTGAATGCGGCCAGCCACTGGAATACGCCTCAGGTCTGGCTGACCGCGGTGTTACCCCAGCAACAGCGCTTTCGGGATGACCCCATGGCCACGGTCGATGTCGCCCTGCTGCCCACGGAAGACGAGGACGACTACGCCCTCCACCGGATCGATCCGGGCAAGAAGAAATGGGAGTCGCTCTATGTGCAGATCGAGAACAGTCAGAACCACCGGATTCCAGACAGTCAGGTGCAAGGGGCGCGTATCGAGCCGTGGGGAGAAACGGACTACCTGGAGGCGCTGAGCACCTTGGCCGAATCCCTGGAGATGTCGCTGCTGGCTTGTGCCCAACGCTACGGCACGGTCAGCCTGCCCGCCAGCGAACAGGGATGGCGCTTTCATCCTGCCTTGGGCTTTACCAAGGAAAGATGATGAGACGCAATGGAGGTTTTGACTCAGTGACGGGCTGGCCGCTCCTGGGCGGCAACTCGTACGGCGGGCAGGCGGGCCAGCAGATCGGGCAGCGCTCGTTGCACGGTCTCCCAAACCACCCCGATATCCAGCTCAAAGTAACCATGGGCAATCCGGTTACGCATTCCCTTCATGCTGGCCCAGGCGATTCCGGGATGTTTCGTCACAAAGTCGCCGTGCTGTTCGATCAGCTTCGCTGCGAGTTCGCCAATCACCAACAGATTAAGGACTACCGCCTGCTGCGTGCGCTTGTCGGTGACAAACGCGGCCTTGTCCATGCCTTCCACGTAGGCAAGGGCCTGGCTGGCGGCCTCATGCATCTGCTCCAGCCACAAGGGCAGGCGATCAATCGTCACACCGGCCTCGCCTCGGCCAGAACCTGCGCCCGGAACCGGGCCGGCAGATCGCCCGGTGTGAGTACATCCACCGGCACGCCCAGCAAGGCTTCCAGCTCGACCTGCAGGCCACCCAGATCAAAGAGGGTGGTTTCCGGCGACGGGTCGACCAGCAGGTCAAGGTCACTGTCGTCCTCGTCCGTCCCCCGCAATACCGAACCGAACACTCGGGGATTGCTGACGTGGAAACGCAGCGCCGCCTCGAGGACGGCCCGGCTGTTCAGCTGGAGGGCATGGGAGGGTTTCATCGTGTTTCTAGCTGCCTATCCGGCAGTGAATGTTTCTCGCCCATGGAGCAGCGAATATTTCTGAGCTGCCTTTTCGGCAGTTGCACATGTCCAGCAGACGGCGTATCTTGACTATCAATCGTTTATTTTTAATCTTCGTCCAAGCAGCAGTGAATAGGTTAAACGATTGGGGTGCCCCCGAAAGACTGCCATCTTTCGGGGGCGGATTGCAACGCCACTGGCTGGGCAGCCGGGCATCCACCTACGGGATTTCGCCGCAGGAAGGAGGATACGGGTGTGATTGACCATCGCACGATCAGAAGAGTCGATTGAAGTTGTTGTAAAGCAGTCCCCGAAGCGCTGCTTCGGGGATTCTACGGCTAGCCGATAGCTTGTCCAAGCAAGAGGTATCACATGTCCGATTCTCCGCAAGACCGCCGCGCCCTGTTTCGCGCGGCCATCGAGCGCTTTCTCCAAGAGCGCATGTCGAGCAAGCTCGACAAACTCGCGGCCGACGACCCGAAGCGCAGCGAGTTGCTGGTGCAATACGAGTCAGGGACTTGGTTGGCTGACGCTGCAAGGCGTGTAGCGCAAATCCAGACCGTCACCCATTCCCTCAAACCCATCCACCCTGAAGCACGGGGAACCAATCTGTATTGTCCGCCGGAGTCATTGCCAAGCCATCGCGAGGTGGGCAGCCATGTGCTGAGTGCGGATTTTTCCGGCGATGTGGTGGGTAATGCCGCAGCCCTGGATGTCTACAAGTTCCTCAAGGTTTCCGTGGAAGAGCGGCCCCTGCTGGAATGGATGCAGCAGGACGATGCCGATCTCCTTGCCGCGCTCTCCGACGATTCAGAAAAGGCGCAGGCGTGGGCAGAGGCATTCAGGAGCGTGACCCAGCCTGCCAGCGAGATCCCGGCTTCCCACGGTCTGGCCAAGCAGCTCTACTGGCTGACGGGTGAGGACCCGGCAAACGACGGCGATTTCCATCTCCTGGCACCCCTTTATGCCAGTTCGTTTGCCCACTCCGTCTTTCGCACGATCAACGAAGACCGCTTCAGCGACCCTGCGAAAGCGGCCCAAAAAGCCAAGTGGGAGCGCCGTGATCACGACGGTGTGAGCCGCGAGTATCCCAACCTGGCGGTCCAGAAGTTCGGAGGCACCAAGCCGCAGAACATCAGTCAGCTCAACAGCGAGCGAGGCGGCAGCAACTACCTGCTGGCTTCCCTTCCACCCCGCTGGAAAAGCCGTGAAGTCCAGGCGCCCTGGTATGTGGATTCGGTGCTCTCCCGCTTCGGGCATAGCGATGGCGTTTGGACGCAGGTGCGCGAATTGCGCGACTTTCTGCTCTCGGACCCGCCTCCCACGATGGAAACCCGTGACCGTCGCGAGGGCTTGATCGACAGCCTGATCGATGGGCTGGTCGATTTCGCTCAGCGTTTCCAGGTGATGTTGCCTGCGGGATGGACCCATGACTCCCGCTGCCGTCTTCCAGAGGTTGAAAGGCTGTGGCTCGACCCCGGCCGGGTGCTGGCGGATGCGGAAGACGACGCCGTTTTCTGCGGCAAGTGGCACAGGATGGATTGGCCCGCGGAGGTGGGGAATCGTTTTGGCAACTGGCTCAACAAACAGCTGGGCCCGGATCTGCCGCTCGGCGATGTCGAAGCGCGTCAATGGCAAACCGAGCTGCTCCTGCAGCAGGACTGGGCTCAGCGCCTGCACGAACTGCGTGGGCAACTCGACGCACCTCGCTACATTCCTACAAGGGAGGGCGTATGAGCACGATCTTTCCCGAGAGCCAGGGGCTGCTGGTGCTGCCCCGCCTGCGCATCCAGAACGCCAACGCCATTTCCAGCCCGCTGACTCACGGCTTTCCGTCCATGACGGCCTTTCTTGGCCTGATGTGGGCGCTGGAGCGCAAGCTCTGCGCAAACAGCATTGGAATGGCGTTCGACAGCGTGGGCGTGATCTGCCACGACTTTGACGAGCAGGTGACCGAAGGCGGCTACACCAAGGCTTTTCGACTCACCCGCAATCCGGTGGATAAGGATGGCAGTACCGCAGCCATCGTGGAAGAAGGCCGCATCCACCTGGACATCACCCTGGTGTTCGGGGTGAGCAGCGAAACAATTCTGGAGGAGGCCGAGGCGCGCCAGGCCCTTGCCGATACGGTCGCAGACACGCTGGCCGGCATGCGGGTTGCGGGCGGCAGCATTGTGCCTACGCGTAGCGCCGCTGCACACCAGGGGGCGGAATTGATCCGCCTGGCCGAAGACACGGCCGAGGCGCGCAAGCAATTCCGGCGTCTGCGCCGCCGTTGGTTGCCCGGCTTCGCGCTGGTCTGCCGCGACGACTTGCTTACTCAGCACCTGGCAAGCCTTCAGGCAACAGACCCGAAAGCCGGCGCACTTGATGCCCTGCTCGACCTGTCCCGCATCAACTGGAGGCCGGAGCCTGGCGCGCCGTCCGACACCGAGCGAAAAAACGTCGAGTGGAAGCCCGAACCCAGGGAAGGCTGGATCGTGCCCATTCCCGTGGGCTATGGCGCCCTTTCCGGCATACACCCCGCAGGCAGCGTGAAGAACGCCCGTGATTCACGCACCGATTTTCGCTTTGTTGAAAGCCTTTATTCCATCGGCCAATGGATCAGCCCGCATCGGCTCGGCAGCCTCCGCGAGCTGCTTTGGTATGGCCATAGCGATATCGACGGCGGCCTTTACCGCTGCCGGAACGACTTTGCCGCCACGGCCCAACATCCCTGAATTCCATCCTGAAAGGAAATAGATCATGACGCTCAAGACTGCCTCCGTCCTCGCCTTCGAACGCAAGCTCGACCCCTCTGACGCACTCTTCTTTGCCGGCACCTGGGACGGACGGAATGACAGCTCCGCCTGGCCTCCTGTGAAGATCAAGGTCAAATCGGTACGCGGGACCATCTCCAATCGTCTTAAGGCCAAGGACCAGGATGCTGCCAAGCTCGATGCCGCCATCGAGAACCCCAATCTGCAAAAGGTCGATGTGGCCGCGTTGCCCAGCCAGGCCGACACCCTGAAAGTCGTTTTCACCTTGCGTGTTCTGTCGGGCACCGGGCAACCCTCTGCCTGCAACGACGCCGACTATCAAAAGAAGCTCATGGACACGGTGGGCGGCTATTTGGGGACCAACGGCTTTGGCGAACTGGCCCGCCGCTATGCATCCAACCTCGCCAACGGTCGCTTCCTGTGGCGCAACCGTGTAGGTGCCGAAACGGTGGAAGTCCAGGTTGCCCATCTGGTCGGTGGGCAAGCCCGCAATACCTGGAACTTCGACGCGCTGTCTTTCTCGCTGCGCGATTTTGCAGCGCCCCCGCGGGGCGCCGCTGCACTCGATGAGCTGGCGAAGTTGATCGCAGAGGGACTGGCCGGGCAAGGTCACGTGCTGCTGCAGGTCACCGCGTATGTACGCGTTGGTGCAGGGCAGGAGGTTTTCCCCTCGCAGGAACTGATCCTCGACAAGGGGCGAAGCGACAAGAGCAAGACGCTTTATGAAGTGGATGGAACCGCAGGGCTCCATTCCCAAAAGGTCGGCAACGCCATCCGCACCATCGACACCTGGTACCCGGAAGTGGACGAGTTGGGCCCCATTGCCGTGGAGCCCTACGGCTCCGTAACCACCCGCGGCAAGGCCTATCGCCAGCCCCGCAAGAGTGACGATTTTTACTCCCTGCTCGACAACTGGATCATCAAGGACAAGGTCCCGGCCACGGAACAACAACACTTCGTAATCGCCACCCTGATCCGTGGCGGGGTCTTCGGCGAGGCGGGTTGAGCCATGGACCATTACCTGGAAATCCGCCTTCTTCCCGATCCGGAATTCCCCGCCACAACCTTGATGAACGCTCTGTTCAGCAAGTTTCACCGGGGCCTGGTCGGGCACGGGGAGGGCGCTATCGGGGTGAGTTTTCCGGACGTCAAGGAGGCTCATCGTGGCTTGGGGAGTCGGCTGCGTTTGCACGGCAGCGCAGCCGACTTGAGTGACTTCATGGGGACCGACTGGCTGACGGGCATGCGTGATCACGTTGCCATCGACGGCCCCGCACCGGTGCCGGCCGGGGCGCGTCACCGCATTGTTCGACGCGTCCAGGCCCACAGCAATCCGGAGCGGGAGCGCCGCCGCCTCATCGCAAGGAAAGGCGTATCTCCCGAAGAAGCCCTGGCTGCCATTCCGGACAGCCGTGCCGAGCAGCTCGATCTGCCTTTTCTTTTGCTGAGCAGTCGGAGTACCGGACAGCAGTTCCGCCTCTTCGTCGAGCATCTGCCCATCGCGGACGAATCCCGGCCAGGCACCTTTGGAAGCTACGGCCTTAGCCCGGCTACAACCATCCCCTGGTTCTGACCCTTTTTTTATCGCCCCTGTAAAAGCCTTGATTTTCGGGGCTTTAGCAGGGGCTGCGTTTTTTGGGTCATGGCGCTAAAAGGCAGCATTTCTCTTTAACAATCAGGCACTAAAGACTGGTAGTCTCTACGTCACTGCCGGATAGGCAGCTCAGAAATTGAGGTGCTTGGCCTCGCGGGCGCAACGCTGCGTCACTGCCGGATAGGCAGCTCAGAAATGCCATGCGGTCTGACTCGGCCTTGTACGACTCGTCACTGCCGGATAGGCAGCTCAGAAAAAGCCGCATCGCTTCATTGATCTGTTCTTCGGCGTCACTGCCGGATAGGCAGCTCAGAAAATGCGCGCCGCAGTCGTCGCGGCACATCTCGACGTCACTGCCGGATAGGCAGCTCAGAAATCAGCCATACAGCTACATGCCGAAGAGCCATTCGTCACTGCCGGATAGGCAGCTCAGAAAAAATCCTGACGGCACGACTACAAAAACAGATACGTCACTGCCGGATAGGCAGCTCAGAAATTTCGGGGGTTGAATGCTCTTGCGCTCATTGACGTCACTGCCGGATAGGCAGCTCAGAAACGGCAGACACCGCAGCGGCCGGGGTGGCAGTGCGTCACTGCCGGATAGGCAGCTCAGAAAGGCATGGATCAGGTACCGGACGGGGTGACGCCCGTCACTGCCGGATAGGCAGCTCAGAAACGTCCCCCGCGGCCGCCGCCGCGTCCACTCAGCGTCACTGCCGGATAGGCAGCTCAGAAATGGGTGGCAAAGCCCCATTCGAGGGCCTGGTCCGTCACTGCCGGATAGGCAGCTCAGAAAGAAGCGGAGTGTGTCAGCGTAGACCGCATCTACGTCACTGCCGGATAGGCAGCTCAGAAATTTTAAGAATCCCTTAAAACCTGCGTAAATACCGTCACTGCCGGATAGGCAGCTCAGAAATCTCCGCTCGCCGTCCCGGCGCAGTCGGTCAGCGTCACTGCCGGATAGGCAGCTCAGAAAGCGCACTTACCGACTTACCGGCCTGCTGCGTGCGTCACTGCCGGATAGGCAGCTCAGAAAGACGTGCTTAATGCAATGTCATACGTCCTTAATCGTCACTGCCGGATAGGCAGCTCAGAAAGTCGTCACTAAGGAGCGGAAAGAGCGTTATATCGTCACTGCCGGATAGGCAGCTCAGAAATCGAAGAAATGCGGCTGGACATGTGGGAGCGCCGTCACTGCCGGATAGGCAGCTCAGAAATAAGCATGGAGCCGCTGCTGGGGCCTGTTGATCGTCACTGCCGGATAGGCAGCTCAGAAAGGACATGAGCCGTACAAATGCACCGGGCATCACGTCACTGCCGGATAGGCAGCTCAGAAAAAAACGCAGAATTACGATAACGAAATTGCTTCCGTCACTGCCGGATAGGCAGCTCAGAAAGCGAACCATCGCGACTTCCGCAATCTGATCGACGTCACTGCCGGATAGGCAGCTCAGAAAAAGCCCCTCCCTTGCTGCCGAACAAAACAAGCCGTCACTGCCGGATAGGCAGCTCAGAAATCGAAGGTCGGGTTCGCATCCAGCAACAGCATCGTCACTGCCGGATAGGCAGCTCAGAAATGAAGAGCACGAGGAAGGCGAGCTGGCGGTCTCGTCACTGCCGGATAGGCAGCTCAGAAATCGCTGGTGATCTGTAGCGGGGTGGTCGTTTTCGTCACTGCCGGATAGGCAGCTCAGAAATCCAAGTCGGCACGTGTGGGCTTGTCGGGCAACGTCACTGCCGGATAGGCAGCTCAGAAACTCACCGACCACGACGGCGCGCTGGCGATTCCCGTCACTGCCGGATAGGCAGCTCAGAAATGCATCATGCTGGCCGAAAGGCGGGTGGCGGCCGTCACTGCCGGATAGGCAGCTCAGAAAATCCAGCGGCGCAGTATTTTTGCCGACGCCAACGTCACTGCCGGATAGGCAGCTCAGAAAACTCGCTCGGCCGGTGCCGACATCTACCTGGTCCGTCACTGCCGGATAGGCAGCTCAGAAAGCCTGACGATGCGAGTCTTGACCGACTTTCAGCGTCACTGCCGGATAGGCAGCTCAGAAAAGCAACACCCGCGGCATGATCGGCAAAGGCACCGTCACTGCCGGATAGGCAGCTCAGAAATGCAAACCGGCAGCGGCAGCTGGCCAGCCAGACGTCACTGCCGGATAGGCAGCTCAGAAAGCCCAGGCGCTGGCCCCGCTGCTGGTGATGGCCCGTCACTGCCGGATAGGCAGCTCAGAAAGGTGAAGTCCGGGGCTCCCCATCCGCCCTGGCCGTCACTGCCGGATAGGCAGCTCAGAAAGGTTCTGCAGCTCGTCAGAGAGCGCATCGGCCCCGTCACTGCCGGATAGGCAGCTCAGAAAGAACTCAAGGAGCTGAGCTCCAAGGGCCGCAGCGTCACTGCCGGATAGGCAGCTCAGAAATTGATCTGCTCGCTCATCGCCAACATGGCCACCGTCACTGCCGGATAGGCAGCTCAGAAAAACTCGATCACCATGCTCCACGCGCCGTGGGCCGTCACTGCCGGATAGGCAGCTCAGAAATCATCATGAAAGAACTTGACAAGATCGAGTCTCGTCACTGCCGGATAGGCAGCTCAGAAAAGCATCGAAGGCCGCCTGGGAAACTAGAAGCGCGTCACTGCCGGATAGGCAGCTCAGAAATCGTTGAATACGGCCACATCCAGCGCTATCGCCGTCACTGCCGGATAGGCAGCTCAGAAAACCCTCAAGAGCGGCGTGCTCACGCTGGATTACGTCACTGCCGGATAGGCAGCTCAGAAAGATCGAGTAGAGGACACGATGGCCGACATCGCCGTCACTGCCGGATAGGCAGCTCAGAAAGTCTCTAGCGATTCCGGGCAAGTAATTGCCCGCGTCACTGCCGGATAGGCAGCTCAGAAACAGAGGTGCGCACTCCGACATATGCCGTCAGACGTCACTGCCGGATAGGCAGCTCAGAAAGGCAGGCTGGCAACAACAGGGGCAATGCGTTCCGTCACTGCCGGATAGGCAGCTCAGAAATGCCGGACGGCGCTTACGTCGGAAAGTGCGCACGTCACTGCCGGATAGGCAGCTCAGAAAAGGAAGATGGCGAGTACATCATCACTGCAAAGCGTCACTGCCGGATAGGCAGCTCAGAAAACTCCGGCGGCTCAGACTCCCTCTGCCGCTGCCGTCACTGCCGGATAGGCAGCTCAGAAACGAGCGCGCAGTGCGCCGCATGGCCGCCCGGTCGTCACTGCCGGATAGGCAGCTCAGAAATTTGCCAATAACGTTGTCGGGGCCTCTGGCGTCGTCACTGCCGGATAGGCAGCTCAGAAATTTTCCCTGGCCGAAAATGCACGATCCAACGCCGTCACTGCCGGATAGGCAGCTCAGAAATCCATGCAGCCCCGCGCCTGGGATCTATCTGCCGTCACTGCCGGATAGGCAGCTCAGAAACTGCTGCGCTTTGTTGTGGGCTGGGAAGGTGTCGTCACTGCCGGATAGGCAGCTCAGAAAAACATGGCCACGCTCGACAACGGAACGTTGCGCGTCACTGCCGGATAGGCAGCTCAGAAAGGCGCGCTCACCACCAACTGGATCCCCTGGATCGTCACTGCCGGATAGGCAGCTCAGAAACAATGCACCCGCAGTGGGTTCGCGACATCCGCCGTCACTGCCGGATAGGCAGCTCAGAAAAGCTCAACCATTGGCACATGTTCCCCCCCTGTCGTCACTGCCGGATAGGCAGCTCAGAAACTGAAGGATGAATCGCGCTTGCCTAAATGGGCACGTCACTGCCGGATAGGCAGCTCAGAAATATCTGATTGCGCAACATCCTAATCAGATCGACGTCACTGCCGGATAGGCAGCTCAGAAAACCTCCGACAAGGAGCGCATGGCCGCGGAGCTCGTCACTGCCGGATAGGCAGCTCAGAAATGCTTTCTGTCCCGGCCCTGAGCGCAGCAGTCCGTCACTGCCGGATAGGCAGCTCAGAAAAAGTGCATAGACGCGCGATAGCGGCAGGTCGACGTCACTGCCGGATAGGCAGCTCAGAAAAACTCACGGACATCAAGGATGACCGCGGCGGACGTCACTGCCGGATAGGCAGCTCAGAAACGCTCGCGCTGCCGCAGCTCGAAATGCCTGGACGTCACTGCCGGATAGGCAGCTCAGAAAGCCGAAATTGACGGTCATGCCGTCGTTTCCCACGTCACTGCCGGATAGGCAGCTCAGAAAATTGGCTACTTCGGCCCCGCGCTGGGCTGCATCGTCACTGCCGGATAGGCAGCTCAGAAAGCGAAGAATGGATCATCGAGGACCGCCCGGAGCGTCACTGCCGGATAGGCAGCTCAGAAATTCGGAGGCCACACCAGGACGATGTGGTCTCTCGTCACTGCCGGATAGGCAGCTCAGAAAGAAGAGCGTCCAGGCATCGGTAACCAGCCGGCCGTCACTGCCGGATAGGCAGCTCAGAAACAGGTGCCGCTCGAACTGATAGCACGCATGCGCGTCACTGCCGGATAGGCAGCTCAGAAAGATCGCATGGGCACTAAAAAGGCACCTGGCATCGTCACTGCCGGATAGGCAGCTCAGAAATGCCCCATCCGATGATATGCACAGCCAGCCACCGTCACTGCCGGATAGGCAGCTCAGAAAGCTTTGTGCGCCGGCATGCCCTCTACACCTATCGTCACTGCCGGATAGGCAGCTCAGAAAGGTTAACGGCGGCGGAAAGTCGAACAGTAATTCGTCACTGCCGGATAGGCAGCTCAGAAACAAGTTAATAAATGCGCATGACGGGCGAATCACGTCACTGCCGGATAGGCAGCTCAGAAATGATGGCTTTTTGCCTTCGGATGGTGCCTGTACGTCACTGCCGGATAGGCAGCTCAGAAAAGACGTTACGACGCCAAAGCCGTCTGCTGAATCGTCACTGCCGGATAGGCAGGTCAGAAAGGGACTCGGCCGCGGTGGATTCGGACCAGGCACGTCACTGCCGGATAGGCAGCTCAGAAAAAAATGCTCGCATTTCTCCGTCGCAGGTCACCCGTCACTGCCGGATAGGCAGCTCAGAAAGTGTGCATGACCGATGCCCAGGCTGCACGCGTCGTCACTGCCGGATAGGCAGCTCAGAAAAGACGCCGGCCGAGTCGCCCGAGTTCAAGCCCCGTCACTGCCGGATAGGCAGCTCAGAAAATGTCGGATTCAAGCAGCTCGAACTGGATCGGCGTCACTGCCGGATAGGCAGCTCAGAAATGAATACAATTGCATTTCGCAGGGCATGGCTTCGTCACTGCCGGATAGGCAGCTCAGAAAAGCCGCTGCGCTGGAAGACGCCGAAGATGATCCGTCACTGCCGGATAGGCAACTCAGAAAATTGGCGGACCAGTTCGCCGCCCCGCCCGAGTCGTCACTGCCGGATAGGCAGCTCAGAAACAGTTGTGCCAGCTCTGCCCAGGCTTGGCATTCGTCACTGCCGGATAGGTAGCTCAGAAAAACACTCGAAGACCGCTTCTACTTTTCGGCTGGCCTGATTAAGAAGGGCAACCCATGACAAAGATACGACGTGCCGGGCGGGCCTTCACTTTTGCGGCAATACTGTTTTTCTCTGGCAGGCCAAATAGTGGCAGCTTGATCGTTGTGGCGATTGCGGTGACTCTCGTGCTGTCGGGAGCGGCTTTTCTGACGGCCTTGCGATTCACCCGCCACCCATCAAACATCCCGATTATCCACACCCCCGGCGCGTTTTTACCTCACCTCACCGCCCCAAACCCGCCTTCCACCCACTTGGTCGCGCTGCTTCGGTTCAGTTTGAAGCCGGCGTCCACGCGCACTTGGGCGAGTTCTTCGCCGAAGGGGTCGAGGGCGGAGAGGATGGCGTAGGGTTCGTAGTCGTC
The DNA here is from genome assembly GCF_030157465.1 of Zoogloea sp. GTDB lineage: Bacteria > Pseudomonadota > Gammaproteobacteria > Burkholderiales > Rhodocyclaceae > Zoogloea. Next base: position 184,735 of record NZ_JAOAUU010000058.1, read on the forward strand.
GGGGACGATGTCGAGGGTGACTTCGACGGGGCCGTCGGCGGCGCTCACGGTGATGCGCTTGTGCAGCATTGCGTGGAGGTGCTGTTCGTGGCGGCGCAGGACTTCCGAGGCGGTCTTGACGAGGGTCTGGAAGGCGTTGGCGTCGAGGGGCTTGGGATTCTTTTTGTCGCGCCCCATGGTCCAGGGGCCGACCAGGGCGGGCTCGGCTTCGCCGTCCTTGATCATGGCGACGGCCCAGCCGTCGTCGTCTTCATTCTTGATGACACGGGCGGTCCACCCGTTGTCGCTCCACAGCCGGTCTTGCTTGATGGAAGCGGGCTCGTCGGGCTCGAAGGCCGCGTTGGTTTCACTGTCGTTCATGGATCGATGGCCGGCGCGGGCGAACGCCTTGCGGCAGGCCCGCTGCGCCGGCGTATGGCTTTCAGCAGGCGGTGTAGAAACGTACGTCCAGCGGGCTGGCCAGCAGCGGCGCGCTATCCGCGACCAAGCCCGTGAGGTGCGGGGTTTTCATGTGGGCGTCGATGGCGGCCTGGCTGGCCCATTCTTCGACAAAGGTGAAGTCGGTGGCGTCGCCAGTGTTGTTGAGCAGCTGGTAGCTGATGCAGCCTTCTTCCTTGCGGGTGGGCTCCAGCATGCCGAGCAGCAGGGTACGCAGCGCATCGACGGAGTCGGGACGGGCGGTGAAGCGGGCAACGATGTGGATGGTCACGGGGGGAATCTCCTGAGGGGGGAAAGGGTCGAAGCGGCAGGCCGGGCCCGCCGCTCTGGCGGGCCGACGGATTCTAGCCTATCGCCCGCACGGCCGCGCCGCCGTGCCAAAATCGGGGCAGAGGCCGGGGCCGCTGCCCAAAGGTCGTTTTCGACTTCTTTCGACTTCTTCCCTCCACTTCTCTTCCTGCCGGATTTCGTCCCTCGCCATGTCGCCACGCAAGCTCAAACTCCACCACCACCCTGCACCCCAACCGTCCGGCCGGCCGCCCTTGTTGTTCGTCCACGGGGGCTATACCCACTCGCTGTGCTGGCAGGTCAATTTCATTCCGTTTCTCAACGCGCGCGGCTACGACTGCTTTGCGCTCGATCTTTCCGGCCACGGGGCCAGCGGCGGGCATGAACGGCTCCACGAGTTCGGGCTGGCCGATTACGCGGAGGATCTGGCTTGGGCGGTGTCCAGCCTGCCGGCGCAGCCGGTGTTGATCGGTCATTCGATGGGTACGCAGGTGGTCCAGCGCTATCTGGTCGATGGTGAGGCGGCGGGCGTGGCCCTGCTGTCGCCGGTGCCGCCTACCGGAACCGGCGGCACCGCCAGCCGGCTGGCGGTCACCGAACCGGCTTTTTTCGAGGAGCTGCCCAACGCCATGGCCGGCACGCCAAGCACCCGCACGCTGCAGGTGATGGCGCGGGTGTATTTCTCGCCGGACATGCCGTTCGAGGACACCCTGCAGTTCATGCCGATGATCGGCGCCGAATCCGACCACGCCGTGGCCGAGATGGTCGCCCTGCCCTTCATGCGCACCGGGCGGCGGCCGAACATTCCGGCGCTGGTGATGGGCGGTTCGGAAGACCAGGTGTTTCCGGCGTCGATGCTGTTTTTTACCGCGCTGGCGTGGCGGGCGCACAGCGTTACCATCGAGCGCGCCGGCCACATGCTGATGCTCGACCCCCAGTGGCAGGAAGCCGCCGGCGCGCTGGCCGACTGGCTGACCACGGTGTGACACCCGGCGGGTGAAACCGGGTGCGGCTCAGGGCCGGTCGATCATCGCGTAACGCTTGCGCACCCGCTCCAGCACTTCAAAAGTGCCGATGAAACCCGCCGGAATGATGCCCGCGTCGCCCGGCCCGAACTCGCGGCCATTGCCGGCCGCATCGACAATCCGCAGGCGCCCGCTCATAACCTGGAAAAACTCGTGGCGCCCTTCGTGAAAGGCGATGCGCCAGGCGCCCGGCTCGCATTCCCAGTCGCCCATGGAAATCCCGCCGTCCCCGGAGGCATAGCGTTCAAAGGTAAGCCGGCGCGGGGGCGTGCCGACGGCACGACTCAGGGCCGGACGGTCTTCAGCAGGATCGGGAGCGGGATCGGAAAAATGGATGACAGGCATCGGGGCAAAGCAAAACGGGATGAATTGAGTTGAAACAGGAAGCCGCGCAGTTTAAGCCGTAGCGGGCAAGGGCCTTCGAGCCCCAATGAGTATTTTCTGTAAAACCCGCGCAGCGAGCGGCCCGGGCTTTATTGAACTGTTTCAGAAAAGTTCGACGTCGTCGCCCTTGTCTTTCATTTCGGCTTTGTAGTGCTCCAGGGCTTCCTTCACCGGCATGCCCTGCATCACCGCGTTGAACATTTCGATTTCTTCGCGGGTGGAATACTTGGCGCGGATTTTTTCCTGCAGGGCCACCCATTCGAAGGGGCTGTAGATCTTGCGCTGGTCGGTGACGAGGCCGCCGAGGGCTTCGAGGCTGAGGGAGACGTGGGCGAGGCGCTGGCTGAGCTTGTCGTAGAACTGGAAGGCGATGATCGAGCGCTGGACGCGGCTGGAGACTTCGCCGGCCTGGTCGATGAGGGTGGCCTTGAGTTCGGCGGTAGCGGGGCTGTCGGGCAGTTTTTCCAGGGCGTTGCCCATCAGGCGCATGTAGCCGGCCATCGAGGTGAAGGAGTCGGTGAGCACCTCGACCGAGCTGCCGCCTTCCTTCATCGCGGCGTCGATCTGGCCCACGGCGAGTTCGAGCATGAGTACCGTCTCGCGCACCTGGCTCCAGTCCAGGTCGGGGGTTTGTGCGCTGCTGCCGCGCCGTTCTTCTGCTGTACTCATGGCTGTCTCCGGACGTGTAATCGATCCCGGTACTTTCGGCACGGGCCCGAAAAGCTTTAGGGCAGCGGCCCGCCGACGAAGACCGGCTCGGGCTCCAGCTCGACCCCGAAGCGGGCGCGTACGTCGGCGCGCACGGCATTGCTGGTGGCCCGCACGTCGGCGCCGGTGGCTCCGCCGTGGTTGACCAGGACCAGCGCCTGCCGCTCGAAGCAGCCCACCGGGCCGAGGCGGCGGCCTTTCCAACCGGCCTGCTCGATCAGCCAGCCGGCAGCGAGCTTCTCGCGGCCGTCGGCCTGCGGGTAATGGGGCAGGCCGGGATGAAGGGCCGCCAGCCGGGCGTACTCCGCGGCGTCGACCACCGGGTTCTTGAAGAAGCTGCCGGCGTTGCCGATCTCGGCCGGGTCGGGCAGCTTGGCGCGGCGGATGGCGATGACGGCATCCGAAACCTGCAGCGGCGTTGGCACGGCGATGCCCTGTGCGGCCAGCTGGCGGGCCACGTCGGCGTAGCCGGTGATCGGTGTCCAGCGCTTGGGCAGGCGAAAGGTGACGGCGGCAATCAGGTAGCGCCCGGCGCCCTGCTGCTTGAAAAAGCTGTCGCGGTAGGCAAAGGCGCAGTCGGCCTTGTCGAAACCCACTGTTTTGCCGGTTTCGAGGTCGTAGGCGCGCAGGCTGTAGAAGTGCTCGCACACCTCGATGCCGTAGGCGCCGATGTTCTGCACCGGGGCGGCGCCTGCGGTGCCGGGGATCAGCGAGAGGTTTTCGAGGCCGGGCCAGCCCATTTCGAGCGTCCAGCGCACAAAGTCGTGCCAGTTTTCGCCACCGCCGACGCGAACGTAGAAGGCGTCGGCATCTTCCTGCACGCGGCTGCGGCCATGAAAGGCGACCTGCAGCACGAGGCCGGGAAAATCCCCCGCCAGCACGAGGTTGGAGCCGCCGCCCAGCACCAGCCGCGGCAGGCCCTGGATGCGCGCGTCGTCGAGCACGGCGCGCAGGGTGTCGACGCTGTCGATGGCGGCAAACCAGGCGGCGCGGGCCGGCAGGCGCAGGGTGTTGAGTGCGTCGAGGGCGACGTTCTGGCGGAGCGGATCGGGGTGGGTCATTGGCGGATTTCGGCGAAGTCCGGCGGCACCGGCATGCCCGGCGTGCGGCGGCAGGGGTTGATGTCGAGCCCGCCGCGGCGGGTGTAGCGCGCCCACACCGACAGGGCGGTGGGCCGGCATTCGCGCAGGATGTCGGTAAACACGCGCTCGACGCACTGCTCGTGGAATTCGTTGTGCTGGCGAAACGAGATGATGTAGCGCAGCAGCCCCTCGCGCTCGATCGGGGCGCCCTTGTAGCGCACGACGATCATGGCCCAATCTGGCTGGCCGGTAACCAGGCAGTTGGACTTGAGAAGGTGGGAGTACAGGGTTTCGCCCACGTGGGGCAGCGCGTGGTCGGCGCTGAGCAGGCTCGGCGCGGGCGTGTAGCGGTCCACGTCGATCTCGAGGGTGTCGAGCAGCACGCCCTTCGGGTAGCCCATGTGACGCTGGGGGCGCGTGCTCAGCGGCTCGACGCGCACACTAACCGGCGCACCGGCGGCGGCGCTGAGATCGCGGGTGAGGGTTTCGGTGAGCACATCGACGCTGGCAACCTTGGTCTGGTTGAACGCGTTGAGATAGAGCTTGAAGGACTTGGATTCGATCAGGTTGGGCGAATACGCCGGCACGTGAAAGCGGGCCAGCGCCACCACCGGCTTGCCCCGGGGGTCGAGCCACGACAGCTCGTAGGCGTTCCACAGGTCTTCGCCGATGAAGGGCAGGGCGTCGCCGGAAATGCCGATTTCGTCGCGTTTGCCCTGGCGGGTGATCGGAAAGAGCAGCTCGGGCGCGTAATGCTGGGCGTAGGCAACGGGCTTGCCGAGGGGCGAGGCGTCGGGATGGGAAGGGTGTCGGGTAAGCATCTGCCTATTGTAAAACGGCGGATGCCCCGCGCACCCGGACAGCGCCACGATATAAGCGGCCTAAGGCTCGGACAAGCCAGGACTCACCAAGCGCTCAACGTCGGCTGCGACGTGCTGCACAAGCGCCTCCAACTCGCGAGGGCCATCGGCGCCATAGCTGACGCACTTCTCGTAGGCGGCCACGGTAAAGCAGACGCGGGTGTTGGACGCATCCGACATTCGCAAGCCTTGCGTGCCGAGCAGGCCATCGTCCTTGATGAAGACCGAATATTTCGTCGTGTAGTTTGTCGGCAGTTCAAAGAAGCGAATCCGGTAAAGCTCGTTCACCAGGGCCAGCAAATCCTTGACGGGATAGACGAAATGACGCTTCTGCCTATCGCGTTCCAGCAGGGCAGCCCCCGACCCCGCAAGGCTTACCCGCCAACCAGGCAAACCATGGCCGGGCTGTCGCAGGAAGCGTACGCTGAGTTCATCAAGCCGATAGTTCAGGGGCGGGCCACCCGCCACGAAGCTGCGTTCAGCAGCCATTGCGCTACCACCGATCAGGCACAGGAGGGCACTCAGAATGCCGCGCAACACATATCTGTGCAGAACAGGCACAGCGTAGATTCGCCCGGATGAAAAAACGGGACCCCGTTGCCGGAATCCCGTCATCTCACTGTGCAGTGGCATCAGGCCTTGCGGCGACGGGCAAGCAGACCACCCACGCCGGCAAGGACCAGGGCCAGGCTGGCCGGCTCCGGCACGCTGTTCGCGACAGTCCGGGTGTAACCGAGGTCGGTCAGGATGCCGACTTCAACAAGGCTGTAGTCACGTGCTTCCTGCGGGCCGAAATCCCGGTCGTGCTTCATCATGTCGCTGGGGAAAACGTTCTTGTCCAGATGGCTTACGCTGCTGCCCTGATCGAAGGTCGTCGGGCTGTAAAGCGCCACCGGGTTGCCGCCGTTGGCAGCCACGGCGTTGGTCCCACCGAAGTACACCCCATTGCCTGTTCCGCCGACGCTGGCCGTATCAAAGATGACCTGATTCAGGTTGAAGCCGGCATCGATGATGACGTTGCCATTTTTGTCGCGCAGGAAGGTGTCGTAAGCACTCCACTGATTAGGAAAGTACGGGTTGCCACCCGGCACGGGATCGATCGTCGAGGCAAACCCGAGAGCATGCGTGAGTTCGTGAAAGACTGCGGCATAGAAATCGAACTCGGAGCCCAAGACCAACGCGTTGGGATCCAGCTGCCAGGCCGCGCCGAAATTCACGTCAACACTGCCGTCCGCTGTGGCGCCATTCTTGTCGATGCCGGTCAGCAGCTTGTCACGGACAACCGATCCCACGAGCCCCGCCGCACCACTGTCTACGACTGCCGAACTGGCCGACGCCAGGGTATTGCTCAGGGGATCGTCAGAGCCCGAGGCATTCAGCACGATCGTGCCGCTGTTACTGAAATAGTTGCCGAACATGTTCGAGAACAGATTGCCGGCCGTGACCATGGCCCCTTGCTGGGCGGCATCATTGTTGGCGCCGTCGGTAAATGCACCGGAGAAATTGAACTGAAAGGCGATACCCGCCTGGGCGGCCGAACCAAAGGCCAGACATGTGGCAACGACGCCACCTTTGAGTGCAAGGCGCACGAAGTGCGCGACTCGATTCTGCGGCTGAAGGTGCATGGTTTGAATCCCGTGTTGATCAGACAGGCACGGCAAGTTGCCGCAACCATCCAATGTTAATATGAAAAGGAGCTTGCCGCCATGCAATTAATGTACCAGGAATCACATCAAGAAGCCGGAACGCCCCTCTGAAATGTAAATATTCACAAACAATCAACTGCTTGCTGGAAAACATAAATCACTACGCTAATCCGTCAGCCCCAACGGCGGTGATCCAAACAGGATGCAGCATCAAAAAATGTAAAAAAACCCGACAAACTCAGACTGACCGCTCCCCGCCCCGGGCTCAAGGCATGCGGCCATCCCGGTGGTCAGTTCTGTTCAGCGGGGGCCGCGCAGGGCGGTGAGGAGTTTCTGGCCGGCGCGTCCGTCCACAGTCTGGCCAAGACGCTGCTGTTCCGCGCGGATAGCTGCCCGGCTGGCGTCGCCGAGCATGCCGTCAACAGTGCCGATGGCGTGGCCGCGGGCGATCAGCAGGGTTTGCAGTTCGCGCCGCTCGACGCGGGAGAGGCCGGGGTCGTCGGTGGGCCAGGGCGTGGCGAAGGGCTGGCCACCCTTCAGGCGGTCGGCCAGGTGGGCGATGGCCAGAGCGTAGCTTTCGGCGGCGTTGTAGCCGTAGATGGCGTCGAAGTTGCGAAACACCAGAAAGGCCGGGCCGCGCGGGCCGGCGGGCAGCATGAGCCCGGCCGGGGCGTCGCCGCCGCCCAGCGGGCTGCCGTCGATGCGGGTGATGCCACGGGCGCTCCAGCTGGCCAGCGGCTGCTTGTTGCGGCGGCCGGCGTTGCTGGCGTCGAAGCCGGACGGCAGGCGCACTTCGTAGCCCCAGGGCTCGCCTTCGCGCCAGCCGGCTTTTTTGAGGAAGTTGGCGGTGGAGGCCAGCGCATCGGGCACGCTGCCCACCAGGTCACGCCGGCCGTCGCCGTCGAAATCCACCGCGAGGCGCAGGAAGGTGGAGGGCATGAACTGGGTATGGCCGAAGGCGCCTGCCCACGAGCCGGTGAGTTGTTCGGCCTTCACGTCGCCGGAATCGACGATCTTGAGCGCATCGAAAAACTCGCCCCGGAAGTAGGCCTGGCGGCGGCCGTAGCACGACAGCGTCGACAACGAGGTGAGCAGCGGGCGGGCGCCGAAGTTGCGCCCGAAGTTGCTTTCCACGCCCCACACGGCCACCACCGTGGCCGGATCGACCCGGTAGCGGGCAGACACGGCAGCGAGCACTTCGCTCCATTGGGCCTGCATGGCGCGGCCGTCGGCCACGCGTTCGTCGTCCACCAGCGCCGAGAGGTAATCCCAGATCGCGGTGCGGAATTCGGGTTGGTAGTCGAGGAGTTCGAGCACCTTCATGTCGGGCACAAGGCTGGCGGTGAGGCGGTCGAAGGCAGCCCCCGAAACGCCGCGCCCCTGGGCGTCGGGCTTGAGTTCGGCAAGGCAAGGCGCAAAGCGGGCCGGATCGGGCACCGGGGCGGCTTGGGCGGCCGAGGCCAGGAACAGCGCAATGGCCACCCCCTGCAGGGGCGACTTCAGTCGCCCGCGGATTTTGGCTGGGGCCTGGGGCCCTGGATCGGCATTGATGGTCTGAAAGGGTGGTTTCATCAGCGGATAAAGGATTGCATCAGGGCAAAAAAGCGGCCGTAGAACTCGCTGTCGGTGACGGTTTCCTCGCCGACCTTGACGAGGCTTTCGTTGTTGCCGCCAAAGGGCAGCGACAGGGAGCCGATGCCGGTGACACTGAGGCCGGTGCTGGCCGAGCCGGCTTTAAGTTCTTCGCGCATCTGGCGCACGTTGGCGTACACGGCCGAGCCGTCGCCTTCGGACAGGCAGAACAGGCTGAAGGTGAGCTGGACCTGGGTGCTCCGGTCGGGCTGGAAGAATTTCTTGGCCCGCACGGCGTCGGGCTTGCTTTCCTCGATGAGGTAGCCCTGGCTGAGCAGCGCCCGCCGCCCGGCTTCGCAGGCCGCCGACGGCGACACTTCGAAGGATTGCTCGAAGGGCGAATCGGGGGCGAAGTGTTCCAGCCGGTAGGAGTCGTCCTTGGGCTTGGAAACCGTGCTGCAGGCGGCAAGCCACAGGCAGGCGATAAGGGTGATGCGGTAGCGCATGGGTGTTTTCACGAGACATGAACGGGTGAAGGAAGCGTGCCGGGCAGCGGGATCGAGCCGCCCGGTCAATTCATGCACCCGCGCTCAATGGGCTTCGTCCCAGTTGTCTCCAGCCCCCACTTCGGCAAGCAGCGGCACGGAAAGTTGCGCCACGCCGGCCATCAATCTGGGCAGTTGCTCGCGAATCAGCGCCACTTCGGCGTCAGGCACTTCGAGCACCAGTTCGTCGTGCACCTGCAGAATGAGCCGCGACTTGACGCCGGATTCCTTGAGCCACTGGGAGGTGGCGATCATGGCTTTCTTGATCAGGTCGGCGGCGGTGCCCTGCATCGGCGCGTTGATCGCGGCCCGCTCGGCGCCCTGGCGGCGACCGACCTGCTGGGCGCGGATATCCGGCAGGTGCAGGCGGCGCCCGAACACCGTCTCCACGTAGCCCTTGGTCTTGGCCTCCAGGCGGGTGCGCTCCATGTAGGCGGCGACGCCGGGGTAACGGGCGAAGTAGCGGTCGATGTAGTTGGCGGCGGCAACGCGTTCGATGCCGAGATTTTTGGCCAGGCCGTGGGCGCTCATGCCGTAGATCAGGCCGAAGTTGATCACCTTGGCGTAGCGGCGCTGCTCGCTGGTCACTTCCAGCGGGGTGACGCCGAAGATCTCGCCGGCGGTGGCGCGGTGCACGTCCTCGCCGCGGGCGAAGGCGCCGGTCAGGCCGGCGTCGCCGGACAGGTGGGCCATGATGCGCAGTTCGATCTGCGAGTAGTCGGCCGACACGATCTTGTGGCCCTTGGGGGCGATGAAGGCGGCGCGGATGCGGCGGCCTTCCGGCGTGCGGATGGGGATGTTCTGCAGGTTGGGCTCGGAGCTGGCGAGGCGGCCGGTGACGGCCACGGCCTGGCTGAAGCTGGTGTGCACGCGGCCGGTGAGGCGGTTCACCATCAGCGGCAGCTTGTCGGTGTAGGTGTTCTTGAGCTTGGCGAGGCTGCGGTGCTCGAGCAGCAGCTTGGGCAGCGGATAGTCGTCGGCGAGCTGGGAGAGCACGTCCTCGTCGGTGGAGGGCTGGCCGGTGGCCGTTTTTTTGACGACCGGCAGGCCGAGCTTGGTGAACAGGATTTCGCCAAGCTGCTTGGGCGAGCCCAGGTTGAAGGGCTGACCGGCCAGCACGTGGGCCTGCTGCTCCAGCTCGTGGAGGCGGCGGCCGAGTTCTTCGGAATGCTGGGCGAGCAGGAAGTCGTCGATCAGCACGCCGTTGCGTTCCATCTCGAAAAGCACCCGGGCGGTGGGCAGTTCGATGTCACGGTACAGCGCGGCAAGGCCCGGCTCGGCCGCCAGTTGAGCCGCCAGGTTGTGGTGCAGGCGCAGGGTGATGTCGGCGTCTTCGGCCGCGTATTCGGTGGCGCGGGCAAGCTCCACGTCGCCAAAACCGATCTGCTTGGCGCCCTTGCCGCAGACTTCGGCGTAAGTGAGCGTCTTGATGCCGAGGTGGCGGCTGGCCAGCGAATCCATGTCGTGGGATTTGTCGCTTTCCAGCACGTAGGATTCGAGCAGCGTGTCTTCCGCAATGCCGGCAAGCTGGATGCCGTGGTTGGCCAGGATGTGGGCGTCGTATTTCAGATTCTGGCCGAGCTTGCGGTGGGCGTCGGATTCGAGCCAGGGCTTGAGCTTTGCCAGCACTTCGGCCAGCGGCAGCTGGGCCGGCGCGTCGGCGTAGCGGTGGGAGAGCGGCAGGTAGGCCGCTTCGCCCTCAACGATGGCAAACGACATGCCGACCAGGGTGGCCAGCATCGGGTCGAGGCCGGTGGTTTCGGTGTCGAAGGCGGTAAGCCCGGCAGCGGAAATCTTCGCCAGCCAGGCGTCGAAGGATGCCCAGTCGAGCAGGGTTTCGTAGCCGGTGCGATGGGCGCCGGGTTCGCCCGGAGCTTCTGTGGGCTCAGTGGCTTCGGCGGCGCCGGCAGCCGGGGCAAGCGGGCGATGGACGCCCTCTTCGAGTTCCTTCAGCCAGCCCTTGAATTCCATGCGCCGGTAAATGGCGGCCAGCACGTCCTTGTCGTCTTCACGGGCGAGCAGTTCGGTGAGCGCAACCGGCAGGCTCAGGTCGGTGACCACGGTTACCAGCCGGCGGCCGAGGGGCAGAAAATCCAGGTGTTTTCTCAGGTTTTCGCCGACCTTGCCGCCCACTTTGTCGGCGTTGGCGATGAGGTTGTCGAGGGTGCCGTATTCGGTAAGCCACTTCACGGCGGTCTTGGGGCCGCACTTTTCAACGCCGGGCACGTTGTCCACGGTGTCGCCGATCAGCGTGAGGTAATCGACGATGCGATTCGGCGGCACGCCGAACTTGGCGGTCACGCCGGCCTCGTCGAGCACTTCCTCGCTCATGGTGTTCACCCAGCGCACGCCGGGCTGCACGAGCTGGGTCAAGTCCTTGTCGCCGGTGGAGATCACCACGTCCCAGCCGGCCTCGACGGCCTGGCGGGTGAGCGTGCCGATCACGTCGTCGGCCTCGACGCCGTCTTCAACCAGCAGCGGCCAGCCTTCGGCCTTCACCGCCTCGTGCAGCGGCTCGATCTGGGCGCGCAGGTCGTCGGGCATGGACGGACGCTGGGCCTTGTAGTCGGGAAACCAGTCGTCGCGGAAAGTCTTGCCTTTGGCATCGAATACGCAGGCGCGGTATTCCGCCTTGTAGTCGGATTCGAGCCGACGTAGCATGGACAGCACGCCGCGCACGGCGCCGGTGGGCTCGCCCGCCGAGTTGCGCAGGTCGGGCAGGGCATGAAAGGCGCGGTACAGATAGCTGGAGCCATCAACGAGCAACAGGGTGGGCATGGATTCGCGAGGCCGAGCAGGCGAAACCTCACCTCTCACCCCTCACTCCTTACAAGAAAAATGACTGCAAAAGACAAACTCCCCAAGGTGGTGCCCACTACGGCGGCACAAAACTTCACGGCCAGGGAGTCGTGGCGGATTTTTGGAATTATGGCAGAGTTCGTCGAGGCCACTGAGCGGCTCAAGCCGATCCGCCCGGCCGTCTCGATCTTCGGCAGCGCCCGCACCAAGCCCGACCACCCTTACTACGCCAGCACCGAACGCATCGCCCGGCTTTTGTCGGATGCCGGCTTCTCGGTCATCTCGGGTGGCGGCCCCGGCATCATGGAAGCCGCCAACAAGGGCGCCTACTTCGGCAAGTCGCCCAGCGTGGGGCTCAACATCCAGTTGCCGATGGAGCAGCGGGCCAACCCCTACCAGGATATTTCCCAGACTTTCCAGCACTTCTTCGCGCGCAAGTTCATGTTCGTGAAGTTCGCCATCGCCTATGTGGTGATGCCGGGCGGCTTCGGCACCCTCGACGAAATGCTCGAGGCCATGACGCTGATCCAGACCGGCAAGAGCCGCAAGATTCCGGTGATTCTGGTCCACGAGCCGTTCTGGCGCGGGCTGATCGACTGGTTCAAGGACAGGCTGGTGGAAGAGGGCATGATCAACCCGGAAGACCTCAACCTGATCCAGATCATCGACGAGCCGGAAAAGGTGGTCGATGCCATTTTCAACCATTACCAGAGCCGCGGCTTCCTGCCGCTGCCGGAAGAGCACGAGCTGATGCTCAACCTCTGACCGCCCCATCGCGCAGGTTACAATCGCGGCATCGTCAGGAGACCTCCATGCCACGCGTCCATCATTTCGCCGCCCTGCTCTTCGCCGTCACCGCGGCGGCCTGGGCCCAGCAAGCCCCCCAGAAGCTCGAACCCCTGCCCGAACCACCCCCGCCGCCGCAGGGCATGGAACTCGACAACGAGGTCGAGCAGCAGGTGACCATCGGCAAGAAGGGCGAGGACACGGTGGAGGAATTCCGCGCCAACGGCCAGCTCTACATGATCAAGGTCACCCCGCCCCACGGCGTGCCCTACTATCTCTACGACGACATCGGCAACGGCGACTTCACCCGCCGCGACGCCCAGGACAGCGGAATCCGCGTGCCCAAGTGGGTGATCAAGCGCTGGTAGGCTGGCGCTGCTTCACCATTAAAAAGGCCGGGAAAACCCGGCCTTTTTGCTGTCCGCTGCCCCGTTCAGGGCGCCTCGCACAGGCAGTGCAGATACATGTGCCCCGGGTCGTTCCACAGGGCCAGCGCCTGCAGCTCGCTGCGCAGACGGGCCAGCGTGGTTTCCACCAGCGACGGCCGGGGCTGGGTGCCGTCGGGCTCGTCGCCGTTGTCGAGCAGGCGGGCCAGCAGCTGGTCGCGGGGCGACATCGGCTTTTCAACGTAGACCACGTCGTAATCGGTCAGCCCGGCGCGGGCCGCGGCAGACTTGAGGGCGGCATCCAGCCCGCCGAGCTTGTCCACCAGGCCTTTTTCCTTCGCCTGGCTCCCCAGCCAGACACGGCCCTGGGCCACCTCGTCCACCGCTTCGGGGCTCATCTTGCGCGCCGTGCCCACCACTGCCAGAAAACGCCGGTAGCCGTATTCGATCGTCTGCTGCAGCACATTGGCCACCTGCGGATCGACCGGCCGGCGCAGGTCGAGCCCGCCGGACAGCGGCGTGGTGCCGATGCCATCAACGGTCAGGCCGAGCTTGTCCATCGGGCCGGAGAGATCGGGCAGCATCGCAAAGATGCCGATCGAACCGGTGATGGTGGTCGGGCTGGCCCACACTTCGTCGGCCGCCATGCTGATCCAGTAGCCGCCCGATGCCGCCACCGACCCCATCGACACAACGACTGTTTTGCCCGCCTGACGGGTCAGTTCGAGTTCGCGGCGAATCACCTCGGACGCGGTGGCGCTGCCGCCGGGGCTGTCGACCCGCAGCACGACCGCCTTGATCGCGTCGTCCTCGCGGGCCTGACGGATCAGGCTGGCCACGGTGTCACCGCCAATCACGCCGGCCGGCTGTTCGCCATCGACGATGCTGCCCTGGGCGACGACCACGCCGACCTTGGCCGCCGGATGGGGCGCCTCTTCGCGCAGACGATCCACATAGGCGCCGAGATCCACATGCTTGTAGCCCTTGCCCTCGGCGCCGGCGCCCAGCTTCTCGCGGAGGTATTCGCGCCATTCGTCGGCGGTCTTGATGCCATCGACAAAACCGGCCGTGAGGGCCATTTTGGCGGCATCGCCACCAGCCGCGGCGAGCAGCTCGGGGGCTTCGCTCACGTAACGGGCAAAGCCTGCGCCGGCTTTCGGGCGGGCGGCAACGATGCCGGCCTGGTAAGCCTGCCACGCGGCGTCGAGGTAAATCTTGGTGGCCTCGCGGTCCTCGGGCGACATGTCGCTGCGGGTGTAGGGCTCGACGAAGGATTTGTAGGTGCCGACGCGGAAGACCTGCATCTTCACGCCGACCTGGTCGAACAGGCCCTTGAAGTAAGTGGGAAAGCGCCCGAAACCGTTGATCAATACATAACCGTCGGGGTTCACGAACACTTCGTCGGCGTGGGCGGCGAGGTAGTACTGGGCCTGGTTGTAGTGCTTGCCCCAGGCATAAACCTTTTTGCCGGCCTTGCGGAACTCGGCAATGGCGGCGGCCACCTCCTGCAACTTGGAGAGGCCGGCACCCGACATGCTGTCAGTTTCAACGACCAGCGCCTTGATGTGCGGATCGGTGGCGGCGGCGTGGATCGCGTCGATCACGTCGCGCAGCAGCACCTGATGAATGCCCTCGCCGCCCTGGATCAGGCTGATCGGGCTCTTGGCGCTGCGCTGCTCGACCAGGTTGCCGTTGGGGGCCACCAGCAGCCCCGCATCGGTGGGCAGTGGCGCCGGCCGGCTGGCCCACCAGCCCGCCACGAGAAACACCACCACGGCGATGAACAGCAGGTTGAGACTGACCTGCCGCAGGCGGTCCACGGCCCCCCAGACGCCTGACACCATTCTTCTCACGACACCCGGTCGCGCGCTCCGCTCCATCCTGCTCTCCAATGTTTGCCTGCCAGGCCGCTTGTGGCAGCCCGCACGCTTTCGGCGCTCCACCAATCCGGTAGAATCCGCCCATGTTTACCAATCCCTCTCCCGACCAGATCCGCAGCTTGCTGCAGGCGGTCAAGACCATCGCCGTCGTCGGCCTGTCGCCGCGCGCCGAGCGCCCGAGCTACCGGGTTTCGCGCTCGATGCAAGGCTTCGGGTATCGCATCGTACCGGTTCGACCGGCGGTTTCCGAAGTGCTTGGCGAAAAAGCCTACGCGCGGCTCTCGGACATGCCCTTCGTTCCCGATCTCGTGGATGTTTTTCGAGCATCTGCAGAAGTCGGCCCGATCGTGGACGAATGCATCGCCTTGGGCGTGAAGCGCATCTGGCTGCAGGACGGGGTGATCGACGAGGCCGCCGCCGCACGTGCGCTGGCGGCAGGCATCACCGTGGTGATGGACCGCTGCATATGGCGGGATTACATGGATTTTATCGCATGAGCCAGAAGCTCGCCTTTACCAAAATGCATGGCCTTGGCAACGACTTCGTGATGATCGATGCCGTTCGCCAGAACATCCAGCTCACCGAAGCCCAGGTGCGCTACCTCGGCGACCGCCACTTCGGCGTCGGCTTCGACCAGTTGCTGGTCGTCGAAACGTCGCAGACACCCGGCGTGGATTTCCGCTACCGCATCTTCAACGCCGACGGCGGCGAAGTCGAACAATGCGGCAACGGCGCCCGCTGCTTCGCCCGCTTCGTGTTCGACCAGGGCCTCACCGACAAGCGCGAAATCCGCGTCGAGACCAAAAAAGGCATCATCACCCCGCGCCTCGAAGCCGACGGCAATGTAACCGTCGACATGGGCGTCCCGGTGCTCACGCCCGCCGACGTGCCCTTCGTCAGCGATTCCGACGCGTACGTGCAGCCGCTGGATGTAGCCGGCACCACGGTGGCGATCACCGCCGTCAGCATGGGCAACCCCCACGCCGTGCAGGTGGTGGCCAACGTGGATACCGCCCCGGTGGCCGAACAGGGCCCGCTGATCGAGCACCATCCGCGCTTTCCGGCGCGGGTCAATGCCGGCTTCCTGCAGATCGTGGATGAACACCGGGTGCGCCTGCGCGTCTTCGAGCGCGGCGCCGGCGAAACCCTGGCCTGCGGCACCGGTGCCTGTGCGGCGGTGGTGGCCGGCATCCTGCGCGAACTCGTGGTGTCGCCGGTGACCGTGGAAACCCGCGGCGGCGAACTCACCATCGCCTGGAACGGCGTCGGCACCCCGGTGATGATGACCGGCCCGGCGGTCAGCGTCTTCAGCGCTGAAATCACGCTTCCCTGATTTCCCCCAGCCTACTTCCAACCCGGCCCAACGCCATGAAAGCTTCCGACGTCATCGAGTTTCTGCAGGCAAACCCCGAATTCTTCGACAAGAACTCGACCCTGCTGACCGACCTGACGGTGACCCACCCCAACAACGGACAGGCCATCTCCCTCACCGAGCGCCAGCTGATCGCCCTGCGCGACCGCATCGCCCAGCTTGAGGACAAGTTCGCCGAGCTGCTGGCCTTTGGCGAGGAGAACGACGGCATCAGCGAAAAGGTGCATCGCCTGGGCCTGTCCCTGCTGGAAGCGGAAGACTTCGAATCGATCCGCCAGGCCATCTACGTGCATCTGCAGGAAGACTTCGCGGTGCCTCACGTGGCCTTCCGGGTATGGAACAGCGTGCTGTCGCGCAGCGGGCCGGAGTTTCTGGCAGTTGGCGAGGAAGTACGCTTTTTCACCGGCGACCTCAACCAGCCCTACTGCGGCGTCCCCACCCTGCGCGAAGTAAGCAACTGGTTCGGCCCGGCCGGCAAGCTGATCCGTTCGGTGTCGCTGGTGCCCCTGCGCCGCGACGAGCAAACCTTCGGGCTGCTGGCCCTGGGCAGCGAAGACCCGGAACGGTTCTATGCCGAGATGGGCACGCTGTACGTGACGCGCATCGGCGAGATGGTGTCCTGCGCCCTCCGCCGCCAATTGGGGTGAGGGGCGCATAAGGCTACTGCGCGGGCCGATCTTGCGCCTGCGATGCTCACCGTACAGTTCGTACGGTTGCGCTTCTCGGCACAACCTCGACCCGCTCGCTACGCCCTCTGCGCCCCTCCGGCGCTTGGGCGGTTTATTTTTCTGATTATTCTTTGGTTTTCCCACCATGGCTGAACTCATTCTCAAATCCGGCAATGACCGGTCCGTGCTTCGTCGTCACCCCTGGATCTTCGCGGGTTCGGTAGATCGGCTGGAAGGGCGGGCGCGGCCGGGTGACACGGTGCTGGTGCAGGATTCGCGCGGCAAGCCGCTGGCGCGGGCAGCGTGGTCGCCGGAATCGCAGATCCGGGCGCGGGTGTGGAGTTTCGATCCGGAGCAGTCCATCGATCACGCTTTCATCAAGCGGGCGGTGGCGACTTCGGTGGCACGCCGGGCCGCCCACCCCTGGCTGGCCGGGCAGGAGGGCGTGCGCCTGATCCACGGTGAATCCGACGGCCTGCCGGGCGTCATCGCCGACCGTTACGGCGCCGTGGTGGTAGTCCAGCTCACCAGCGCAGGCGCCGACAAGTGGCGCGACGCCATCGTTGCCGGGCTGGTCCAGGCCACCGGTTGCAGCGCCGTGTATGAGCGTTCGGATTCGGACGTGCGCAAGCTCGAAGGCCTCGGGCCGGTTACCGGCCTGGTTTACGGCGAAATGCCCGAATCGCTCACCATCGTCGAAAACGGCGTGCGCATGGAAGTGGACGTGGCCGGCGGCCATAAAACCGGCTTTTACCTCGACCAGCGTGAAAACCGCCAGCTCACCGGCCGCCTCGCCGCCGGGCGCGACGTGCTCAACTGCTTTTGCTACACCGGCGGCTTCTCGCTGCAGGCACTGGCCGGCGGCGCCAAAAGCGTCATCTCCATCGACTCGTCCGGCCCCGCGCTGGCCACCGCGGCGCGCAACATGGCGCTCAACCCGCAGCTCGACGCCAGCCGCGCCGAATGGCGCGAGGACGACGTCTTTCAGGCCCTCCGCAACCTCAAGGCCGAAGGCCGCAAGTTCGACCTGATCATCCTTGATCCGCCCAAGTTCGCGCCGTCCGCCGCCCACGCCGAACGGGCCGCCCGCGCCTACAAGGACATCAACCTGCTCGGCTTGCGCCTGCTCAACCCCGGCGGCATTTTGATGACCTACTCGTGCTCCGGTGGAATCGGGCTCGAAATGTTCCAGAAGATCGTCGCCAGTGCCGCCTCTGACGTGGGCATCGACGCACGCATCCTGCATCGTCTGTCGGCGGCCCCCGACCATCCGGTCGGTCTGGCCGTTCCGGAGGGCGAATACCTTAAGGGGCTGGCCTGCCAGGTGTGACAAAGTCCCTGAAGGGGCAGATTTATCGGGGCACGACAAGGCGCAGACGTATATCCGTTGGTCATTGAATGGTTAAATATTGTTTCACATTGACCATTCGGGATATTCCACGGAGATGCACATGACCACCGCTCTGCCCCCTGAGTCTCCCGAGTCTGTCTCGGCCGGCCAGAAAACCGGTATCAGCGTGGCAGAAATACCGCGCGAGCAGCGCGTCGCCGCCTTGCTGCTGTCGCGCTACAACCTGCGCTATCTGGTCCGGCTGTATGCCGCCTTCGAGGGCGACCTGCTGCTGCCCATCGTGCTTGGCGAAGTCGCCATGTACAACGTCAGCGGCCTGCTGCCCGACGATCCCGCCACGCTGGCAGCCAGCTTCTGCGACGATCCTAACCATATCCCGCTGCGCCCCTGCAACGCCTTCTCGATCAGTTCATCCACCGGTATCCCGCGCGAAACCGTGCGCCGCAAGGTCAGCCACCTTATCCAGCACGGCTGGATCGACCGCGACACCCGCGGCGGCCTGACCATCACCCCCAAGGCCGTGGCCCTGTGCCTCAAACCCTTCCACGAAGACAACCAGTCCGATTTTCTCGCCACCGCCGATCGGGTGTGGGCGGCGCTGGGCGCCCCCCGGCACGCCTGAACGCCTCATGCGTTGTGCTGGCGGCCAGACCCGCCTTCAAATCTCGCCGCCGCCCGGAGCCTTCAGCCCGAAGTGCTGCCAGATCGATGCGGTGGCCATGCGGCCGCGGGGCGTGCGCTGCAGATAGCCCTGCTGAATGAGATAGGGTTCCAGCACGTCCTCGATGGTGTCGGATGATTCGCCGATCGCCGCGGCGAGGTTGTCCAGCCCCACCGGGCCGCCACCAAACTTTTCCAGCATCGCGCCCAGCAGCTTGCGGTCCATCAGGTCGAGGCCCAGGTGGTCCACGTCCAGCATGGTCAGCGCCGCATCGGCCACCGCCGCGGTGATGCGGCCATCGGCGCGCACTTCGGCGTAGTCGCGCACACGGCGCAGGAGGCGGTTGGCGATGCGCGGCGTGCCGCGGGCGCGCCGGGCGATCTCGAAGGCGCCGGTTTCGTCGATCTCCACATTCAGCAGGCGCGCCGAGCGCGTGACGATGAAAGCCAGCTCCTGGGAGGTGTAAAACTCCAGCCGCGAAACGATGCCGAAGCGGTCGCGCAGCGGGTTGGTGAGCATGCCGGCGCGGGTCGTCGCCCCCACCAGCGTGAAGGGCGGCAGGTCCAGCTTGACCGAACGTGCAGCCGGGCCCTCGCCGATCAGGATGTCGATCTGGAAATCCTCCAGCGCCGGGTAGAGGATTTCCTCCACCACCGGGCTGAGGCGATGGATTTCGTCGATGAACAGCACATCGTGGGGCTCGAGGTTGGTGAGCAGCGCGGCCAGATCGCCGGCGCGCTCGAGTACCGGGCCGGAAGTCTGGCGCAGATTGACGCCCATCTCGGCCGCCACGATGTGGGCCAGGGTGGTTTTGCCAAGGCCCGGCGGGCCGAACAGCAACACGTGATCGAGCGCTTCGCCGCGTTTCCTGGCCGCCTCGATGAAGATGCTCAGCTGGTCGCGGATCTTTTGCTGGCCGACGTAATCGGCAAGGCGCTTGGGGCGCAGCGCCCGCTCCAGCGCCTCTTCCTGGTTGCTGGCGCGCTGGGCCGTGATCAGGCGGGCGGAGGGGTCGGGCTGGCCGCCCCGGATGGCATCGGTTTCGATCATTACTGGCTATCCACGACCTTGTTGTTCACGATTTCGACATGTCCGGCCGTCCATTCACGGAACAATGCATGCCCCAGCGCCAGGAAAGTCGGCCCGAGGAACAGGCCGATGAAGCCAAAAGCCAGCACGCCGCCAAAGGCGCCGAGGGCAATCAGCAAAATCGGCAGACTGGCCGTGCGGCTGATCAGGAAAGGCTTGAGGAAGTTATCCACCGAGCTGACCGCCAGCACGCCCCACAGCACCAGGAAGATCGCCCAGCCGCTCTCGCCCTGCTGGTAAAGCCAGAACGCGGCCCCGCCCCACAGCAGCGGCGGGCCGATCGGCACCAGCGACAAAAAGAAGGTGCCCGCCGCCAGCAGCAGCGCGCCCGGCACGCCGGCAATCAGAAAGCCGACCAGCGCCACCAGCGCCTGCGCCGCAGCGGTGCCGACGATGCCGATCATCACTGCCTTGACCGTGTTGGCCGCAAGCTCCAGCAGCCGGTTGCCCAGCTCTCCCCCCAGACGCTCCGCGCCGATTTCGAGTTGAGCGTAGATGCGCCCCCCGTCCCGGTAGAGAAAGAAGCCGATGAACAGCACCAGGGCAATCTGCAGCAGGCCCTGACCGAGCATCTGGCCCAGGCCGAGAGCAAACTTGCGCGCCGGATCGATGCCCTGGGTGGCCAGCTTGCGCATCTCGGCCTGGCTGTGGGTGAGCTTGCGCACGTAAGCGTCGATGTCGCCGCCGACCAGCGGAATCTCCTTGAGCCAGGCCGGCGGGCGGCCATCGGATTGCTCGATGAGCACGCCGACATAATCGACGAGGTTGATCACCGCGTCGGTCAGCGAGGTGGCCAGGCCGATCATCGGCACCAGCAGCACGGCGGTCAGCAGCAGGGTCATGGTGATCGCGGCCAGACTGTCGCGCCCGCGCAGGCGGCGATGCAGCGCCTGGTACATCGGCCAGGTGGTGATGCACACCGTGCCGGCAAACAGGATCGCGGCAAAGAAGGGGCTGAGCACGAGGGCGCAGCCAAGAAGCAGCAAGGCCGTGATGGCCACCTGGGCAGTACGTCGCGGAGCCATGGGGAATATGCCTTGAATGGGGTGGCGCGATTATCGCCGAATCGTCGGGCGGCGAACGGAGGATCGACACCGCAAGGCAGCATCGGCCCTCGAAAACTCCCGATTTATGCCAAACATATAAAACAGTCTTGTTCTTATCGCGAAAAAATCGTCCAATCACTTTCTGTCCAATCAAACCAGATGGCTCTTGCCACCTCACCACCATGCTCCTCGACGAACAAGCGCGGTGCTTCTTCGACCGCTGGCACGCACTGCAGCCTGGGTCACGGAACATCGCCGCGATGCGCGGGTTCTTCGACGGCTGGCGAAGCCTCGCGCCGGCTGCGCCACCGTCGGCGCCAGCGCTCAAGCACGAACGCTTCAATGAATTTGCCACGGCTTTCCAGGCAGCCTATCGGAACTACCGACGTAGTGGCGTGGCCGCCAATGCCTGGCGTACCGCCGGCATCGGCAAGGACGAGATGCGCAACAGCGCAGTGCTGCGCTGGCTGCTCGATGGCTTTGGCGATCATGGCCAGGGGCCGGCGATCCTGGCCGCGCTGCTGCGGCAACTGCAACGCTCCGACCTGGCAGAACTCGCCATCCGATATCCGTACTGGACACGCGTCGAATCCTGCCCGTTCGGCGAGCGTGAAAGCCGTATCGACATCGAGATCGAAAACCCGCACTTTATAATTTTCATTGAAGTGAAGGTCGGCGCCGGAGAATCCGGCGATCAACTGGAAAGATATCGCCAGTTGGCGACGAGAAAGGCCGGCAATACGGCCCGCGAATGGGCTGTGATTTTCCTCACGCCAACCGGGCGAGCGCCCAAAACAGAAGCGCAGCATGGCCATATCACCGCGATTTCATGGAAATCCGTTGCTGCCGTCGTGGAGCAGCATATTCGCGACACGGCACTCGACACGAGCGTGGCCGGCCTCCTGCTGCACCAATTCGCCGAGCACATGCGCACGCTCCGCTGACCGATCAAACTTCACTGCAAGGAATCCTCTCCCATGAGCCAATCCCACGAAATTCACAAACTGGTCATCAGCAACATGGCCGTGCTGGAACAAGCCCCGGCGGTAGTCGACGAAGCCGAAAAACGGATTTTCGGCGCCATCGACGAGAAAATCGAAAAATGGGCGAAGGCACAGGAGGGCTGGGTAGGCTTTTTCGATTTTCTGGAAGACGAAACAAGCTTCAAGCCCGAGAGCTGGCCTGTCACTGACGACATCGGCTATCTCGCCTGGTTCGAAATCGGAATGCTGCCCAGCGAAGGCTATGAACACTATCTTTCACCGCTGGTCGGCGCGGTCACACAGGAGTTCGGCTTTTACTTCTCGGTGCATGCACCGTGGCTGACCGGGCTGGAAAACCAGAAACGCGCCCAGCCCGGCAAGAAGTGGGCGAACTTCCTGCACGAGCACTTCCGCGAGTTTCCCCTGCTGGCGGCAAACGGCTTCCGCCCGGAAGGAGAAGCGCTCTTTCACCCCGTGCGCATCGACGCAGCGGCGCTTGCCGATGCCTATCCGGACACGCTGGACGACGCACTCGAACCCGTCGACGACGCCCTCGCCCACATCGCCGCCGCGCTGCCCGAATTCACCCGCTTGATCGAAACCGCACGAGCCCACTTCGCCAAGAACGGCGAAGACGCAGCACAAGCCTGACGCACAGCGCCGGGGCTCACACCCCCGGCTTCCGCCTCACGTAAATCGTCTTCTCCACCGTCGCCACCACCTCTCCGTGGCGGTTCACCACGTCCACGGCAAAGGTCGGCTCGTATTTCTGGCCGTCGGCGGTGGCCTGGAGGATGTCCTCGACCTGCTCTGTCGTGATGCGGAAGCGGGCGCGCACGGTGCCGCGGCCGGGCAGCTTGTAGTCGATGCTGGAGGCCTTGTCCCACACCACGTAATCCCGCCCCAGGTTGTGCATCACCAGGAGCGCGAAGAAGGGGTCGGTCATCGCAAACAGCGAGCCGCCGAAGTGGGTGCCCATGTAGTTGCGGTTGAGCAGGCCGAGGCGCATGCGCACCACCGCTTCGCGGTAGTCCGGGGCGAGGCGTTCGACGTGGATGCCGGCGCCAATGAAGGGCGGCCACAGGTTCATCAGCAGGCGCAGGGTGCCGGCGCCCAGCTTGACGTTGCGCATGAAGCCCTGTTTGAGCTTGGCGCTCACGCTTTCGACAGCCCCTTCAGCGCCTGGCGGATGCCGTCGGACACGCCGACGCCGTCGGGCAGCAGCTTGACCGCGCCGAGGGCTTCCTTCTCGTTGTAACCGAGCGCCATCAGCGCATTGATGATGTCGCCCCGGTCGTCGAAAGGCAGGTCGGCGGCCGCGCGGGAGGCGACGCCCGGCAAGGCCTTAGGCAGCTTGTCGCGCAGTTCCAGCAGCAGGCGCTCGGCGGTTTTCTTGCCGATGCCGGGAATCTTGATCAGGCGGCCGGATTCCTGCATGGCGATGGCCTGGGCGAGATCGCTGACCGACAGCCCGGAGAGCACCGCCAGCGCGGTGCGCGCGCCGATGCCGGCCACCTTGAGCAGCTGGCGGAAGGCGGCGCGTTCGTCTTCGCTGGCGAAGCCGTACAGAAAGTGGCCGTCCTCGCGCACCGCCATGTGGGTGGCGAGGCTGACCGTCTGGCCGTTGGCGGGCAGGCCGTAGAAGGTGCTCATCGGCACTTCCAGCTCATAGCCGACACCGTTTACGTCGATGAGGATTTGCGGGGGATTCTTCTCGGCCAGGCGGCCGGTGATGCGTCCGATCATGTTTTCTGTGTGGTGAGGTGTAAGGATGAGGCGGCCTAACTGAAATCCGCAGCCTTGAAGGCCGGCAGGGCTTCAGCACGGGTGGCAAGGGCGGCCAAGTGCGGGTAATCGCTGTCGTCCACCAGGCCCGGCGCGCTGAAACGGGTAAACCGCCAGGCCACCGCAACGGTGATGTCGGCCTGGGTGGGTGCGGCGCCGCACAGCCAGTCGGTGTCGCCAATCTGGCGGTCGATCAGCGCGTAGGTGTCGCGGATCTGGCCGGTGGCCCGTTCGATCCAGGCCGGGTAGCGGGCGTCTTCGGGGCGAACCCGGGTTTCGTAGTAGCGCGCCACGCTTTTCTCGGCGGCGGCCAGGCCGTAGCCCACAAACTGCAGGCAGCGCCGGAAGGCGGCCTCGTCGGCGGGCATCAGGCTCTTGCCGGCCGGGGCGATGCGTTCGAACCAGGCGATGATCTGGGTGCTGTCCACCATCAATTCGCCGTCATCGAGCACCAGGGTTGGGGCCTTGAGAAGCGGGTTGATGGCGTGGAATTCGGCAAGGTTGCGAAAGACCGACAGGGACTGATGCTCGAAGGGAATGCCGAGCATTCGCGCGCTGATGAAGGTGCGACGGACGAAAGGTGAATCGAGCAGGCCGACAAGTTTCATGGTTTGACTCCCGGGGTGGATTGGGCGCAGCGGGCGGCGGTCTGGCGCAGGCGGGCAAGCACGGCATCGGCTTCGTCACGGCTCTGCACGGGAATTCGGGCTTCGTGGCCACTGCCGAGGTTGCCGCCGCCGAAGGCGATCTTCACCTCGTCGGCGCGCACGTCGATGTATTGCACGATACCGAGATTGATGGATCGCTGGGTGCCGTTCTCGGCTGGCAGGGGAAAGGGGCAAAAAGACGTCGAGCCGGCATCCTGGGCGGCGATCAGCGGCGGCGCGAGCAGCATCGCGGGCAGGACAAGAAGCAGTGGAAGGCATTTCATCGCTATCTCCCGGTAAAGAATCGGGCCAGATCGTGGAGGCTGGCGGCACGCGGCACACCGGCGGCCAGCACGTCGTCGGCCGGCTGCAGCAGATCCGGCACCATGACTACCCGGGCGCCGGCCGCCAGCGCGCCGCGTACACCGGCGTTGGAGTCCTCCAACACCAGGCAGTTCGCCGGGGCCACGCCGAGGCGCCCGGCGGCGGCGATGAAGATGTCCGGCGCCGGCTTGCCGCGGGCAACTTCGTCGCCGCAAACCATGCCGTGCACCCGGTTCAGCAGGCCCACCGCGGCCAGCTTGGGCTCGGCCCGCGAGCGGCGGGTGGAGGTGGCCACGACACGCCCGAGGGCCAGCGTGTCGAGTACGTCGAAAAGCTCGGTGACACCGCCCTTGAGCGGAATCCGCCCTTCGTCGATGGCGAGCTCATAAAGGCGGCCGAAGCTTGCGTACAGCGCCTCGACCGGATAGTCGTCACCCAGGTGCCGACGGATCACCGCCGGGCCGTCCTTCGAGTTGAGGCCGACCATTGCCAGCCCGACTTCGTAGCGCCATTCGAGACTCAGCTCGGCGGCGGCCGCGGCAACGGTGGCAAGGGCAACCCGCTCGCTGTCGAGCAAAAGGCCGTCCATGTCGAAAATGACCGCGTGGACATCGGCGGCGGCGAACGGGGGCGAAAAAATCATGAGGCGACTCCCGGCCAGCGCCCGAAAGCCAGCGTGGCGGCGAGGACGAGGCCGTGCAGGTTGGCAGCGGCAATCGTCAGTTTGAGGGCCGGCGCCAGTTCGGCTGGCTCGGCGGCGTGGGCCATCAGGTAGCGGATCGCGCGAAACGAGAGGATCAGCGTGAGCGCGGCGGCGGCGGCGCCCTGGGGCAGGCGGTCACGCCCCACCATCAGCACCAGCCAGCCGTAAGCCAGCAGCACCAGCCCCAGGAAGGCCCACTTGGCGCCATCGGGGCCGAGACGCACGACGAGGGTGCGCTTGCCGGCGGCTTCGTCGCCGCGCCGGTCGGGGAATTCGTTGATGAACAGAATCGCCGCCACCAGCAGCGCGTATGACAGACCGGCAATTGCCGGGATCGCCGAAAACGCGCCGCGCTGCACGTAATCGGCGCCGATCACGACGATCAGCCAGCCCGCCGCCACCGCCGCCTCGCCCAGCCCGCGGGACACCAGCGCCAGCGGCGGCGCGGTGTAGGCCCAGCCGAGAAAGAGCCCGACGAGACCGATCAGCAACAGGCCCGGCGCCGACTGAAGCGTGAGCCACAACCCGGCGGGCACCACCAGCGCCAGCAGCGCGTGGCCGAGGCGGCCGGTCTCGGCCACGGAGAGCACGCCGTTCTGGATGAAACGGCTGCCGCCGGTGAAGGGAAAGAGCCGCTCGGTGTTGGCAGCATCGGCGCCGCTGCGGGCGTCGTGGTAATCGTTGAGCACATTGATGCCGGCGTGGGCGACAAGGGCAAACAAAACCGTCAGCACCGCCTTGCCCGGGTCGATGACGAGGCCACTGCCGTGGGCCGCCGCCAGCCCGATGAGGCAGGCAAACAAGGTCACGCCCAGAAAGGCCGGGCGCGTAGCAAGCAGGCAGGCCAGCAGCGGCCGGGCACGCAGGGACGGGGCGGGTTCGGTGGGGGTGGGCGCCATGGCGGGTCGAGACGTGATCGAAGCGCCAATGCTGCGGTGCGGCGCCCTGCGGGTCAAGCAGCGGCAAGGCTGCCCAAGGCCGGCAACAAAGGCCGGCCGCCCCCCGGCCGAATCAGTTAGCATCGGCGGCTCCCCCCTCGATCTGCGCTTCCGACCTTGCATACCGTCGCCTCCGCCCGCCATCGCCCGTCGCCCGCCCCCTTCGGTTCCCGCCTCTACGGCGGCCTGCTGGCCCTTGTCGCCGTGGCCGCGCTGGCCGGCTGGTTCATGCTGTATCCGCTCGATCGCGTCATGGCCGGGGCCCTGCTGGCCGGCTATGGCCTGCTTGTGGTGCTGCGGCCGGCAAGCTGGCTGATCCTCGTGCCGGCCTTGTGGCCGGTGGTGGATCTCGCCCCGTGGAGCGGGCACTTTCATGTCACCGAAAGCGACGCCCTGATACTCGCAACGCTGGCGGCCCTCGGCCTGCGTGAAGCCTTTGCGCCGCCGCCGGCCACCCTGAGCGGCCGCGCGCCGGTCAAGCTGACCCTGCCGGCGCTCGTCCTGTTCGGGCTGCTGGCCGCCAGCGTGGTGATTTCCGGCCTGCGCGGGCTGTATCCGCTGCCGCCCCTGGATGCCGCGGCGCTGGTCAGCTATAGCTCGAGCCTCAACGCGCTCAGGGTCGGCAAGGGCTTCGTGCTGGCTTTCGCGCTGATTCCCTTCCTGCACCTGGCCATCCGGCGCGACGGCGACGCCGCACTCGAGCGCCTGACCCGCGGCATGATGTTGGGCCTGGGCACCTGCGCGCTGGCCGCCCTGTGGGAACGCCTCGCCTTTCCCGGCCTCACCGATTTCGCCAACGACTACCGGACCACCGCCCTGTTCTGGGAGATGCACGTCGGCGGCGCCGCGCTGGATGCCTGGCTGATGCTGTGCTTCCCGTTCGCCGTGCTGGCCCTGTCCCAGGCCCGCAGCGCCCCCGGCAGGGCGCTTGCGCTGCTCGTGCTCGGCATCGGCAGCTACGCGCTGTTCACCACCTTCTCGCGCATTGTCTATGCCGCGCTGGTCGTTTCCCTGAGCCTCCTCGGCGTGCTGGCCCTGATGCGCCCGGCATCGGCGTCAACAACGCCGCGGCGCCCGGGCGTGCTGGTGGCGCTCATCGCCGTCGCGCTGCTGGGCTGCGGGCTGACTTTCCCGGAAGGCGGCTACCGCGCCCTCCTCGCCTTTGTCGGCGCCCTCCTGCTTGCCTACCTGGGCGGCGGCGCACTGGCCGGCATGCGCATCCGCCAGCTGGTGGCCGCTGTCGTGGCCGGCGCCTTCCTGCTCGCCATCAGCGTTCCGGCGGCGCTCTGGCTGCCGAAGGGGGTTTACCTGATCTACGCCCTGTCGTGGGCGATCACGGCCGGCCTGCTGGCGGTACGGGCGCGCCGGCACGACACGGTGCCCAGCCTTGCCGTCGTCGCCCTGCTCACCTGGACCACGCTCAACGTCATCAGCATCAGCGCCTTCTGGAGCGAGCCGACCCACTTCACCGGCACCGCCCTGGCGGCACTGCTGGTACTGGTCGTGCTCGCCGTCCAGGCGCTGGCCAAAAAGCCGCTCTGGTCGCCCAAAGCCCACGACCTCTACGGCGCACTGGCCGTGCTGGCCCTGGGCGCCATGCTGACCACCACCCTCGGCAGCTACTACATGAGCGGCCGCGTCGCGGCCACCGGCGACGATATCGACGTGCGCCTCAAGCACTACACCAACAGCCTCGGCCTGATGCACACCAGCGGCGACACCCTTGCCGGAATCGGGCTGGGCCGCTACCCGGACGCCTATTTCTGGGCAGTCGACGATCCTGGCGTGCCCGGCTCCCTGTCGCTGCTTCAGGACAGCCGGGGCCGCTTCCTGCGCCTGGGATCGGCCCGGGGCGTCCGCCACGGCGACGAAGTGCTGACGCTTTCCCAGCGCATTCCCCTCGATACGGCCAACCCGGTCCGCTACCGCTTCCGGGCCCGCAGCGAGACAGAAGCGGTGCTGCAATTCAGCCTGTGCCGCAAGCACCTGCTCTACCTCGAAGGCTGCACCTTCGGTAGCGCCAACCTCAAGGGCGGTGCCAGCTGGCAGAGCCTCGAAGGGGTTTTTGCGGATCCACTCGGCCAGCCGGGCCGGCCGCCCCGGCTGGCCGCGTTTTCCATCACCAACAAAAGCCGCACGCCCATCGACCTGGACGGCTTCGAACTGCTCGACGCCCGGCTCGAACCCCTGCTGAAAAACGGCGAGTTCGAACGGGGCATGGATTTCTGGTTCTTCACCTCCGACCGCGACCACCTGCCCTGGCATGCCAAGAACCTGTTTGTGCACACCTATGTCGAGCAGGGCGCCCTCGGCCTCGGGGTGCTGCTGCTGACCCTGGCGACGGCCTTCGTGCGGCTGCTGCGCCAGCCCACCCGCCTGCAGGCCCACGCCGCCACGCTGCTCGCCGCACTGGTTGGCGTGACCACGGTGGGGCTGGTGGACAGCCTGCTGGACATGCCGCGCATCACGCTCTTCCTGACCCTGCTGCTGTGGCTGGGCCTGACCCTGCGCCGGCCCGAAAATTCCGCATTCCGGCACGAACCGGCCAGCGGGCAATAGGCTACCATCGAGCCTGTCGTCCTCCTGCCGGAACCCCACCGTGAACGCATCGTCCGGACACCTCCCGGCGCGCAGTGCCCTGCGCCTGCTGCTGCTCGGCCTCGCCGCCGCCATCGCCACCGCAGCGGCCCTGCCAGCCCGGGCGGCCGTCATTCTGGTCGGCCCGAACGAATCCGTCACCCGCATCGCCGACGCAGCGAAGCTCGCCCGCGATGGCGACACCGTGCTGATCCGCCCCGGCACCTACACGGGCGACGTGGCGAGCTGGCCGCAAAAATCCCTTGAGATCCGCGGCTTCGGCGGCCGACCGGTACTTGCCGCCAACGGCCACAGCGCCGAAGGCAAGGCGATCTGGGTCATTCAGAACGGCAACTTCAAGATCGAGAACATCGAATTCCGCGACGCCACCGCCTCCGACGGCAACGGCGCCGGCATCCGCTTCGAACAAGGCCAGCTCGAGGTGCGCGACTGCATTTTCGAGAACAACCAGAACGGCATCCTGACCGCCAACTTCGAGGACGCCGAACTGCACGTGCTGAACAGCGTGTTCAGCCAGGCCCCTCAGGACACCACCGCGCTGCATCACCTGCTCTACGTGGGCCGCATCAAGTCGCTGGTGGTCGAGGGCAGCCGTTTTCACCAGGGCTATCAGGGGCACCTGCTCAAAAGCCGGGCCCGGCGCAACGAGATCCGCTACAACCTGCTGCTGGACGGGCAGGGCGGCTCGGCTTCATACGAACTGGAATTTCCGGAAGGCGGCGCGGCGCTCGTCGTCGGCAACGTCATTTCCCAAAGCGCCGACAGCGCCAACCCGATCGTCGTCGGCTACGGCGCGGAAGGCAGCCACTGGCCGGAAAACCGGCTGCTGCTGGCCCACAACACGCTGATCAACAACGGCTGGCGGCCGGCCTGGTTCACCCGCGCCTGGACCAGCAAGCTGCCTCCCGACACCACCGTCGTCACGCGCAACAACCTCACCGTCGGGCTGGGCCTGTTCACGCTGGCCCTGAGCGGCGAGCACCACGGCAATTTCGCCCTGCCCTCCGGCGCCCTCAACCCGGGGGCGCTCGACTTCAACCCGCCCGCCTTCCTGCGCGGGCGCGTGGGCAAACCCGACGGCCCCTATGCCCTTGAGCTGACCCCGCAGGCCGAATTCGCCTTTCCGGTAGGTACCAACCCGCTGGCAGCCCCCACCGAATGGATGCCCGGCGCCTTCCAGAGCACCGGCATCGTCATGCGCAAGGCCCCGGCCGCCGAACCGGTCACCGAAACCCGGCCCGCCCCGCGGGAGAAAACCCCGTCACGCAAGCTCTGAACGCTCAGGCCCGGCGCAGGGCAATGTGGCTGCGGATAAAGGCGCTGGCGCCGCTGCGGAAGCGCTGGTCGGGCGCACCCGACAGCCACTGCCGCACCAGCCCGCCGACAAACAGGAAGGTGTCGTAGGCCATCGCCTCCGGGGTGGCCACGGCACGCAGCTGCCCCTTGTTCGCGGCACGGGCGTAGGCATCGGTCAGCTGCTGGAGAAAATCAAACTGGCCGGGCGTGCACGCCATCATCGGGCTCAGTTCGTCCACGTATTCGCACTTGAAGATCAGGATCTCGAAAGTCTCGCGCGTTTGCGGCTCGTCGATCAGAGTGTGGATGATCGCCAGCAGCGCCCGCTCGATGCCGCCCAGCGGGTCATCGTCACCCTCGTCAAAGACAACCCGGTCCAGCAGCGGCAGGGTCGCCTCCTCGCGCATGGCAAAGAACAGCTCCATCTTGTTCTTGAAATGCCAATAGACGGCGCCGCGCGTTACGCCGGCGGCGGCGGCGATCTTTTCCAGGCTGGTTCGACCCACACCACACTCCAGAAAAATCCGGCGCGCAGCCTCAATGATGTGACGGCGCGTCACTTCGGCCTCTTCCTTCGTCTTACGAACCATTTGGCATTCTCTGGATCAGAAATGAGCGACCGGGGTATTTACATACATTCATGATTGTATAAACTATGCCCCAATACAAACCAGAAATCCAGCCCCGGAGTTCATCTTGAACACGCATCCCAGCCTTCTGCCCTCCCCGTCCCGCGCCGCCCTGACGGCGCTGGCCGCATCCCTCGTGCTGCTCACCGCCTGTTCCGGCAAGGACCAGGCGGCCGGCGCGCCTCCTGCCGGCGGCATGCCGGCGCTGCCCGTCACCGTCCTCGAAATGCAGCCGACCAAGGCCGAGACCAGCATCGAGGCCGTTGCCCAGACCGAAGGCGCGCGGGAAGTGGAAGTGCGTGCTCGCGTCGGCGGCATCCTGATGAAGCGCGTGTACGAAGAAGGCGCCACCGTAAAGGCCGGCCAGCCGCTGTTCCAGATCGACCGGGCGCCGCTCGAAGTGGCCGTGGCCCAGGCCAGGGCCCAGCTCGCCGAAACCAAGGCCCGCGTGGACCAGACCCAGCGCGAGGCGGCCCGCCTCAAGGGCCTGCTCGCGCAGCAGGCCATCAGCCAGCGTGAATACGACACCGCCAGCTCCGACAACGCGGTGGCCCAGGCCTCCGTGCAGGCCGCCCAGGCCAGCCTGCGCCAGGCCGAGCTGAACCTCTCTTACGCCACCGTCACCGCCCCGGTGAGCGGCGTCACCGGCCGCTCGGTGGTCTCGGAAGGCACCCTCGTCGCCACCGGCAGCGGCACCCTGCTGACCACCCTGGTGCAGGTGAACCCGATCTGGGTGCGCTTTTCGGTGAATGACGCCGAACTGGCCGCCGCGATGCCCGAGGGCCGCTTTCGCGCCCAGGCGATCCGCGGCATCGAGCTGATCCTGCCCGACGGCAGCATCTACCCGGTGCGCGGCAAGCTCAACTTTGCCGCCAGCCAGATCGACCCCAAGCTGGGCACGCAGCAACTGCGCGGCGAGTTTGCCAATGCCGAAGGCCGCCTGATGCCGGGCCAGTTCGTGCGGGCCCGCCTGATCACCGGCGAGCGCGACGGCGTGTTCAAGGTGCCCCAGGGCGCCGTGATGCAGACCGACATGGGCCCTGTGGTGATGCTCGCCGGCGCCGGCAACAAGGTCGAGCCGCGTCCGGTCAAGACCGGTCAGTGGAGCGGCAAGGACTGGATCATCACGGGCGGCCTCAAGGCCGGCGACAAGGTGATCATCGACAACCTGATCAAGCTTCGCCCGGGTGCCACCGTGGCGCCCCACGCGCCGGGCCAGGGTCCGGGCCAGGGTCCGGGCGCAGGCGCCAAGCCGGGCGCACCCGCCGCGGCGCCGGCCAAGGGTTAAGGGAGCACCACGCATGTCACGCTTTTTCATCAGCCGACCGATCTTCGCATCGGTCATCTCGATCATCATCATGATCGCCGGCCTCATGGCCTCGCTCACGCTGCCGGTCGCCCAATACCCGGAGATCACGCCGCCCACGGTGATCATCTCCGCCACTTTCCCCGGCGCCAACGCCGAAACCCTCTCCAAGACCGTCGCGGCCCCCATCGAGGAGCAGCTCTCGGGCGTCGAGGGCCTGCTCTACTACAACTCCCAGAGCACCTCCAACGGCACGGTCAGCATCACCGCCACCTTCGAGGTGGGCACCAACCCGGACACCGCCCTGATCGCCGTGAACAACCGGGTCAAGGTGGCCGAACCGCGCCTGCCCGATGACGTGCGGCGCACCGGCGTGCTGGTGCAGAAGCGCTCCAACAACATCCTGATGTTCGCCGCACTGCGTTCTCCGGACAACACCTTCGACGCCCTCTACCTGTCGAACTACGTGTCCCTGAACGTTGTCGAGGAGATCCGCCGCATCCCCGGCGTGGGCGACGCCCAGCTGTTCGACCCGATCTACGCCATGCGCGTGTGGCTGAAACCGGACGTGATGGCCAAGCTGGGCATCACCACCTCCGACGTTGCCGCCGCCATCAAGGTCCAGAACACCCAGAACGCCGCCGGCAAGATCGGCGCCGAACCGGTGACCAACGGCCAGCAGCTCACCTACACCGTCACCGCCAAGGGCCGCCTGCTGAGCACCGAAGACTTCGGCAACATCATGCTGCGCGCCGAAGGCCCCAACGGCCTGGTGCGTCTGAAGGACGTGGCGCGCATCGAACTGGGCGCCGACAACTACGACCGCAGCGGCAAGGTCAACGGCGCACCGGTGTCCGGCATGGGCGTCTATCTGCAGTCCGGTGCCAATGCGCTGAACACCGCCAAGCTGGTGAAGGCACGCCTCGACGAAATGTCGAAGAGCTTCCCGAAGGGCATGGAGTATTTCGTCCCCTACGACACCACCCGCTTCATCCAGGAATCCGCCAAGGAAGTGCTGTGGACCCTTGGCGAAGCGGCCCTGCTGGTGATCGCCGTGGTGTATGTCTTCCTGCAGAACTGGCGCGCCACGCTGATTCCCATCGTGGCGGTGCCGGTGTCGCTGGTCGGCACCTTTGCCGGCATGTGGCTGTTCGGTTTCTCGATCAACACCCTGACCCTGTTCGCCATGGTGCTGGCCATCGGCATCGTCGTGGATGACGCCATCGTCGTGCTCGAAAACGTCGAGCGCCTGATGAACGAGCACAAGATGTCGCCGAAAGAGGCCGCCATCGAAGCCATGCGCGAAGTCTCGGGCGCCGTCATCGCCATCGTGCTGGTGCTGTGCGCGGTGTTCATTCCGGTGGCCTTCCTCGGCGGCATCGCCGGCAAGCTCTACCAGCAGTTCGCCGTTACCGTGGCCGTGGCCGTGGTGATCTCCGGCATCGTCGCCCTGACGCTCACGCCGGCCCTGTGCGCCCTGCTGCTCAAGCCCACCCACGAAGAGAAGCCGATTTTCCGCCCCTTCAACCGGGCCTTCGAAGCCTTCACCCGCTCCTACACCAAAACCGTCGGCCTGACCCTGCGCCACGGCATCATCGGCACCCTGGTGCTCCTGCTCACCGTCGGCGGCGCCTTTGGCCTGTTGCGCATCGTGCCGGGCAGCTTCGTGCCGTCCGAAGACCAGGGCTACCTGTTCGGCTTCGTCACCCTCTCCGACGGCGCCTCGGCCCAGCGTACCGGCGTGGCGGCCGAGCAGATGCGCCAGCGCATCATGAATGAAGACATCGAGAACATCTTCTTCATCAACGGCGTGGACTTCATCACCGGCAACAACCGGCCCAGCGTGGCGACGACCTTCATCGTCTTCAAGCCCTGGGAAGAGCGCACCATCACCACCGGAGAAAGGGCCGGCCAGTTCATGGGCGCCGGCATGAGCCTCTCCGACGGCATGGGGCTGGTGTTCAACCCGCCGCCCATCCAGGGCCTCGGCACCGCCGGCGGCTTTGAGGTGTACGTCCAGAACCGCTCCGACGGCGACGCCAAGAACCTCGCGGCAATCACCGCCCAGTTCGTCGAAGCCCTCAAGAAGCGCCCCGAACTGACCGGCCTGAACACCTTCTTCCGGGTCACCGCGCCGCAGCTCTACGTCGAAGTGGACGAGCCCAAGGCCCTCTCGATGGGCATCGCGCTCGACGCCATCTACGCCACCCTGCAAGCCAACACCGGCTCGCTGTACGTGAATGACTTCAACCGCAGCGGCAAGACCTACAAGGTGCTGGTGCAGGCCGACGCCACCGCCCGCATGAAGCCCGAAGACCTGCTCAAGCCCTACGTGCGTGCCGCCAGCGGCGCCATGGTGCCCCTGTCGGCCGTCGCCACGGTCAAGACCATCACCGGCGCCGAAATGGTCGAGCGTTTCAACGGCTTCGTGGCCGCCAAGGTGCTGGGCAGCGCTGCGCCGGGCTACAGCTCGGGCGACGCCATCAAGGCGGTGGAAGAAGTCTCCAGGGCCACGCTGCCCGAAGGTTTCCGCACCGAATGGGTCGGCCAGTCCTTCCAGGAAAAGCGCACCGGCAGCGCCTCGGTCATCGCCTTCGTGTTCGGCATCATCATGGTGTTCCTGATCCTCGCCGCCCAATACGAGAAGTGGTCGCTGCCGCTGGCCGTGATCATGGCGGTGCCCTTCGCCATGCTGGGCGCCCTCGTCGCGGTGCTCATCCGCGGCATGCCCAACGACATCTACTTCCAGATCGGCTTGCTGGTGCTGGTGGGGCTGGCGGCCAAGAACGCCATCCTGATCGTCGAATTCGCGGCCCAGAAACAGGCCGAAGGCATGGGCGTCGTCGAAGCGGCACTCGAAGCGGCCCGCCTGCGCTTTCGCCCCATCGTGATGACCTCGCTGGCCTTCGTGCTCGGCGTGCTGCCGCTGGCCATCTCGTCCGGCGCCGGCTCGGCCGCCCGCCGCTCGATGGGCACCGGCGTGGTTGGCGGCATGCTCGCCGCCACCTTCATCGCCACCATTTTCGTGCCCCTGTTCTACAAGTGGCTCAGCCGCGGCAAGCTGCGCCACCCGGCCGGCGATCTGCCCAAGAGCC
Organism: Zoogloea sp.; assembly: GCF_030157465.1. Taxonomy (GTDB): domain Bacteria; phylum Pseudomonadota; class Gammaproteobacteria; order Burkholderiales; family Rhodocyclaceae; genus Zoogloea. The sequence continues at coordinate 219,625 of NZ_JAOAUU010000058.1, forward strand.
ACGCCGCCCACCAGGAGGTGAAGCCATGATCCGCCCCCGCCTGACCCTCGCAGTCGTGGCCGTCGCCGGTGCGCTGGCCGGCTGCACCCTCGGCCCCGACTACGTACGCCCCGAGGCGCAGATCCAGCTGCCGGCGCAGTACGCCGCCGCCCCGCTGGCCGCCAGCCCGGCCATCGCCAGCAACTGGTGGACGCTGTTCGGCGACGCCCGGCTCGACGAACTCGTCCGCCAGGCCCTCGCCACCAGCCCCGACGCAATGATCGCCGCGGCCCGTATCGAGGAAGCCGACGCCGTGCTGCGCCAGGTGGACGCCGCGCTGCTGCCGCAGATCAATGCCAACGCCTCCACCGGCCGCGCCCGCACCATCCTGCCCAACACCACGCCGCCCAAGGGGCTGGTGCGCACCACCAACAGGATCGGCCTGTCCACCGCCTTTGAACTCGATGTGTGGGGCAAGCTGCGGCGCGCTTCCGAAGCGGCCCGCGCCCAGGCCCTGGGCACCCGCTACGCCAGCGAAACGGTATCCCTCAGCCTCGCCTCGGCGGTGGTTCAGGCCTACCTCAACCTGCGCGCCATCGACGCCGAACTGCTGGTCACCCGCGACACCGTGACCAGCCAGGCCAGCAGCACCCGGCTCACCCGCACCCGCTTCGAAGGCGGCATTGTTTCGCAGCTCGACGTCCAGCAGGCCGAAGGCGCGCTGGCCGGCTACAGCGCCGCGCAGCTCGAACTCGAAAAGGCCCGCGCCCTCTCGGAAAACCTGCTCGGCCTGCTGGTCGGCCAGCCCGGCCTGCAGGTTGCGCCGGGCGATCTGCGCAACCTGCCGGTGCCGCCGGTACCGCCGGCGGGGCTGCCCTCGACCCTGCTCGAAGCCCGCCCCGACGTGCGCCAGGCCGAAGCCGAGCTGATCGCCGCCAATGCCCGCATCGGCGTGGCCAAGGCCGCGCTGTTCCCCAGCATCACGCTCACCGGCACCTACGGGCGCGAAAGCAAGGATCTGTCGCAGCTCTTCAACGCTCCGGCCGCGGTCTGGTCGCTGGGCGCCGGCATCACCCAGCCCATCTTCGAAGGCGGCCGCCTGCGCGCCCAGGTGGACCAGGTTACGGCGCAGCAGAAGCAAAGCCTCGAGAGCTACCGCAAGGCGGCCCAAAGCGCCTTCCGCGAAGTGAACGACGCCCTCGTCAAGCTGCGCCAGAGCGGCGACGCCGAAGACGCCTACGGCCGCGCGATGAACGCCGCCCAGCGCGCCCGCCAGCTCGCCCAGGTGCGTTACGACGGCGGCTACTCGCCCTACCTCGAAGTGCTCACCGCCGAGCGCACCGCCAACGAAGCCACCCTCGCCTGGGTCCAGAACCGGCAAGCCCGGCTGGGCGCCTCGGTGGAACTGTTCAAGGCGCTGGGAGGAGGCTGGGAGCCCCGGTCGAACTGACCGGTGCGGCCGGCGCCCGGCATGAAGCGGCGCGCCGGCCCGCGGTTTCGGGATGCCGTGGCGCGATTCCTGGCCCGGGCGCGGGGCCTTCCATTGAATGACCTATCCTTGACCGGGGTCGCGCCCCCCGCAGGCACCCTGCTTTCTTGCTTCGCCAGGACACCAGGCAAAGAAGGCGACCCGGCTCAGACGGGCTTTTCTGCACGCAGCGTGCCTTTACTCAAGCTACGGTCGAACTGCAGCCCCTCGATCACACAGCGGATTGGGAATGAGACTCAGACAACCGGCAGAAGGTAGGATGAGCGCTCATTCCGGGTTCCGCTTCGCGGCCCCGGAATGAGCAACTGAAGCTTCTTGCAGATCACAAAAACAATAATCCGGAGACTCCCCCCCCATGAACGACGAAGACCGACAGCGCCTGCAGGTTCTGTGCGCCGGCATTCTTGGCCTGATCCTTTTTCTCGGTGTGGCGCGCTTTGCCTACACGCCGCTGTTGCCACTGATGCGCGAGCAGGCCGGTCTCGGCGCCGCGGCCGGGGGCTGGCTGGCGGCAGCCAATTACGCGGGTTATCTGTCCGGTGCGCTGCTCGCCTCGAAGATCAGCGACCTGAAGCTCAAGGACAGGCTCTACCGCGCCTCGATGGTGGTGGCGGTGGCCGCCACCGCGCTGATGGGCCTGGCCAGCGGCGAGGCGATGTGGGCGCTGCTGCGCTTCGTCGCGGGCCTGAGCACGGCGGGCGGCATGCTGCTCGGGTCGGGGCTGATCATGAACTGGTTGATGCGCCACCGGCACCGCAGCGAGCTGGGCATCCATTTCTCCGGCATCGGTCTGGGCATCGTCATCTGTTCGCTGGCGGTGGCGCTCATGAGCCACTGGTTCGACTGGCGGGCCCAGTGGTATCTGTTCGGCGTGCTGGGCGCCTTGCTGGCGATTCCGGCCTGGCGCTGGCTGCCCAGGCCCGACACCACGCCGCTGGCGGGCAGCGGCGCGCACATGGAGGATCGTCCGCCCGGCCGGCTGTTCCTGGCGCTGATGATGGGCGCCTACTTCTGTGCCGGCGCGGGCTTTGTGGTGAGCGCCACCTTTATCGTCGCCATCGTGAACGGCATGCCGCAACTGGGCGGCAAGGGCGCGTGGGTGTTCCTGGCGGTCGGGCTGGCCGCGGCGCCGGCCTGCATCGTGTGGGATCTGATCGCCCGGCGCACCGGGCAGCTCAATGCGCTGATCCTTGCCAGCGGGCTGCAGGCCCTCGGCATCCTGCTACCGCTGCTCGGCGACGGGCTGGGCACGGCAATGGCCGGGGCGGTGCTGTTTGGCGGCACCTTCGCCGGCATCGTCAGCATGGTGATGTCGATGGCGGGGCGCTTCTATCCGACGCGACCGGCCAAGATGATGAGCAAGCTCACCGTTGCCTACGGCGTGGCCCAGATCGGGGCGCCGGCGATCATCGGCTGGCTGGCCGGGCAGAACGGCAGCTATGCGTTCGGGCTTTACCTGGCGTCGGCGGTGATGCTGGTGGGCATGTTCCTGTTCGGTCTGCTGCGGCTGGTGGAACGCCGCGAGGGCGCCCGGGCGGCCTGACCAGGGGCGCCGGACTACACCACCGCGGGGCCTTTTGCCTCAGGCCCCAGGCAGCTTTTCCACCTTCGCCTTATCTTCAGCTACTTCGGGCTGCGCGGCCTTGCGCTCCCGAACCACCTTCCACTCGGCCTCCGGCATCACCGTGACCCGCACGTCCGGGGTTTGGGCCAGACCGCCGAGAATCACCCCGCGCAGGGGCGACACGTCCTGGAAATCGCGCCCCCAGCCCAGGGTGACGTGGCGCAGGTCGGGCTGGATGCCGTTGGTGGGGTCGTATTCGGCCCAGCCGCTGTCGGGGCACCACACGGCCACCCAGGCGTGGGAGGCATCGGCGCCGACGAGGCGCGGCTTGCCGGGCGGCGGATCGGTGAGCAGGTAGCCCGACATGTAGCGGGCCGGCAGGCCGATCGAGCGCAGGGCCGCGATCATCAGGTGGGCAAAATCCTGGCAGACGCCGCGCTTTTTCTTGAGCACTTCGAGCACCGGGGTGCCCACTTCGGTGGCTTCCGGGTCGTAGGTGAAGGTTTTGAAGATCAGCTCCATCAGCGCGTGGGCGCCGACCAGGATGGGCACGCCGGGCTTGAAGACCTGGGCGGCGAAGGCGGCCAGCAGCGCATCGCGCGGCGCCCGCGGCGAGGCGTAGAGATAACGCTGGGCGTCAAGGGCGTCGGCGGCCAGCGGCTTGGGCCGGTAGCGCAGGCTGTCGCGCACCTGCTCCCAGGGGCGCGAGTCGGCGGGTTTGAGCAGCGGCTCCCGCCGGATCACCGTCACGCGGCTTTCGGCGCGCACCACGAGGCCGTCGTGGGGCGTGTCGAGGGACAGCCAGGTTACCGGGTTGCCGAAGGCGTCCTCACCCTCGATCAGCCGCGCGAGATCGGGCTCGACCACGATGCGGCCGGATTCACGGCTCTGCCACGGCAGCGCGCGCGGAATCAGGTGCAGCAGGTGCTGGGACAGGGACACCGGAACACCGCAGGGCGGGTATTCGGTTTCGTGGATGACGATGTAGGCGGTGCTGCTGGGCGTCGCGGAAGTCATGGGCTGGGCACGGGTTTCAGGCGGCGAAGGTTGCCTGCGCGGCGTTTCGCCCGACGTGGCTGAAGTAACGCATCGCGAGGCGTTCGGACAGGCCGCGGCCGGCAGCGGCAAGCTGGTCCAGGCGGTCGGCCAGCGCCAGGCAGGCGGCCTTGCGCTCGGCGGCGGGGCGGGACGCTTCGAGGCGCACCCACGGGAAGGTCTGCACCCCGGAGAAGGACTTTTCCAGTTCGGCAACGGCCAGCTTCCCGTCGCCGTCCAGCTTGCCCAGGTAGTTGGCCACCATGCGCAGCTGGAAGGCCAGCGCGTGGGGGTTGGCGTCGTCCAGCGCCAGCAGGTGGAAGGCCGGCAGCAGCTCGGGCCGGGCGCGATAGCGGGTGCGGTAGGTGATGATCGAGTCGCACAGTTCGAGCAGGGCCTCGACGGCCAGCTCCTGGTGCAGCACTTCGGCAATGTTCACGTAACGGCGCAGGAAGCGCGCCAGCGTGGTCGCGAGCATGTCGAGCCGCTCGATGCGCCGGCCGACGATGTGCAGGCGCCAGCCCATGTCGCGGGTCATGTTGTCCATCGCAAAGCCCGACAGCGACACGAAAGTGGTGAGGGCTTCGTCGAGGAAATCGAGCAGGGCAGAGACATCGCTGGCCCCCTCGCGGCAGGTTTCGATCTCGGCCGACAGGCGCTTGAGGGCGTGCCAGTGGTCGAGCGAGAGGTGTTCGCGCGCCTGCCCGGCGCACCAGGTGAGGCGCTGCAGGTTGGTGGCCAGACCCTGGTCGGCGCGACGGTCGAGCACCGCCCGGAAGAGTTCCAGCTCGGCCTTGACGATGGGCCCGTCGATGGCTTCGGCCTCGACGAGGCCGGCGCCGGCGGCAAGGTGAAGCATCATGCCGAGCGCTCCGGCGCGCTCGCTGCGACGCCCTTCCGAGAGGCGCGACAGGGCCACCCGGGCCAGCCGGGCGATGGCGTCGCAGCGCTCGCTGTAGCGGCCGAACCAGAACAGGTTTTCGGCGAGACGCGACGACAGGGTGCCGGTTTCGGTAATCAGGTCGTCCACGCCGATGGTGTTGTGGAGCAGGCTGAAGCCGGACACCGGGCCATCGGACAGCACCCAGGTATCCTTGCTGCTGCCGCCCTTCTGCAGGGTCAGGATGCGCGCGTTGTCGACGCCGGCCACCCGCGCCAGGCCGCCCGGCATGACCTTGTAGCCCTCGGGCCCGATGGCGGCGTAAACGCGCAGGCCCATCGCCCGGGAGCGCAGCTTGCGCCGCTGGCCGCCGGACCACACCGGCGCGCGGGAGAGCTTGACGAGCTCCTGGGCCACGAAGGCCGACGGGTCGGCCTCGATGCGCGCGGCCAGCGCGTCGAGCTGGTCCGGGCCGAGCCGGTCGCCAAAGATGATTTCGCTGGAGAGGCCGGGAAAGGTCGGCTTGATCACCAGATCCTTGAGGTTGGCGAGCACTTCCTTGCGGGCCGGGGTTTCACCGCACCACCAGGTGGCGACCGAGGGCATGGCGAGTTCCTCGCCGAGCAGATGGCGGCAGATGCCGGGCAAAAAGCCGGGCAGCGCGGCCGATTCGAGCAGACCCGAACCCAGCGCATTGGCCACCAGCACGCGGCCGGCGCGCACCGCACCGAGCAGGCCGGGCACGCCGAGGGCCGAGTCGGCGCGCAGTTCGACCGGGTCGCAGAAGTCGTCGTCAAGGCGGCGCAGGATGGCGTGAACGCGCTTGAGACCGGACACCGTCTTGAGATAGACGGTGTCGTTGCGCACCGTCAGATCCTGCCCTTCCACCAGCGGAAAACCCAGGTAGCGGGCCAGGTAGACGTGTTCGAAGTAGGTTTCGTTGAAGGGGCCGGGCGTGAGCAGCACGGTGAGCGGCGGCTCGCCGTCGCTGGGCGCCTGGCTGCCGAGGCTGCCCTGCAGGCCGTGGAAGAAGCGCGCCAGGGTTTGCACCTGCATGTCGCGGAAGAGATCGGGAAACGCGCGCGACACCAGCAGGCGGTTTTCCAGCGCGTAGCCGGCGCCGGAGGGCGACTGGGTGCGGTCGGCAATCACCCACCATTGCCCGTCGGGCGAGCGGGCCAGATCGGCGGCGTAAAGGTGCAGGTGCGTGCCGCCAACCGGTTTGATGCCCTGGCAGGGCCACAGGAAACCCTTGTGACCAAAGACCAGCTCGGGCGGCAGCAGGCCTTCCGAGAGCGTGGTTTGGGCGCCGTAGAGATCACCCAGCAGCGCGTCGAGCAGGCGCGCGCGCTGCCCAATGGCGGTGGCGATGCCGCGCCACTCGTCGGCCGGCAGGATCATCGGCAGCAGATCGAGTGACCACGGCCGGCCCGTGCCGCGGGGGTCGGCGTAGACGTTGTAGGTGACGCCGTTTTGTTGAATGCCGCGGGCCAGCTGGGCGGCGCGGGCCTTCATGGTCTCGCCGCCGGATTCGTCGATGTGCTCGAGGAACTGCTGCCAGTGCGGCCGCACGTCGTCCTCGCCGCACAATTCGTCGTAGCTGTCGGGGCGGTAGGTGTAGTGGGCGAGGAAGGGGCTGGTCATCGGAGGATAGCGAACGCTCTTCCCCGCGGCGGGGGATTCAAAGGTTTGCGGCAGGCGGGCGCCGGCGGGTGCGAGGATACATCCACACCCGCCGGACCGATTGTCGAACAAGCGCGTGTCCGTGAATAAGTGACCGAGGCAGGCGCGGTGAACCGCCCCGTGCCGACCCCGGACTCTGTACGGACACGCTTCGAGGCTTAGCGCTTAGCGCCGCAAATCCAGCGTGAAGGGAAACTCCTTCTCGACCGGGGAAACCTTCAGCTTCACGTCGCCCGGCGTGTGACCCATCCGGAAGAAGCGGGCCAGACGACGGCTTTCGGCCTCGAAGGCGTTGACCGGGAAGGTCTCGAAGCTGCGCCCGCCGGGGTGGGAAACATGGTATTGGCAGCCGCCCAGCGAACGGCCGGTCCAGGTGTCCACCAGGTCGAAGACAAGCGGCGCGTGGGGCTTGATGGTCGGATGCAGGCACGATGGCGGCTGCCAGGCCCGGTAGCGCACGCCGGCGACGAACTCGCCCACGGTGCCGGTAGGCTGCAGCGGAATCGTGCGGCCATTCACGGCCAGCACGAAGCGATCATCCGACATGCCGGTCACCTTCACCTGCAGACGCTCGACCGACGAATCGACGAAGCGCACGGTGCCGCCGATGGCGCCCTCCTCGCCCATCACGTGCCAGGGCTCGAGGGCGCTGCGCAGCTCAACCTGAATGCCGCGCACCGCAAAATCGCCGATCTTCGGGAAGCGGAACTCCATGTGCGGCGCAAACCATTCGGTGTCGAAGGGCAGACCATGGGCCTGCATGTCCTCCATCACGTCGGAGAAATCCTGCTGCACGAAATGCGGCAGCAGGAAGCGGTCGTGCAGCTCCGTGCCCCAGCGCACCAGGCGTTCGGGCTGGTAGGCGTTTTCCCAGAAGATCGACATCAGGCCGCGCAGCAGAAGCTGCTGGGACAACGACATGCGCGCATGGGGCGGCATTTCGAAGGCGCGCAGTTCGAGCAGGCCGAGGCGGCCGGTGGGGCCGTCTGGCGAGTAGAGCTTGTCGATGCAGAACTCGGAGCGGTGGGTGTTGCCGGTCACATCGATGAGCAGGTTGCGCAGCAGGCGGTCGATGAGCCAGGGCGGCACGTCCTCGCCGAGCTTGGGAAACTGCCTGAAGGCGGTTTCGATTTCGTACACCGAATCGTTGCGTGCTTCGTCGATACGCGGTGCCTGGCTGGTCGGGCCGATGAACATGCCCGAGAACAGGTAGGACAGGCTGGGGTGGTTGTGCCAGTACGAAATCAGGCTGCGCAGCAGATCGGGCCGGCGCAGGAAGGGTGAATCGGAGGGCGTGGCGCCGCCGAGCACGAAGTGGTTGCCACCGCCGGTGCCGGTGTGGCGGCCGTCGACCATGAACTTCTCGGAGGTGAGGCGCGAGAAGTGGGCCGCGTCGTAAAGGTGGGTGGTGCGCTCGACGAGTTCTTCCCAGTTGCTGGCCGGATGGATGTTCACCTCGATCACGCCGGGGTCGGGGGTGATGCGGAAGTGGGTCAGGCGCGGGTCGGACGGCGGCTCGTAGCCTTCCAGCACCACCGGGGTGCCGAGATCTTCGGCCGTGGCTTCGATGGCGGTGACCAGCTCGAGGTATTTCTCGAGGCTGGACAGCGGTGGCATGAAGACGTGCAGGGTGCCGTTGCGCGGCTCGACGCACATGGCGGTGCGCACGATCCAGTCGGCCGATTCGAACTTGCCCGGCGTCTTGTCGGTGGGGCTGAGCTTTTCGGCGGCCTTGGCCGCCTTGAGGGCCGCGGCGGCGCGGGCGGCAGCCGACGAGCCGAAGCCGGGTTCGTCATCGCGAAGGGCGTTGAGCACGGCCGTCTGGCCGCCCGGGAGCTGGCGCCGGATGGCCTTGTACTCGGGCAGCGGCGGGAATGACTGGTGGTTGTCCGGCGGATTCACATACGGGTAGCTGCCCTTCTCGACCCACGGCTGGGAATCCAGCGGCAGGCGGTAGCCCAGCGGCGAATCGCCGGGGATCAGGTAGCAACGTTCGTCGCGCAGGAACCACGGCCCGGTCTGCCAGGCGCCGGTGTAGGGGCTGATGGAAACCGGCAACACGTAGCCAACCGGATTGGGCAGGCCGTATTCATACACGCGGCGGATGCGGTCGCGCTCGAGCGGATCGTCGAGGCGGGCATCGAAGGGGTCCACGTTGCCCGGCAGGCGACGCTCGCGCCACAGGTAATAGAAGGCGTCTTCATAGGCCGGGAACACGCGGCGCTGGTCCACGCCAAGCCGCGAGGCCACGCCGGCGAGGAAGGTGTGGGCCATGTCGACCTTGACCGGGCCGGGGGTGGAGGCGTCGCCGATGAGGGCGCGATTCATCCACACCGGCTCGCCATCCTTGCGCCAGAAGCAGGTGAGCGACCAGCGCGGCAGCTGCTCGCCGGGATACCACTTGCCCTGCCCGAAATGGGCGAGGCCTTGCGGGGCGTACTTGTCGCGCAGGCGGTGGTACAGATCCTCGGCGCGGATGCGCTTGTTGGGGCCCATGGCCTCGGTGTTCCATTCGGCGCCGTCGGGGTCGTCGACCGACACGAAGGTGGGCTCGCCGCCCATCGTGAGGCGCATGTCGTGGGCTTCGAGATCCACGTCGATGCGGTGGCCCAGGGCTTCGATCGCGGCCCACTGTTCCTCGGTGTAGGGCTTGGTTACCCGCGGCGTTTCCTTGACGCGGGTGACTTTCATGTGGTGCTCGAACTCGCACTCGCATTCGCCGATCAGGCCCGAGATGGGCGCGGCGGACGAGGGGTCGGGCGAGCAGGCCAGAGGAATGTGGCCTTCGCCGGCGAAGAGGCCGGAGGTCGGGTCGAGGCCGACCCAGCCGGCGCCGGGCAGGTAAACCTCGGTCCAGGCGTGCAGGTCGGTGAAGTCCACTTCGGTGCCGGACGGGCCGTCGAGCGCCTTCACGTCGGCCTTGAGCTGAATGAGGTAGCCCGACACGAAGCGCGCCGCCAGACCCAGGTGACGCAGCAGCTGAACCAGCAGCCAGGCCGAGTCGCGGCACGAACCGGTGCGCTTGGTGAGGGTTTCTTCCGGCGTCTGCACGCCCGGCTCCATGCGGATCACGTAGCCGATGTGCTTTTGCAGATCGGCATTGAGCTTGACCAGGAAGTCGACGTTGCGCAGCTTCTCGCGGGAGATGGTCGCAAGATAGGCCTTGAGCAGCGGCGTGGCCTCTTCCTTGAGCAGGAAGGGCGCGAGCTCGTGGCGGAGGGCGCCGGCGTACTCGAAGGGAAAGTTCTCGGCCTCGGGCTCGAGAAAGAAATCGAAGGGGTTGATGACCGACATTTCGGCAACCAGATCCACTTCGACGCTGAACGCGGTGACTTCGTCCGGGAAGACCAGCCGGGCGAGGTAGTTGCCCTGTGGGTCCTGCTGCCAGTTGATGAAGTGCGGCTCGGGCAGCACGCGCAGCGAGTAGGACAGAATGCGCGTACGGCTGTGAGGCGCCGGGCGCAGGCGCACCACCTGCGGGCCCAGGGCTACCGGGCGGTCGTAGGTGTAGGCGGTCAGGTGATTGAGGGCGACATGGATTGTCACGGGAGACTCCGTTCTCGGGGCTGCGGGTTTCAGGCTTGCTGAAAGCTATAGCAATATTTATGCCATTCATCCCGCACAGCTCATAGAACGTTTGAATGCAAATCCAGGGCCCTGGCGCACCGCAAGAACGGGGTTTCAGCGCCCCAAACCGCCGCCACGCACCGTTCATGCACCAAGTCGAGGACTCATGACCGCACCATTTCGGTGCGCAAACGATCTCAAGCACCACTTCCGCGCCCGCTCCGCCGAAACACCTCCGATCACGGAAGCGCCGGTTTACCTGCGTGGCGAAGAACAATCTGGCAGAAATATGTAAATTGATGAAACAAACAAAATCGCGCGTGAAGTAAGCCCGCAAGCGCCGCAGCGCTCACACGGATCATCCGGGTCCGCCGGTGCCAACCCGCACCCTGGAACACTAATGGCCCCAATGAAGGGCCACACCCCCCGGAGACTTATTGATGCGCCAGACACCTTTGCGACCGGCCCTGGGCCGCGCGCTGAAACTGGCCGGAAGCGCCCTGCTTCTGACCAGCGCCCTCCCCGCCCTTGCCCAGATCACGCCGAAGCCGCCCGAATCGCTGGCCGGCGTCAGCCGTCCGGAGCCGTCCAACCTGCGTGACTTCGTTGCCAACCGGACTCTCGCCACCGCGCTCGGCAAGGCCTTGTTCTGGGACATGCAGATGGGCAGCGACGGCGCCACCGCCTGCGCGTCGTGCCACTTCCATGCCGGCGCCGACAGCCGCTCGAAGAATCAGCTCTCGCCGGGCCTCAACCGCAGCCCGAACGCCGACACCAGCTTCCAGGCCGGCGGCCCCAACACCCAGCTGAAGGCCTCCGACTTCCCCTTCCACCAGTTCGCCAATCCGGACGATCGCAACTCGGCGATGACCCGCAACGTGAACGACGTGGTGGGCTCCCAGGGCGTGTTCCGCGAGCAGTTCAGCGCCGTTGTCAGCGGTCAGCGGGCCGAGGCGCGCCAGCTCACCTGGGACGCCATCTTCAACGTGGACGGCCAGGTCACCCGCCAGGTCACGCCGCGCAACAGCCCCAGCGTGATCAACGCGGTGTTCAACCTGCGCAACTTCTGGGATGGCCGCGCCCAGACAATCTTCAACGGCGTCAATCCCTGGGGCAAGCGCGATGGCTCGGCGCGGGTGTACAAGAACGTGTCCACCCTCAACCTGCTGGGCGGCACCTCCACCAAGGTCACCCCGGTGTCGGTCGAGATCGACAACGCCAGCCTCGCCTCGCAGGCTTCCGGGCCGCCCCTGAGCGCCGCCGAGATGTCGGCGGCCGGGCGCGGCTTCCCCGACATCGGTCGCAAGATGCTCAGCCTGCGCCCCCTCGCCGGCCAGCAGGTGGCCAGCGACGACAGCCTGCTCGCCAGCTATCGCGCCGGCTCGGGCGACGGCCTGTCCTCCGCCAACTATGCCGAGCTGATCAAGACGGCCTTCCGTCCCGAGTGGTGGAACGGCAAGCAGTCCGTCACGGTGAATGGCAAGACCTACAGCCAGATGGAGGCCAACTTCAGCCTCTTCATGGGCCTCGCCATCCAGCTCTATGAAACCACCCTGGTTTCCGATCGCAGCCCCTTCGACCGCTATGTCGAAGGCAGCAGCAGCGCCATGACCCCCCAGCAGGCCATGGGCATGGGGCTGTTCTGGGGCAAGGGCAAGTGCGTCAACTGCCACGGCGGCGCCGAGTTCACCAACGCCAGCATCCGCCGCCGCCTGATTACCGACCGCATGAGCAGCATGCTGATGGGCGACAACAACCGTGCGGTGTACGACGAGGGTTTCTACAACATCTCGGTCACCCCGACCACCGAAGACCTGGGCGTGGGCGCCAACGATCCGTTCGGCAATCCGCTTTCGTTCAGCGGCGTGGCCAAGCAATCGCTGCTCAAGTTCAATTACCTGGAAAAAGCCCTCGCCAATGTGCTTGTGACCCCGCTGTCGCGCATCGCCGTCGGCGGCGCCTTCAAGACCCCCGGCCTGCGTAACGTGGAGCTGACCGCCCCGTATTTCCACAACGGTGGCGTGGCAACGCTCGAGCAGGTGGTCGAGTTCTACAACCGCGGCGGCAACTTTGCCTACGCCAACCGCACCAACCTGGATGCCGACATCCAGCCCCTCAGCCTCTCCGCCACCGAGAAGGCGGCCTTGGTGGCCTTCCTGCGCGCCCTGACCGACGAGCGGGTACGCACCCACGCGGCGCCTTTCGACCACCCGCAACTGTTCATCGCCAACGGCCACACGGGCACCAGCTCCGCCGTCACCGGCGACGGCAGCGGCCGGGCGGCCACCGAATGGCTCAACCTCGGGGCGGTGGGGCGTGGCGGTTACAGCGCCAGCAGCATCCCGGCGAACTTCCTCGGCCAGAAGTAATTCCGCGCATGTCGATGTGAAAAGGGCCGTCCCTCGGGGCGGCCCTTGTGTTTTTCAGGCGCCGGCGCGTCAGGATTTTTCCTGCGCTTCGCGCATTGCGCGCTTGTTGAGCTTGCCAACGCTGGTGCGGGCCAGGCCTTCGACGAACTGCACCTGCAGCAGCACGCCGTAGCGGGACACGCCGGTGGATTCAATCAGGCGGGCGGCGAAGTTGCGGATCTCATGCTCGGTGACCTGTCCGACGCTGGCCGGCTTGAGGGTGACCTTCGCCAGCGGGCGCTCGCCCCATTTTTCGTCGGGCACGCCGATCACCGCCACCTCGGCCACCGCCGGGTGCCGGGCCACCACGTCCTCGATCTGCAGCGACGATGTCCATTCCCCGCCGGTCTTGATCACGTCCTTGATGCGGTCGGTGATCTGCAGGTAGCCGGCCGCGTCGATGTGGCCGATGTCGCCGGTGTGGAGCAGGCCGCCCTGCCACAACCCGGCCGACGCCTCGGCGTCGTGGAGATAGCCCTGGGTGAGCCAGGGGCTGCGCACCACCACCTCGCCCACCGAACAGCCATCGCGGGGCAGTTCGGCCAGGTTCTCGTCGACCACCCGCAGGTCCACCAGCGGCATCGGGATGCCGGTCTTGGCGCGCAGCGCCGCCTGCTCCTCGGGCGAGGCCGCCAGCGCGGCGCCGGAAAGCTGGGCCAGGCTGAGAATGGGGCAGGTTTCGGACATGCCGTAGCCGGTAAAGGCGTCGATGCCCCGCGCCATGGCGGCGCGCGCCTGGGCCTGGGAGAGCGCCGAGCCGCCGATGATGAGCTTCCAGCGGGACAGGTCGATGACCTTGGACAGCGGATGGACCAGCAGCATGTGCAGGATGGTCGGCACACAGTGGGAGAAGGTCACGCCTTCATCGCGCACCAGTTTGAGCAGGGTTTCCGGCACGTAGCGGCCGGGGTACACCTGCTTCAGGCCGAGCATCGTCGCCACGTAGGGCAGGCCCCAGGCGTGCACGTGGAACATCGGGGTGATCGGCATGTAGACGTCCTCCCGGTGCAGGCGCCCCTGGACCGGCGCGTTGCCGAGGGCCGCCGCCGTCGCCAGGGTGTGCAGCACGAGCTGACGATGGCTGAAATACACGCCCTTGGGCAGACCGGTGGTGCCGGTGGTGTAAAAGGTGGTGGCCTTGGCGTTTTCGTCGAAATCGGGAAACGCGTAGTCGGGCGAGGCCGCGGCCAGCAGCGCCTCGTATTCACCGTCGAAATCCACCGGCGGCGGGCCCTCGGCCGGGGCGTCCTCGATCAGCACGAAGCGGCGCACCGTTTCAAGCTTGCCGGCAATGGCGGCGATGATCGGCCAGAACTCGGCATTCACCAGCACCACGTCGGCGCGGGCATGGTTGAGGGTATAGAGGATCTGCTCCGGGCTGAGGCGCACATTCACCGTTTGCAGGATGGCGCCCATCATCGGCACCGCAAAAAAGCATTCGAGGTAGCGGTGGCTGTCCCAGTCCATCATCGCCACCGTTTCACCGGCCTCCACGCCCAGCCCGGCCAGCGCACTGGCCAGCCTGCCGATACGCTCGCGGAGCACCCGGTAGGTGTGGCGTCGCCCGCCCATGTAGGTGATTTCCTGCTCCGGCGCGATGGCCAGCGGTGTGTGCAGGAGCTGCTTGATCAGGAGCGGGTAGGCGTAGGCCTCCGGCGTGTGTTCGATCAGCTTGACGGGCATGGAGAGGCCCTCCCTTTGTTATCGTTTTGTGAAGGGCGATCAGCTTAACAGGGCGGCCCGCCTGCCGGACACCGCGACGTACACGGCCAGAGGCCGCCCGTGGCGGCCTCTGGCGACACCGGATCACTATGGGTTCAGGCCGTGGTGCTGGCCCCGGTAAACCACGCCAGCCTGGCGGCCAGGCTCACCACTTCGCCAATGATCAGCAGGGCGGGCGGATGGATGCCGGCCGCCGCGGCGATTTCGGGCAGGGTTTCGAGGGTGCCGGTCACCACCCGCTGGCTCGGCAGCGTGCCGTTTTCGACGAGTGCCGCCGGGGTGTCTGCGCCGCGGCCGTGGCGGATCATGGCCTCGCAATGGGATTGCAACATGCCGACGCCCATGTAGATCACCGCGGTCTGGTGCGGCCGGGCGAGGGCCGTCCAGTCGAGCGCGGATTCGCCGGCGCGGCGGTGGCCGGTGGCAAACACCACCGACTGGGCGTAATCCCGGTGGGTGAGCGGAATGCCGGCATAGGCGCCGGCCCCGCAGGCCGCGGTGATGCCGGGCACCACTTCAAACGGAATGCCGGCCGCCAGCAGTTCTTCGAGTTCCTCGCCACCACGGCCGAAGATGAAGGGGTCGCCCCCCTTGAGGCGCACCACCTGCCGGCCTTCACGGGCAAGGCGCACCAGCAGCTGGTTGATCTCCTCCTGGGGCACCGTGTGATGGCCGGATTCCTTGCCCACGTAGATGCGCTCGGCGGCCGGATTGACCAGCGCGAGCACCCCTTCACTGACCAGGTGGTCGAGCACCAGCACGTCGGCCCGGGACAGCAGGCGCGCGGCGCGCAGCGTCAGCAGCTCCGGGTCGCCGGGGCCGGCCCCCACAAGGGCAACCCGGCCGGTGGCAGCGGCACCCGACAGCGCCGGGCGGGCCACATCGGGCACGCTGCCCCGGTGAGCACCGATCAACTGGTCCAGGAAGGCGCGCAAGGCGCCGGCGGCAGGCATTTCAAGAGCGACAGAGACGGGCGGCGGCATGGCGGGAGATCCGGAATCATGACGGCCGAAATCTAACAGTCGTATCGCGTTTTCGAACTTGACCCCTGTCAAGGAAGGGTAATGGCTGCCGGGCGCACTCTTCGCCGTAAGCGGAGCAGATCGCTCGCTGGGTTCATTTCAAGGGAGATGCAACGATGAAAATGTGGAAAACAGGAGCAATTGCCGCGGCCTTGCTACCGCTGGCCATGGCACACGCCTTTGCTGAAGAGGCAAAGACCACGACCAACGCACCCGAAGCCAAGTACCAGTCCGCCGGCTCGCCCCTGGCCAACGTGGAGATGTACCAGGACATCAACCCGAAGGCCCCGCCGATGAGCAAGGCGGAATTCGACAAGGCCCGCCAGATCTACTTCGAACGCTGCGCCGGCTGTCACGGCGTGCTGCGCAAGGGTGCCACCGGCAAGCCGCTGACCACCGACAAGACCCTTGCCGCCGGCACCGACTACCTGAAGGTCTTCATCAAGTACGGCTCCCCGGCCGGCATGCCCAACTGGGGCACCTCGGGCGAACTGTCCGACGACGAAGTGGACCTGATGGCCCGCTACGTGCAGCAAACCCCGCCGCAGCCGCCCGAATTCGGCATGAAGGACATGAAGGACATGAAGGCCACCTGGAAGGTCATCATTCCGCCGGACCAGCGTCCGAAGAAGAAGATGAACAACTACAACATCGAGAACATCTTCTCGACCACCCTGCGCGACACGGGTGAAGTTGCACTCATCGACGGCGACACCAAGAAGATCATCAACATCGTCAAGACCGGCTACGCGGTGCACATTTCCCGCATCTCCGCCTCCGGCCGCTACCTGTTCGTGATCGGCCGTGACGCCAAGATCAACATGATCGACTTGTGGATGGAAAAGCCGGACAACGTCGCCGAGATCCGTACCGGTCTCGAAGCCCGTTCGGTCGAAACCTCCAAGTTCAAGGGCTACGAAGACAAGCTGGCCATCGCCGGCTCGTACTGGCCGCCCCAGTACGTGATCATGAACGGCGACACCCTCGAGCCGCTGAAGATCATGGCCACCCGCGGCATGACCGTCGGCGATCAGGAATTCCACCCCGAGCCCCGCGTCGCCTCCATCGTGGCCTCGCACTTCAAGCCGGAATTCCTGGTCAACGTGAAGGAAACCGGCAAGACCCTGCTGGTTAACTACACCGACCTGAACGCCATCTCGACCAAGGAAATTCCGGTCTCCAAGTACCTGCACGACGGCGGCCTCGATAGCACCAAGCGCTACTTCATGGTCGCCGCCAACCAGTCCAACCAGATCGGCGCCATCGACATGAAGGAAGGCAAGCTGGCCGGCCTGATCGACGTGGGCAAGATTCCCCACCCGGGTCGCGGCGCCAACTTCATCCACCCGAAGTACGGCCCGGTGTGGTCCACCGGCCACCTGGGCGACGACACCATCGCCCTGATCGGCACCGACCCCGTCAAGCACAAGCAATACGCCTGGAAGATGGTCGAATCCATCAAGGGCCCGGGCGGCGGCGCACTGTTCATCAAGAGCCACCCGAAGTCCAAGCACCTGTACTCCGACACCCCGCTCAACCCGGATCCGAAGCTGTCCCAGTCGGTTGCTGTGTACGACATCAACAACCTGGCGGCCGGCTACAAGACCCTGCCCATCGCAGAATGGGCCGGCCTGAAGGACGACGGCGCCAAGCGCGTGGTGCAGCCCGAGTACAACAAGGCGGGCGACGAAGTGTGGTTCTCGGTGTGGAGCGCCAAAAACAAGGAATCCGCCATCGTGGTGGTGGATGACAAGACCCTGCAACTGAAGGCTGTCATCAAGGATCCGCGCATCGTCACGCCGACCGGTCACTTCAACCTCTACAACACCCAGCACGACATCTATTGATCGTCGCTGACCGCTGCCGTCAGGCCCTGTGCCTGCCGGCAGCTTTCTGCTTGAAAAGGAGAAAACCATGAAATATTCGATGATTCTCGCCGCCCTGCTCGCCACCGCCGCCAGCGGCAGCGCCCTCGCCGCCGACCCGGCCGCCGCCGCCCAGAAGGCCGGCTGCATGGCCTGTCACGCGATGGACAAGAAGCTCGTCGGCCCGGCCTTCAAGGACATCGCCGCCAAGTACAAGGGCCAGGGCGACGCCGTGGCCAAGCTCAGCGACAAGGTTCGCAAGGGCGGCTCCGGCGTGTGGGGCCCGATCCCGATGTCGCCCAACCCCGTCGAAAAGATCAGCGACGGCGACCTGAAGGATGTCGTGAGCTGGATTCTGAAGGGCTGAAAAGAGCGCGGATCAAGGTAGCTGCAGGGGCGACTTCGGTCGCCCCTGCGCGCATTCAATCACAGGCAAGCCGTTGATCAGCGTCCGCGGGTGGCTGACGCCGCCCCCACAAGTCGCCCGGCATTCTTGACACCCATCAATGCCCGCGCCGGCAGGCCGACCTACTGTGTCGGCGTTGCCTGAAGGAGTTCGTGATGGATCGTCCGCTGTTGCTCCACGTGGCCGTGCTGCTCGGCCTCACCGCCCTCGCGGTGAGCGCTGCCCAGTCCGCCGAACCGCCCCAGCCCGACCCCGCGCGCCAGCAGGCGCTGGTCCACATGGTTCGCCAGGATTGCGGCTCCTGCCACGGCATGCGCCTCACCGGCGGCCTCGGCCCGGCCCTCACCCCCGAGCGGCTCGCCGAATGGCCCGACGACTCCCTCGTCGCCACCATCATCCACGGCCGCCCCGGCACCGCCATGCCCGGCTGGGAGCGCTTCCTGAACGAATCCGAAGCCGGCTGGATCGTCGCCCGGCTCAAACAGGGCTTCCCGCCCCTCGACTGACCATGCGCCTCGCTGCCCTGATTCCCGCCTTCGCCCTCGGCCTTGCCGCCTGCGCCAGCACGCCCCCCGACGCCGTGCGCGGCACCGGCGATCTGGGCGTCGTCATCGAGCGCGCCGCCGGCCGCGTGCAGGTCATCGAGCACAGCCACAACACCCGCCTCGGCACCATCGCCGGCCTCGGCGATCTCTCCCACGCCCACGTGGCTTTCTCGCGCGATGCGCGCTACGCCTACGTTTTCGGGCGTGACGGCGGCCTCACCAAGGTCGATCTGCTCACCCGCCGCATCGACAAACGCGTCATCCAGGCCGGCAACTCCATCGGCGGCTCCGTCTCGCAAAATGGCAAGCTGGTCGTCGCCCAGAACTACGAACCCGGCGGCATCAAGGCCTTCGACGCCGACACCCTCGAACTGCTCGCCGACGTGCCCGCCGAATACGCCCCCGGCAAGTTCTCCCGCGTCGTAGGCCTGGCCGACGTGTCCGGCCAGCGCTTCGTTTACGCCCTCTTCGACGCCAACGAAATCCGCGTCACCGATTTCTCCGACCCGAAAAATCCCGTCACCACCCGCTACCCCGCCGGCAAGCAGCCCTACGACGGCCTCGTCACCCCCGACGGCCGCTACTTCCTGGCCGGCCTGTTCGGCGAGGACGGCATCTCGCTGCTCGACCTCTGGAAACCCGAGGCCGGCGCCAGAAAGATCCTCGCAGGCTACGGCCGCGGCGAAGAAAAGCTGCCGGTCTTCAAGATGCCCCACCTGCGCGGCTGGTCGCTGGCCGCAGGGCAAGCCTGGCTGCCCGCCATCGGCCGCCACGAAGTGCTCGTCGCCGACGCCGGAACGTGGGCCGAAACCGGCCGCATCCCGGTCAAGGGCCAGCCGGTCTTCGTCATGGCGCGCCCCGACGGCCGCCAGATCTGGGTCAACTTCGCCTTCCCGGACAACGAATGGGTCCAGGTCATCGACACCGTCGACAAGCGCGTCGTGCACACCTTCAGCCCCGGCAAGGCCGTGCTGCACATGGAATTCACCCCCCGCGGCGAAAACGTCTGGCTCTCCTCGCGGGACAGCAACCGGGTCAGCGTCGTCGACACCGCCACCTTCGCCGTCCGCAAGGAACTCCCCGCCGACGCCCCGTCGGGCATCTTCTTCACCTCGCGCGCCCAGCGGATCGGATTCTGAGATGAGCGCCACCCTCGCCGACAGCCTCGACTTTCGCCTGCTCAACGACTTCCAGCGCGGCTTTCCGCTGGTCACCGAACCCTGGGCGGCCCTCGGCGGGCAGCTCGGCTGCGGCGCCGGCACCGTTCTCGCCCGCCTCGCCGCGCTGCAGGCCGACGCCAAGATCAGCCGCGTCGGGCCGGTGTTCGCCCCCAACCGCATCGGCGCCAGCACCCTGGCCGCCATGGCCGTGCCGGTGGCCGACCTGCCCCGCGTCGCCGCCATCGTCAGCGCCTTTCCCGGCGTCAATCACAACTACCGCCGCGAGCACCGCTACAACCTGTGGTTCGTGGCCAGCGCCCCCGACGAAAGCGCCCTCGCCCTGTCCCTCGACGCCATGGGCCGCGCCACCGGCTGCCCGCCCATCGCGCTGCCGCTGCTAGAGGAATTCCACATCGACCTCGGCTTCGATCTGGCCAACGGGCGCCGCACCCGCCACGCCGTCGGCCCGGCCATGCCCCGCCGCCAGCTCGCCGCCGCCGACTGGCGCCTCATCGACGCCCTCCACGACGGCCTGCCGTGGCTTGCCCGCCCCTACCAGGCCATCGGCGAGGCCTGCGGACGAACCGAAGCCGACGTCATCCAGACCCTCGCCGGATGGCTCGCCGACGGCACCCTGCGCCGCTTCGGCGTGGTCGTGCGGCACCGCGAACTCGGCTACCGGGCCAACGCCATGTGCGTGTGGGCCGTGCCCTGCGAGGTGGTCAGCCGCCTCGGCCACGCCCTCGCCAGCCACGACGGCGTCAGCCTGTGCTATCGCCGCAGCAGCCCCGGCCCCGAGTGGCCCTACACCCTTTTCTGCATGATCCACGGCCAGTCCCGCGATGCCGTCGACGCGCGCCGCGCCGAACTCGCCCACGCCGTCGGGCTCACCGCCTTCCCGTCGGCGGTGCTGTTCTCCACCGACTGCTACAAGCAATGCGGCGCCCGCTACACGGCCCCGCAAACACTGCCGGCAGGCCGCGACACCCGCCCCGGCCTCGCCGCATGAGCCGCCCCGCCCCCACCAGCCTCGACGAACTCGACCGGCGCATCATCAACGCCCTGCAAGGCGGCTTTCCCATCGTCGACGAACCCTACTGGGAAGTCGCCGCAAGCCTCGGCACCACCGAAACCGAACTCCTGGCCCGCATCCAGCGGATGCTCGAAGCCCGCGTGCTGACCCGCTTCGGGCCCATGTTCCAGATCGAACGCCTCGGCGGCCGCTTCGTGCTGGCGGCGCTGGCCGTGCCCGAAGAGCGCTTTTCTGACGTCACCGAGCGCGTCAACGCCCTGCCGGAAGTCGCCCACAACTATCGCCGGGAGCACGCGCTCAACATGTGGTTCGTGCTCGCCACCGAAACCCCCGACGGCATCGAAGCCGCCACCCGCCGCATCGAGGCCGACACCGGGCTGAAGGTTTTCGCCTTTCCCAAGCTGCAGGAGTTCTTTGTGGACATGAGGCTGAAGGCATGACCACAACAGCCCTTCCCGACGAGTTCGACCGCCGCCTGATCATCGCCACCCAGGCCGGCCTGCCGCTGGTGCCGCGGCCCTACGACCTGCTGGCCGAACAGCTCGGCGTGAGCGCCGAGGTAGTCAAGGCGCGCCTCGCCGCCATGCTCGAATCCGGCCGCATCCGCCGCATCGGCGCCGTGCCCAACCACTACGCCATCGGCTACACCGCCAACGGCATGTCGGTGTGGGACGTGGACGACGCCCACATTGCCCGGCTCGGCGAAACCATCGGCAAGCTCGACTTCGTCACCCACTGCTACGAACGCCCGCGCGCCCTGCCCGACTGGCCCTACAACCTGTTCGCGATGGTGCATGGCCACGACCGCGCCACGGTGCTGGCCCACATCGACGAAATCGCCGCCCTCCTCGGCCCCGACTGCCGCCGGCACGACGTCCTGTTTTCCACCGCCATCCTCAAGAAAACCGGCCTGCGCATCGGCAACGACGGCTGACCGGCCGGATTTCAGCCCTCCAGCCGCTTCACCAGCGTAAACACCGCCCGGTGCGTGGGCGCGTCGGCGCCGTGGCGGCGGGCCATGTCCAGAAAAACACCGGTGATCGCGTCGATCTCGGTGCGGCGCCCGGCCTCCACGTCCTGCAGCATGCTGGCCCGGTTGGCGCCGGTGGCAAGGGCCACCGCCACCACCCGCTCGCGGGCGGCCGCGGCGTCGAGGGGCAGGCCTTCGGCGCGCAGCACCGGCCAGGCTTCATCCACCAGCGCGTCGAGCAGGCGGCGATGCGGCGGGGCCACCAGCGCCCCGTTGGTCACCCGAAAGATCGCCGCCAGCGGGTTGATCGCCAGGTTCATCAGCAACTTGACGAGACGCGCAGCCACGATGTCAGGCTCGATCCGGGCCTTGAAACCCGCCCGCTGCAGCATCGAGGCCACCGCCTCGAAGCCCGGCGGCAGCAGTGTTTCGCCCGCCCCCGAAGGCTGCACCCGCAGCCCGTCGCGAAACGCCCCCTCGGTGGTGATGCCCTGCCCGGCCGGCACGTCGCCGCAGACCGCGCGCAGCACGTCTCCGGTCAGCCCGTTCTGCAGCGACACCACGCCGCACGGCCCCATCGCCAGTGCCGTGCGGGCCGCCTCCGCGGTGTCGCCGGCCTTGACCAGCACGATCACCCAGTCGGCCCCGGGCAGCGCGTCCGGCCCGAAGGCATCCGGCCGAAACCTCACCCCGCCCACCTCGACCCCGGCCCGTAACTCCGCGGCCCGCGCCGCGCTGCGCGCGATCACCGCCACCGGCCCCAGCGCCGCCAGCCGCGCGGCAAAGTTCAGCCCAAGGGCGCCGGCGCCGACGATGGCGAGGGGATAGCGGGCGGGGGATACAGGATTCGGAGTCATCGATAAGGAGGCAACAACAGGAACTGCAAGGCCAGCCGGATCAATCGCCCGGCATGGCGGAAACCGTCAGCCGGCTGCCCTGCTGGACGAGGCGGAAATGCCTGAGCACGTTCATCCCGAGCAGGGCGGTGTCGCCGATGTCCGGCATCACCGCCACCTTGGCGTTCTTGAGTTCGAAGCCACCAAAGCGGATCGCCGGCACCCGGGCGACGCAGCCTTCGGTGGTGCCGTTGGCGGTACTGAAAGTTTCGCGCCGGCAACAGCCCGGCTCGCCAGCGGCGCTCAGGTCGAAACCGATAGCCGAACATTCACGAATGCCGATGCGCTGGCCCAGGCTGCTCGGGATCGAGGTCAGGCTGGCGCCGGTATCCACGATGAAACGCGCCGGCTGCGAGGCCACCCAGCCCGTCACTTCGTAATGCCCGCTGCGGCCAAGCCGCAGTTCCAGCGCGTCGCCGTTCATCACCTGGACCGCCGTGCTGCCCCGCGACACCGACACCCAGTAGCTGGCCGCCAGCGTGCCCAGCCCGATGAAGGCCGTCCAGAACAGCGCCGGCAGCAGCCAGCCTCCCGACGCGGTGCCGGCCGGCGCCGCGCTGCGCTTGCCCACCGTGAGGCGGGCCTTGACGTCGAGCAGTCGCTGCTCCTTGTCGCTTTCGGGCCGGATAAAGCGCCCTGCCGCCTGCTTTTGCACGTTGTCCCGGTCATCCACCGACATTCCGTTTGCTCCATTCCGTTACCGACCACAGCCCACAATATGCACCTCAAAAGCGCCTCGGAGTTCACCGCCACAGGCGGGGCCGGCTCAAAGCTTGTCGCCCTCGGCCGGGGCCGGTGGCGCCGGCGGCGGTGCTTCGGGCTGCACCGACTCGGGCGGCGGCGCTGGCGGGGCGAGGTCCACCGGGGCGGCCGGAGCCGGCGGAGCCCGGCGCCGCGGACGCCGGGGTTCGGGGGCCGGTTCCGGTTCGGGCTGCACGAACAGGCCGCTTACCCAGCCCCATGCCCGCTTGAGCAGGCCGGGTTGTTCCATCGACACGAAACGCGCCTTCGGATCGATCAGCCGGTTGGCCAGCGCGTAGTGAAAGGCGTCGCCCACAATGGGTAAGGCGCTCCGGGCACCCTGCCCCCAGTAGTCACTGCGCAGCGTGACGCGGTTGTCGTTGAAGCCCACCCAGGCGCCGGCCACCAGTTGCGGGTGCATCAGGATGAACCAGCCGTCGGTGTTGTCCTGGGTGGTGCCGGTCTTGCCGGCGAGGTCGGCGCGCAGCCCAAACTGATTGCGGATCGCCACGCCGGTGCCCCGGTCGACCACGCCGCGCATCACGTCGAGCAAGGTGTAGGCGGTGCCCGGCGCCAGGGCTTCTTCGGGCTCGGCGGGGGCGAACTCCTCCAGCACCCGGCCTTGCCCGTCCTCGATGCGGGTCACCAGCACCGGTTCGATGTAGGCGCCGCCGTTGGCCAGCGTGCCGTAGGCCGACACCATCTCCTTGAGCGTCACCGGGCTGGTGCCCAGAGCCAGCGAGGGCACGACTTCCAGCGGGCTCTGGCGCACGCCCATCGCGTAGGCCAGCTTGGCCACCCGCGCGGCGCCGATCTGCTCGACGAGCTGGGCGGTGATGCGGTTGCGCGAATACACCAGCCCGTCGCGCAGGCTCACCGGCTTGCCGCTGGGGGCGGATTCGTCGCTGGGCTGCCAGCTTTCACCGTTGGGCAAGGTGATGTCCACCGCCTGGTCGATGATGGTGTCGGACGGGCTCAGGCCCTTGTCGAAGGCCGCGCCATACACGAAGGGCTTGAAGGTGGAACCCGGCTGGCGGCGGGCCTGCTGCACGTGATCAAAAGGATCCTGCACAAAATCGCGGCTGCCCACCCAGGCGCGCACCTGGGCGCTGCGCGGGTCGAGGGCCATGAAGCCCACCTGCACGCGGGTCTTGTCCTGGCGCAGGGCCTCGATGAAGGGCTTGTCGGCCAGGAGGCGCTGGAGCGCTTCCTCGGGCGTTTGCCCCGCTGCCAGCGCCGCGCGGTAGGGCCGGGATTCGCGCACGAAGGCCTCGACCAGCTCCGGGCTGCCCGCCCAGCCCTTGCGCGCGCCCCAGGCCTGGTCGGCCAGGCCCTGCAACTGCCGGCCGCGCCGCACCACGGCCTGCGTGGCCTGGGCCTGCAGGCGCGAATCGAGGGTGGTGCGCAGCACCAGTCCGTCGGCGTAAATGTTGTAGCCGTTGCGGTCGGCCCAGGCGATCAGCCATTTGCGCAGCTGCTGGGCAAAGTGCGGGGCCGGGCCGGGGGCTTCGAGCTGGCGTTCGAAGTCGATGCGCAGCGGCTTCTTTTGCAGCGCCGCCAGCCGCGCCTCGTCCAGCTTGTCGCGCCGGGCCATCTGCGCCAGCACGATGTTGCGCCGGGCCACCGCCCGCTCGGGGTTGATGACCGGGTTGTAATAGCTGTTGCCCTTGAGCATGCCCACCAGGGTGGCGCTCTCCAGCACGTCCAGCGAGCGCGCCGACTTGTCGAAATAGGTGCGCGCCGCCATTTCGATGCCCCAGGCGTTGTACAAGAAGGGCACGGTGTTGAGATAGGTTTCGAGGATCTCGTCCTTCGAATACAGCGCCTCGATCTTGAACGCGGTGATCGCCTCCTTGAGCTTGCGCGTCAGCGTTGGCGCGCGGCCTATCTCGTCGGGAAACAGATTGCGCGCCAGCTGCTGCGTCAGGGTCGAGCCGCCCTGCTTGTCGCCGGAAAAGGTGCGCAGCGCAGCGCCGCCGAGGCGATAGAAATCGATGCCGTGGTGTTCGTAAAAGCGGTGGTCCTCGGTGGCGATCAGGGCCGCCGTCACCTGCGGCGAAATCCCGGCAAGCGTCACCCACTCCCGGTTCGCCCACTTGAACACCGCCAGCTCCTTGCCATCCGCCGACATCACCCGCGCCGGCTGCTCCAGCTTGGCCTTGCGGATGTCGCCAATGCCCGGCGTGAAGGGAATCAGGATGATCGAATAGGCCAGCAGCAGCGCCGGGGGCGCCGCCAGCGCCAGCGCAATGCCGCGCCGGGTGGGGTGGCGGAGGCGGGCGAGAAGCGGGGTGGCACGGAGCCTGAGATCGGCAAGGTTCACGGCGGTGGGGCTGGCATCGGCGCAGCGGTTCGTTCAGGGCGGAACGACTTTTAACACACCTCCCGCCTTGCAGCCCACGCCGGGCAGGCCTCCTTCAGCCCGCCTTCGGCTCGGCCTGCGGCAGGGAGGCGTCGCCGGATGTCTGGTGAAAAACGTGTTCTTCCACCGGGCGACCGCCCACCAGGTGCTCATCGACAATGCGGTCCATCACCGCGTCGGTCACGCCGTAATACCAGGTGCCGTCCGGCTGCACGCACAGAATCGGGCCGCCCCGGCAGGCCGCGAAGCACGCGGCGCGGGTGCGCTTGACGCGCAGATCACCGGCATCCAGCCCGGCCGCCTTGAACTTGCTGCCCAGGCTGTCGAACAGCGCCTGGGCCTGTCCGTCGGCCGTGCAGCGGGGGCCGGTGCACACCAGCAGGTGACGGCGGTAGGCGCCGATTGTGGGTTTGACGATCCCGCTCATGCCTCCACCTCGTTGGCTTCGTCGCTGGCCTGGGTGGCATCGAGGGGTTCGGCCAGCAGCGCGGCGATGTAGTCCTCGGGCAGGCGATGCTCGGCGGCCAGTTCGGCAGCGCTGCGGCCGCTGGCATGCAGGCCGGCACGCCAGCCGGTGAGGCCGGTCGAGAGCGAACGGCCAGCCTGTTCGCCGTGATGGGTGGCGCCGCTTTCCACGTCGTATTTGTTGCGGTAGCCGCGCGGGGTAACCATCAGCCCGTGCTGGATGAAGGTGTTGGAGTTGCCGATCAGGACCGTGGACAGCATGCCGATGTCGCAGTCGGTCATCTTGTCCAGCGTGGTGAATTCGATGCGCTGCCTGGGCCGGTAGGCCGACTTGACGATGGCCACCGGGGTGTCGGGCCGGCGGTGGCGCAGGAAGAGGCGGCGGGCTTCGACGATCTGCCCGGTGCGCCGGCCGCTTTTGGGGTTGTAGAGCGCGACGACGAAATCGGAATAGGCCACCGCGTCGAGGCGGCGGGCGATGGTCGGCCACGGGGTCAGCAGATCCGACAGCGAGATTGCGCAGAAATCATGGGTCAGCGGCGCGCCGACCAGTGCGGCGCAGGTGTTGAGCGCCGAGGCGCCGGGGATGATCTCCACTTCGACGCCGGAGTCGGGCGTCCAGCCAGCCTGGAACAGCACCTCGAAGGTCGGCCCGGCCATGCCGTAGACGCCAGCGTCGCCGGACGAGATCAGCGCCACCTTCTTGCCTTGGCGCGCGCGCTCGAAGGCTTCGATGGCGCGGTCGAGTTCCTCGGTCATCGACTTCCGGATGACCTCCTTGCCTTCCAGAAGATCGGCCACCAGGCGGATGTAGGTGACGTAGCCGATGATGGTGTCGGCTTCGGCGATGGCGGCGCGGGCGCGGGCGGTAAGGTGGTCGTGACTGCCGGGGCCGAGGCCGACCAGCATGATCTTGCCGCCTGCGGAGGCGAGGTTCGGGGTGTCGCTCATTGGGGAATCCTTGCGATGGAGACGGTGGCGTTGCGGCCGTCGGGGCCGCGATACTTGAGTTTTTCGATGATCAGCTGATCCATGCCCACACCGGCGGCAAGCAGCGCCGCCGCCTCGGATACCGACGGCGTGCCGGTGTACTTGCGAACGGTTTCCGACGGGTGGGGCACGGGCACGGCGGCCAGCTCGGCGGCCGGGTAAAAATGAATCGTCCAGCCCTGCCAGCGGGCCAGTTCGAGCAGGCCGGGCTCGTCGGCCTTGAGGTTGATGCTGGCCACCGCAGCCACGTCGGCGAGGGCCGCGCCGCAACTGGCGAGGGCATCGACCACGGCCCAGACGAGGGTGGCGGCCGGCGTCCCCCGGTCACAGCCAAGGCCGAGGGCGATGGGCTGGCGCTGCATCACGACGCCACCGGCGGCCGGTAGATAACGCGTTTGCCGGCCAGGCGGGGGGCCAGTTCGGCGGGCAGCGCCCGGTGGCTGATCCACAGCACGGCGCCAAAGCGTTCGGGCACCACGTCTTCCAGGCGCGTGAAGGGGTGGAGGTTGCCGGGCAGGGGGCCGCTG
Source organism: Zoogloea sp. (assembly GCF_030157465.1). Taxonomy (GTDB): domain Bacteria; phylum Pseudomonadota; class Gammaproteobacteria; order Burkholderiales; family Rhodocyclaceae; genus Zoogloea. The sequence continues at coordinate 246,934 of NZ_JAOAUU010000058.1, forward strand.
CGGCCGTTGGCGTGGCGTACCCACCAGTCCGGGCTGCCGGCCTCCTGCACGAGGGCGACGGGTTCGTCGTTCACCACCGCCGCGCTGGCCCGGACGATTTCGTCGTGACTGGCTTCGAAGGTCCAGCCCAGCTCCCGGCCGAGCAGATCCACGGCAAGGGTCTGACGGGCGTCGGAGGCGGTGGTCAGCACCGTGGTGGCCCCGAGTGCGGCGGCGAGGGTGCCGGCCAGCGCGTTGGCGCCGCCCAGGTGGCCGGAGAGCATCGGGATGACGAAACGCCCGGCCTCGTCGATGACCACCACGCCCGGGTCGGATTCCTTTTTGCCGAGGTGCGGGGCAACCAGCCGCACCATCGCGCCCAGCGACACGATGGCGACGATGCCGTCGAAGTTGGAGAACAGGATCGGAATCTGCTCGCCGGTCTTGCCGGCGTAGCAGGCGGCAACACCGGGAGCGGCGGCCTCGGCTTCCGCGGCAAATTTCTCGGGGGCGAACAGGCGGGCGCCAGGCAAGGCCGCGACAACGCGGCCGGCCAGCGCAATGCCGTGGCGGGTGATGGAGACGACGGCGATACGGTCGTGGGAGAAGGGCAGGTGCTGGGGCATCGTGATGTGTGCGGTTTCCGGTTAATTGGGGGCGACTGCAGGGCGTTTTCGGCAGCCGCGGCGCAGCTCGCCGCGCACCCGCCTGGGGTTCTGGACGAGCAGCAGCGAGAGGTAATTGACCTTCTCGCCGGCGAGGCTGGCTACGTCGGGCACCACGCGTTCGTCGGGCGAGCCGACTTTTTCGATGAAGCAACTGGTGGCAAGGAGACCGCGTTTCTCGAGTAGCGCGAGCACTTCGTCGAGCAGCGGTTTCACCTTGAGCAGCACGAGGGTGTCGAATTCGTCGAGGAGCCGGTCGATGACCGGCACGCCGTAGGCGGCGGGAATGACGGCGAAGGTTTCGTCCTCCTCGGCCAGCGTGAGGCCGGTGGCGGCCGCGGCGGCGGCGAAGGACGAAACGCCGGGGATCGTTTCCACCGCCACGTCCGGCGCCAGTTCGCGCACGACGCGGGCCAGGTGGCCGAAGGTGGAGAAGGTGGACGCGTCGCCCTCGACGAGGAAAACCAGATCGCGGCCTTCCTGCAGCAGCGCAACAGTGCGGGTGGCGGCGCGGGCCCAGGCTTTGGCGAGGGCCACCGGGTCGCGGGTCATCGGAAAGACCAGCGCCTCCGCGTCGTCCGGTACGGCCAGGCCGCCGCGTTCGACGATGCCCAGCGCGTAAGACGAGTCCTCGGCCTTTTTGACCGGGTAGAGCCAGCGCGCGCCGGCGCCAAGCGCGGCCCAGGCGCGGCGGGTGATCAGCTCCGGATCGCCGGGGCCCAGGGAGGCGCCGATCAGGCGGCCGAGGGGTTTGTCACTCATGAAATGTCCTTGTAGGCAGAAACAATCCACACCGGGTTGTGGGCGGCGAGACGGTGCATGTCGAGGATGGGCTGGCTGCGGGAGGCCTGCAGCTGGACCACATCCCAGACAGCGCCCGCCGCGCTGAGCGCCGTGGTGGCGGTGGCCAGGTTTTCGAGGGTGACGAAATTCATCACCAGCCGGCCGCCGGGGGCGAGACGGGCGAGGACGAGGTGGATCAGCCCGGCCAGCTCGCCTCCCGATCCGCCAATGAAAACGGCGTCGGGGTCGGGCCAGGCATCAAGCGTGTCCGGCGCCTTGCCTTCGACGAGGGTGTAGTTGCTGGCGCGCAGGCGGCGGGCGTTTTCGCGGGCGTTGGCGGCATCGCCGGCGTTTTTCTCGATGGCCCAGACATGGCCGTGGCGGGCCAGTCGGGCGGCTTCGAGGCCGACCGAGCCCGAACCCGCGCCGATGTCCCAGACGCGGCTGTCGGGCCGCAGGCAGAGTTTGGCCAGCGACAGCGCGCGCGCCTCCTGCTTGGTGATGAGGCCTTTCTCCGGCGTGCGCTGAACGAAATCGGCGTCGTCGAAACCGAAGGTGGCGCGGGTGTCGGGCGGCGCGATGCGTTCGAGCACGACGATGTTCGGGTCGGGAAATCTCTGACTGGCAGCCTCGGCCAGGGGCAGATCGGCAAAGACGCGTTCATCCGGCAGGCCCAGGCAGGCGGCCACCGAGAGGCGGAAATCGTCGCCGTGGCCGGCCGCAATCAGCGCCCGGGCGATGCGCTCGGGGCTGTTCTCCGGGCTGGTGAAGACGCCGATCAGCGGATGTTCGGCGGCGGCGCGCACGAGGCCGTACAGGCCGTGGTCGGGCGTGGCGCCCACGTTCCATTCGCCGGCATCGCGGCTGTGCACCGAAACGATTTTCGCCGTCTGCCAGGTTTTTTTGAGGCGGGCGAAGGCCAGTTGCAGCGTCGATACGGCGGGCAGCACTTCGATGGCATCGGCGCCGAGCCTGCCGATCAGAAAGCCGGCGATGCCGTGGCACAGCGGATCGCCGGTGGCGAGCACGGCAACGCTGCGGCCGGCCTCAAGCGCGGTGCGAATCCACTCGGGAACGCGGCCGAGCTGGCCGTCCATGGCCTGCTTTTTCTGTGGGCCGGCGGCAATCAGGTCCAGCGTGCGTTGGGCGCCGATTAACAGGTCGGCGGCGGCGAGGCGGGCCTGGGCGCGGGCGGAGAGGCCGGACAAGCCGTCGTCGAGGATGCCGATGAGGGCGCAGGGTTCAGACAAGATCGTGTTCCTCCACGGTAACGATGGGCACGCCTTCAAAGTTGCAGGCGAGCACGGTGAGGCGATGGGGGCCGGGGTAGCGCTGGCGCAGGCTGCGGATGGCACGTTCGGCCAGCGCCCGGTGGAAGGCCACCGCCAGATCGAGTTCGGCCAGGCGTTCGGCAGCGAAGCGGGCGGTTTCGGCGGCGCGGATTTCGTCCACCAGATCGGGCGGCGCGCCGACTTCGGCCGCCGCCGAGGCGATCAGCTCGCGGTCCACTTCTTCGCGCCAGGCGTGGGTGACCGACAGGCCCTGGGCGATCTTGGTGAGCTTGCCGACCATGGCGCCGACGATGATGTGGCGCATGTGCTGCTTCACCGCGGTCTGGAAGGCGGCCTTCACAAAGTCACCCATCTGCACGAAGCAGGCTTCGTCCAGCTCGGGAAAGCTGCGCATGGCGCACTTTTCGGTGCGCCCGCCGGTGGTGAACACCACGCGGGTCTGGCCCTGGTTGGCCGCCACGTCCACCGCCTGCACCACGCTGGCCCGGAAGGCCGCGGTGGAGTAGGGGCGGACGATGCCGGTGGTGCCAAGGATGGAAATGCCGCCAAGGATGCCGAGGCGGGCGTTGAGGGTCTTGGTGGCCATCACCTCTCCGCCAGGCACCGAGATGGTCACGGCGATGCCGTCGCCGGCGTCGAGGATGGGGCCGCCCGCGGCGCGCACGTTGTCGCCGATGTTCTTGCGCGGCACCGGGTTGATGGCCGGGCCGCCCACTTCGAGGCCAAGGCCGGGCTTGGTGACGATGCCCACGCCCGGCCCGCCGCGCAGGATGATCTGCCCCGCCGCGCCGGGCAGGCGTTCCACGTCCACCGTGAGGTGGGCGCCGTTGGTGGCGTCCGGGTCGTCGCCGGCGTCCTTGATGCTGACGGCGCGGGCGCGCTGGCCGTCGGACCAGCCGTCGGTGATGGTGAAGCGCACCCGCTGGGTGTTGGGGAGCACGCAGTCAACAAAATCCGGCACGCGGCCATGCACCAGCCCGAGCGTGGCCGCCGCCGCGGCGGCGGCGGAGTTGGCGCCGGTCGAGAAGCCCGTGCGGTTGCCGCGATCCCGCTTCGGGTCGCCCTTGCGGACTTTTTCCGGAAGTACCTGCCCCGTCATTGCGGCCTCAGGCGGCGTTGCGCTGGTGCGCTTCGGCCAGGCCGAGCAGCGCGTGGATGGCGGCGACCACCAGCGTCGAGCCGCCCTTGCGCCCGCGAATCGCCACCCACGGCACATCCGTCAGCGTCATCAGCAGATCCTTGGATTCGGCCGCCGACACGAAGCCGACCGGCATGCCGACCACCAGCGCCGGGCGCAGGCCTTCGTGCTGAATCAGTCGCACCACTTCGATCAGCGCGGTGGGGGCGTTGCCGATGCCGACAATGGCGCCGTCGAGCAGGCCGAGCCGGTGGGCCTTGCGCATGGCCTGCACGGCGCGGGTGGTGTTGTCGCACTGGGCGGCGTCGATCACGTCCGGATCGGAGATGAACTGGTGGGTGGTGATGCCGAAGTGGGCGAGGCGCGGCTTCGACAGGCCGACGCAGATCATTTCCACGTCGGCCACCACCGGCGTGCCACCCGCCAGGATGCGGGCGAGGCCGGCCTGCATGGCCTGCGGGTGAAAGGCGGTGAGGCCGTTGAACTCGAAGTCGGCGTTGGCGTGAATCATGCGGCGCACCAGCGGCCACTGTTCGGCGCTGTAGGCGTGGGGGCCGACTTCGGCTTCGATGACGGCGAAGGAATCGTGCTCGATGGCACGACCCGCGGCGGTGAGCTGCTCGGTGACAGTGTTGGTCATGGTGACGTTAAGGGGCGAGTTCAGTCGCCCGCGGACTTCGATCAGCGGTTTGGTGGTGGTCTGCGCCGAGATGGGCAACTGATGGGCGACTGAAGTCGCCCCGACAGATCAGACATGGGCGTGCTCGTGATGCACCACGTGGGTGTGGCTGTGGTCGTGCAGGTGTTCGGCTTCGGCGGCTTGCCGATACTTGCAGCCGTCGCACTCCAGCAGGCCGCCTTCGGGCAGCTCGGCCCCGGCCACCTTGGTGTCGAGCAGCTCGAAAATGCCCTTGTCGAAGCCAAAGTGCGTGCCCAGTGCAAAGGCGATCTGCGGGTATTGGCCGCGCAGGCGTTCCACCTGCGCCTTGATGCGATCCATCAGCACGCCGGTAAAGAGATACACCGGCACCACGCAGATCTGCGTCATGCCCAGCCGGACCTGGCGCTGGACGACGCTTTCGAGGCGTGGCCAGGTGACACCGGTGAAGGCCAGGTCCACCAGCTCGAAGTCGTTGTCCTCGAACAGCCAGCGCGCCATTTTGGCCAGCTCGCCGTTGGCACCGGCATCCGACGAGCCGCGGCCCAGCAGGATGACGCCGGTGGTTTGCGGGTCGGGCATGTCGAGGGCCTTCATCAGGCAATCGAGCTGGCCTTGCAGCACCTTGAGGATTTCCCGGCCCATGCCCAGGTGGCGGGTGCAGCTGAAACTCACCGCCGGATGGCGCGCCCGGGCGGCCTCGATCGCGGCCGGCAGTTCCATCTTGACGTGGCCGGCGGCGTTGAGGATGAAGGGAATCACCAGCACGCGGCGGGCATCGCGGGCGGCCTGGTCGAGGCCAGCGTCGAGCAGCACCTCGGCGTGTTCGATGAAGCAGGTTTCGATGCGCCAGGCGGGGTGACGCGCACGCCACTGGGCGGCGAAGTGGAGGATTTCAGTGTTGCCGTCCCGGTTGCGGGAACCGTGGCCGACCAGCAGGATGGAGAGGCTATTCATGCGGATGTTTCCGAATTGGGGGCTGCGACCGTGGCCTTGCGAAAACGGTGTGCGAAGGCCGGGTCATAAAGCCTGGAGCGGGCGAGGGTCGGCCAGTCGGCGGCGCCCAGGGCGGGGCTGGCGATGATCATGGCCTGGCTGGCGATCTTCCCGGCCTGGCAGCGCTGCTTGATGTCGGCGAGGGTGCCGCGGACGATCTTTTCCTCGCCGGGCCAGCTGGCTTTCTGGACGACCAGGATCGGCGCATCCTCGGGCCAGCCGGCGGCCCGCAGGGCACGCTGCACTTCATGCAGCAGCGTGATCGACAGAAAGATGCACAGCGTTGCGCGATGGGCCGCGAGGGCTTCGAGTTCCTCGCCCGGCGGCATGGGCGTGCGCCCGGCCACACGGGTGAGGATCACCGTCTGGGTAATTTCCGGCAGGGTCAGGGTTTCGCCGGCCGCCGCCGCCGCGGCAAAGGCCGAAGACACGCCCGGCACCACCGCCCACTCGATGCCGGCCGCAGTCAGCGGCCGGGTCATCTCGACGAGCGCGCCATACAGGCCGGGATCGCCGGTCTGGAGGCGCACCACGGTGGCATGGCGGGCGCTCTGCTCGAGCAGCCAGGCGCTCATCTCCTCGAGGGTCATGTCCTTCGAATCGCGGATGACGCAGCCGGCCGGGCCAAACAGGGTGGCCGCCTGATCCACCAGCGAACCGGCGTAAAGAATCGCGCCCGCCTCTTCGAGCAAACGGCGCCCCTTAACGGTGAGCAACTCCGGGTCGCCGGGGCCGGCGCCCACAAACCAGACCTTGCCGGTCATGGCTCAGAGCGCCTGCGGCTGGAAGCAGAAGCGCACGGCGGCGCTGTGCTGGCGGCGGACGATGGCGTGCAGCACCAGCAGCGTGAACACGGGCTCGACGAGCACGATGGCGGCGTAAGACGACGCAAACGCAAGCCATGCCGCGAGCGGCGTCGCCACTTCGCCGATGGCCAGCCAGAAGCCGACCATCAGCGTCACGCCAGCGTAGAAGGCAGCATCGAGCTTGAGGATGCTGCGCACGTCGAGCCGCGCCCTGGCCGCCTGAAGGCGCGTGCCGAGGGTGGCATGCACCAGCATCAGCGGCACGGCGAGGGACAGGGTGTTGACGCCCAGATGAACGAGATCGGTCGGCTCGAAGATCAGGCCCTGGGCCAGCAGGCCGAGGGCAAAACCGAACAGCGCGGGCAGCAAGCCGAAGGCCAGGTAGAGGGGCATCGCACCGAGAAAATGCAGCTCGGACGGCCCCACCGGCAGGTGGAAGGCCTGCATGAACAACGTGAAGAACACCCCCGCGATCAGGCTGCGCACGATGAGCTGCGGCCGCTTGAGGAGATGAACGGACTGGCTGCCGAGCAGCGCCACGGTGGCGATGTTGGCGGCGAGGATCTTGGCACTGGCGACGTACCCCGGTTCGATGTGCATTGTGCTTTCCTTCGTAACGATTGGACGAAGTGCGGCAAGACATCGGGGCGCGCAGAAGCCGCGAACAACAAGAAAACGGACCGGTGGCCGGAAGGCCGGGCAGGCGCAGACCAGGAGCGGGAGCAGTTCCGGGAAACGCAACGGGAACGGGACGGACGTCAATGGTCGGGCAAGCCCATCGGTCGGCTCTGCCCACACCCCGGGGCCAATACCACACCATAACGTCACAGGCCGGTCTTCTGGCTCGCCTTCATCCTCCTCTGCCAACCTTCCCGTGTGCGAGCACACAGTGGCGTGGAGCAGATTCGTCAGGCTTACAGCAGCGGGGGCTGCGCCGGAATGGTCAGGGAGAGCATGCTCCCGACGTCACCGGACTTCCCGTTTCACCTTCCCCGCAGAAGCGGAGTCGGCACCCGTAACGGCGCGAAGTCTAACCGCATGTTCTGAAAGCATGCAAGCGCGCTTAACGCATCGCGGAACACCCCAGAAACCCGGGGCCGCACGCAGGCGTGGGGGTCAATGGCGGGGTTTGCCACTCTATTCCGGAGGGGTTTTGGGGCCGGAGTGATCGGGTGCAATCCAGCTGGGGAACTGCGGGTTTCGAGCCGAAGCCGTCAAATGGGTGTCCCAATTCCCGCCATCCAAAGCTCAGAGGCCTTCCCGGACAACCGACCTGTTTTCAGGCTCCCAAGACCCGCCACTACCGTGATAAGTCTCAGCATGCAACGTAAATACCTCGCCGCATGAGTTGCACCGAAAACGAAGGATCACCATGTCGCCCCACGGCTTTCCTGCAGCAAGATCGGAAAAAGAGACTTGAGAAACCGAATGCGTGTCCGGCACTTCGCAAATAGTGCCATCCTCGACATTCTGCTTCGAGATTTCTATTGCCCGGCGCAATTCATGAGGCTGGCTAATTGGAAACCGGATACATAGATCCTGGCACTTATTGCAAGACATTATGGCTAACGTGGAAATGAACAGACGGCCGTCAGGGCTTCCCGCAGCCTTGGCATAAAGTTTTGAATGTGTGGCATTGCGCTGCCTCCCGACAAAGCTGTCGAAGAATGGTATTTACGCATGCATCGTGCCGCGAACCATATGGAATATCAACCCGATCCATAGTCTTACCCCGCAAACACGAATATCGGCCGCGGAGCATTTTTGAGTAGCCGGTCATAGCTGCGGGAGACGCCACTCTACCTCTCCTGTCCGAACGGCCGTTCAAGCCTTCCTGCTCCGGCAATTTGATGAGCAAGCAGGCATTCAAGGTCAAGCCTTATCCGCTAGAATCGGGACCGCCGAGAATTTTTCTCTGTGGCGCAGACTTTTACCCCAAAGGCACTTTCAACACCGACGATGAACGCACATATAGCATTGAATATGCTTAGCACGCCGGTCTGGATTGTGCTGCCAACAAGGATGGAAGTCATTTTCGCCAACGCTGCGGCGAAAGAACTCTCGTCGGGAATCGACCTGGCAGGTCTGCGCCATGGAAGTCAGTCCGCCCACGCCGAAGAACACCTGGCGGCCTATCTCCCGGCACTTCGCGCACGGGAGCAAGTCATCGAAATCTGGACGGTTAAAAGGGACGGGCAGACGACACCCATGAGTTGCCGTCTGTCCCTGCTTAAACCGGATCTGAACACCGAGGAAATCCTGGTGGAAGGCGTCCTGTCGTCCTTGCCGCAAACAGCCGTTCAGCCCCACGGCGATCAGGGCGGGCACGGCTTTTATGAGACGCTGTTTCATGCCATCAGCGCTCCCATGCTGCTCATCGACCCGGCCAACGATGGTCAGATCGTGGATGCCAACCTGGCTGCAACGCAGTTCTATGGATATTCCCGGGAGGCGTTCTGCCGGAAATACACCTGGGATATCAATGCCGCGGGCCGGGAGATCGTGCCCATCATGCATGAGGTCGCCAAACTGCCGGGTGGCCACAAACCTCTTAACTTCGTCCACCGGCTCGCCGACGGCAGCCTGCGGGACGTGCAGACCTATGCCGGCCCGCTGGAGCTTGAAGGCAGGCGGCTCATGCTGTGCATCATCCACGACGTGACGGAGCAGAAGCGCCTCAAGAGCGAACTGGAAAACGCCGCCTCGCGAGACCACCTGACAGGTCTGTGGAATCGGCGTCATTTTTTGCACCTGCTTGAAAATACACACCGTCAAAAGCGTCGCAATGACCTGAATTACTGCCTCATGCTTATGGACGCAGATTATTTCAAGGCCATCAATGATCAATACGGCCACGATACAGGCGACGAGGTTCTGACCTTGCTCGCAAAAACGTTCGAGGCCCGGGTCCGGGAGACAGATACGGTCTGCCGCTGGGGCGGCGAGGAATTCATCGTTCTGCTGCCACAGACCAATCTGGGAAATGCCGCCAGCCTGGCCGAGTACTTGCGGTCAGCGATTGAGAAAACCCGGGTTGCCCATTTGCCGCCCATTACCATCAGTATTGGCGTTGCCCAGCATCAGAGCGGAGAAACCGCCGAAAACCTGTTGAAGCGGGCCGATGCGGCGCTCTATCGAGCCAAAAATCTCGGGCGAAACAGAGTGGCCCTGGCCTGACCGGCCGTTGAGGATTTGCTGCGTCAGCCCCGGAAGCAACGCAGCGGGGGCCGGGGTTTATTAATCCGGCTCTTTGATTTACTTGCCACCGTTCGGGCTGAGCGTGTAGTCGGTATTCACGGATGATTTCTGTAGGGGCGACTGAAGTCGCCCCTACAGATCGACATTGCTATTGAGTGGATTTTTGCCCTCTTCACTCAGCCTGGCCTGCGCGCCTCAAGGTCTTTCTCAAACGCGGCGATCACGGCGTCTTCCTTTCTTTTGTAGAAGTCGCCGGGGTGTTGCTGGACATTCATGTCCGTGGGCTCTTCGCCATCGTCATCGTCGCAGAAGCGATAGAGGAATTCGTCTGCGGGGGTTTTGTAAACCCTGAACAGCGTATTGGAATAGACAACGGGCAGCGGAGCGCTGATGGTGCCAACCTCGACGTCGTAAAGTTCGCAGGCGGCATTAAGCGCATCGTCGTAGGTGCTTTCAAACGGGCAGTCTTCGTAATTGTCGCCGTCGATCACGATTCCGGCGGCTTCATAGACGTAGCCATTGGCCTGGGGCACATGCCAGATGGCAAATTCGCCGTGTTCAAAAACCTTGGTGACTTGATCTGTCAAATCTCTTCTCCTGAGTATTTACGATACGGTGAAGGTGAGCACGTTGCCTTCGAGCTGCATGCTGCGAACCTTGATGAGTTTTCCGGGCTGCTTGCTTCTGATGACGGCAAGGCTTTCGCTGACGCCAGACCACACATCGGACACGACTGACAATTCGGTGGGTGCGTCTGCGCCCTGGCCGCTGCCGGCGGCAGGAATGCGGAAGAATAGCTGGGCGCTGCTGTCGTGGACCTTGAAGAAGCCTTTCAGCACGTCCGTTCTTGCGATTTGCCAGTCAAACCCCAGCGAGCGCAATGCCTGCGCAAAGGGCTCAGCGCCCTTGTCAAAATCCTTGAAGTTGATGGTGTCGACAGCGGCTGATTGCATGGTGGCGCTCATGGTTTTTATTTGTGGGCATTTATTCGATTGCGGCTGCGCCCGGAAGCAGCGAGCCGGAAAGCGGAATTGAATTCGGCCATCGATGGCGGTTCTTGTTGTGCTGTTGTTATTCCTTGCCCGGCACATCGCCGGGTGGCGAAGGGATATTACTGCCGTTGCGCCGCACCGTGCAGCGCAAATCTCACCCGATCGGGTTTGTATTTCAGACTTGAAACCGCCCGGGGTAGAGTGCGCCCTGAGCCCGGCTCGACGCAGTTTTTTGCCGCATTTCCCACGCACACATCCAGAAGAGGTGGCCCTTGGCGCTGACCCCCATCGAAATGCTCCGGGCAACCGTCGCCATGAACCGGGGCGCCGACAGCCTGTTGCACAGCCACAACCTGCGCAGCCACGAACAGCGTTACCTGGCCGATCTTGGCCTGATCCAGGCGCTGGCGCCGGCCGGTGAAATCCTGGAGATCGGCGCGGTGCCCTGCCACATGACCGCGCTGCTCAAGTTGTCCGGCTATCCGGTGGTGGGCGTCGACCTGGAACCGGAGCGCGTCCGGCCGTTCATCGAGCAGCTCGGGCTGGATGTGCGCCCCTGCGACATCGAACGCGCCGCGCTGCCTTTCGGGGACGACAGCTTCGCCTGCGCGATGCTCTGCGAAACCTTCGAACACCTGCGCATCGATCCGGCCTTCGTGCTGAGCGAACTCAACCGGGTGATGCGGCCGGGCGCGGCGCTGCTGCTCACCACGCCCAACGTGTATTCGCTGCCCAGCCTGGGGCGCTTTTTGCGCGGCCACAGCGTTGCCGATCCGCTCGAGGAGTTCGGCAAGCTGCGCAGCCTCGGGCACATGGGCCATGTGCGGGAGTATTCGGCGCGGGAGGTGGTGCGCTTTCTCCAGGCGTCGGGCTTCGTCGTGCATTCGATCGACTACCGCTATTACCCGTGGCCCGTGCTCAGCCTAAAAAAGAGGCTGCTGCGCCTGGCCTACCGGCTCGCGCCCAAACGCTTCCGGCGCGACATCGTGATAATCGCCCGCAAGGCCGCGCCCGGCCCCCGGCTGACACCGCTGGTGCCCGTTGTGGCCTGAGCCATCGCGGGCAGCCCCTAGCGGCCCGACCGGCGGCGGACCAGCCATTTGCGCCCTTCCTCGATGGCGAGCATGCCCGCCGCCCAGGGCAGCAAAAACAACCACACTTCCAGCGGCAGCGGCGCGGTGCCAAACAGCGCGTTGCCCCACGCGGTGTAGCTGATCAGCACCAGCAGGCCGGCTTCGAGCGCCACGCCCCACAGGATGAGCGGATTGCCGCCAAGCCCGGTGCTGAAAGCCGAGCGCCAGGCGCTGCGGCACAGGAAGACGTTGACGATCTGCAGCAGCACGATGGCGGCAAAGCTGGCGGTGGTGGCCTGGCGGTAGAGCGGATCGTTGGCGGCGAGATCGGTGCCGTAGGCCCAGCCGCCCGCGTCCAGCACATAAAAGAACGCCGCCAGCACGGCGGCCGCTTCGAACAGCCCCAGAAAAACATAGGCGCGCAGGGCCACGGCAAGGCTGAGCAGGCGTTCGCCGCGGGGGCGGGGCGGGCGACGCATCAGCCCCGGGTCGCCCCGTTCGACGCCCAGGCCCAGCGCGGTGAGCGAATCGGTGCCCATGTCGATGGCCAGCGCCTGCACCGGCGTGAGGGGCAGGGGGATGTGGAACAGCGCAAAGGCCAGCGTCGGCACCAGCTCGGCCACGTTGTGCACCAGCACGTAGGTGAGAAACTTGCGGATGTTCTGGAACACCGCGCGGCCTTCCTCGATGGCATTGACGATGCTGGCGAAGTGGTCGTCGAGCAGCACCATGTCGGCGGCTTCCTTGGCCACGTCGGTGCCGCTCTTGCCCATGGCGATGCCGATGTGGGCGGCGGAGAGGGCCGGGGCGTCGTTCACGCCGTCGCCGGTGACGGCCACCACGTGGCCCTTGGCCTTGAGGGCTTCGACGATGCGCATTTTCTGGTCGGCGGCCACACGGGCGAACAGGATTTCGGGGGCATCCAGCGCCAGTTGCAGCGGGGCCGGGTGCAGGCGGCTCAGTTCGGGGCCGGTGATCACGCCCGGCGCATCGCCCCGCACAAGGCCGATCTGGCGGGCAATGGCCAGGGCGGTGCGCGGGTTGTCGCCGGTCACCATGATCAGCTTGATGCCGGCGCTGTGGCAGGTGGCAATGGCCGCCTCCACGCCGGCTCGCGGCGGGTCGGCAATGCCGACCAGGCCGCACAGGGCGAGCGCCTGCTCTTCAAGGCCCGGCGGGCACTCTGCCGGCAGGCGGCGGGCGGCCAGGGCGATCACCCGCAGGCCGGCTTCGGCCATGTCGTCCTGGGCGCGCTGAAGGCGGGCGCGGGTGGCCGTGTCGAGGGGCGCGGGGCCGGCGGGCAGCAGGATGGTTTCGCACAGCGGCAGCACGCTTTCCGGTGCGCCCTTGCACACCAGCAGCGGGCCGGCGGCATCGGGGTAGCGCACCGACTGGCGCATGCGCTCGGAGTCGAAGGGCCATTCCTCGCTGCGGGCGGGCGGCGGCGGGGCGAAGGCTGCGCTCATCTCGACGAGGGCGATTTCCAGCGGGTCGCCGTCGAAGCGGCTGTGGCCGTTGTCGCGGGTTTCGGTCAGATCCTGGCACCACCGGGCAACCCGGAAGAACAGCGGGTGAGCCGCGACGAGATCGGGCCGCGTGGCCATCGCAGCCGCATCCAGCGCCTCAAGGCCCAGCACGACGCGGCTGGCGCGCATGCGGTTTTCGGTGAGGGTGCCGGTTTTGTCGGTGCAGATCACCGTCACCGAACCGAGGGTTTCGACCGACGGCAGGTGGCGGATCAGCACGTTCTTGCGGGCCAGGCGCTGGGCGGCGAGGACCAGCGACAGCGTCAGGGTTGGCAGCAGGCCTTCGGGCACCAGCGCGATGATGATGCCCAGCGACAGGATGGCGTCGCGCCAGAAGGGCACCCCGGCCATCTGCCCGATCACGAAGAAGGCCGCGCCGATGCACAGCGCAAGGATCGCGATGCTGCGGCTCAGGCGGGCGATCTCGCGGCGCAGCGGCGAATCCTCGCCGGCGGCGGCCTGGGTGAGGTGGGCGATGCGCCCGAACTCGGTGTGGGCGCCGGTGGCGAACACCACGGCCCGCCCCTGCCCTGACACCACCGAGGTGCCGGCCAGCAGGATGTTGCGGGCGGCCAGCGCCAGTTCTTCGGCGGACGGCGCGGCGTCGCAACTGCGCGGGCGCGATTCGCCGGTGACGGTGGCCCGGTTGACGCGCAGCCCGAACGCCTCGATCAGCCGGCAATCGGCCGGCACGTTGTCGCCCTGGGCCAGCAGCACCACGTCGCCCGGCACCAGCGCCTCGGCCGCCAGCCGGGCCACCGCGCCGTCGCGCAGCACTTCGCACTGCTGCGGCAACAACCCCTGCAAGGCCGCCAGCGTGCGTTCGACGCGCACTTCCTGCCAGAACGAGAACAGCCCGGATACGAGAATCACCAGCACCACCGCCCAGCCGACGCGGGCCATGCCCTGGCTGGGATCGAACCAGTCGGCCAGAAAGGCCAGCCCGGCGGCGATCCACAGGATGATCGAGAAGAGGTGGGTAAATTCCTTCAGCAGCCGAAGCCAGGCGGCTTCCCGCGCCAGCGGCTCGACCCGGTTGGGGCCGTATTCGACCCGCCGCGCCGCCGCCTCGGACGCAGCCAGCCCCTGCGCCGAACTGCGCACGCTGGCGAGGGCTTCGGAAACGGAGAGCTGGTGGAGTTTCATGGCGAAACAGGCCGGGCAGGGCGCCGGCCACTCTTCGTACTTTAGGCCGGACTTCGCCCCCCGCAAAGGCGCAAATCGGACACGTCGGTGTCGGGAGGGGGCCGGCCAGAGGGTTATGCAACAACGCCGCGACGAAGAACAAGCGCTGCTCTATCGGCTTCCGGTAGTAAAGACGCCCATGCAGTTTGCGATCAACGAAGGAGGCCCAAGTTTTGATCTTGTCCCTTCCTGCCGCATAGGTCGTAGGGCGATTGAAATTGGCAGTGATGTGCCAGATGAACTGCTGATCCCGAAGGAACTGGTTGAGATGGGGTAGTAGGATGTGGTTGGACATTGTCCGGTCCTGTTCTTCTTGTTTTTCTTCCGCTTCGCTGTAGCTCCTTTCTCCCTGATCCTGGACAGAACCATGCAATATGGCTCTCGCTCAAGGCCATCTGGAACTGCTGCGAAGCGACGGTCAATACCATCCCAGCGGCAAGTCACGCTCACCGGCAATTCTGTATTACAACTATTTATAGAACCCCCCCAAGGCATAGCATTTTAAATGCTGTATTTATGCTCAATTTACAGCATTAATTAAAAGCGTGATCATGCGACTCAACAAACGGAGGACGCATGACCAGAGGCAGACCATCATTCAAGCTCGACAAGCAGCGCTTACGTAGCCTGCGGAAGGAAAAGGGGCTATCCCTCGTCGAGCTATCCAACGCCATCTCCACCCATTATCCGAACTGGGGCCGAGGAAGTTCCGAAGCGACGCTGACGGCCAACTATCAGCGCATTGAGCGCACAGGGAGCACGAGCAGGAAAACCGCCGAGGCCATTGCTAAAGCTCTCGACGTTTCGCTCGCTTTTCTCGAAGGCAAAGAGATTCCTGACTCTGCCGACTACCTGAAGCAAATCACCAAACTGATCGGTGAGCAGATTGCCAACGGTGACAACCAGGCACTGCTTTCCGCCTTATCCAATCTAAATGCTTCAAGCCAAGATGAAGGAATTGAATGGCTGGCAGAAGATATCAGCGAGCGCATTGAAGCTGTTCAGCTTGGTCGTAATCCAGCAGAAATTGCTGATCTCGTCGCTTATACCGGATTAAGCGAATCCGAACTGCTAACACCCGCGAACCTGAAGGGGCACTGGTTTATCACGATTGCCTCACGCGTATGTAATCGCTCCGACATCCTTCATGGTGCGGGGCAAATCAGGTGGCACATCAAAGAGCAGGTCGAGGAAGATTTCAACGAAACCGCCACTGACGGCACGATCCGAATATGGCGCGATGGCTACTGGTATCGCATTGAAATATCTCGCCCATCGCACCGCGACCTGATGCGCATCGATTTTGTGCGTTGCCAGCCCGATGCGAACGGTCTTCGCTGGGTAGCTCAGTCTTGGCGGGACGAGTACCTAATTGCCGATCCGCTTACCGATTGGGCGCGCAGGACATACAACTTCGTTTCAGCCTTTGAGGCCCCAACATCACCGCAGAAGATAGAGCAGCTACGCCTGATAGTTACCGAACATGAAGGTAGTTATGGTCAAGCCACCGGAACCGAACTAGTCACTGGCCGCTTGGACGAAATTCATATTCGCACCAAGGAAGACTTCGCTCGTGAAAGCAGTAGCCATTACTTGGTGGTTAGCCGGCTGCTGGCAGACCTTCGAGAGCGGCTGGAGCCAAAACTCGCTGCTTACCCACGTCAGTATTGGCGAGTTGCAGGAGATCACTGCATTGATCTTCACCTAGAACCACCTTATTCCGACCGCCTAATTCCACGTGGAATTCGTTATCGGATTCGCTTGGAGGAAGAACTCGCCTCGGGAGAACTGGTGACAGCACCATGGCGTCATTCGGATATTCGGCTAGCCATAGAAGAGATTCAATCGTGGTTAGCCCCGGAAACTAGTTAGCCGCCACACACCAATTCCAGCATCAAACCGATTGTGCCCGACAGGACTCGGACGAGCACATTCGTTCATCACTCCGAGCCAAACTTTAGGAGAAGCATTATGACATTCCATCTCGACAACGCCCCAAGCAAAACCGGCTATCCATCTGGCGGTGGCCGCGGTAATAACCCGCCACGCAAGTAACGGACGGCAAATCACGGGGAGGGAGTTCCCTCCCCGAATACCGAAATAGGCGATGAGATATTGCTCCAACAAAGAAATCGACGGCTTGATTCGTAAATTGGTCAGCCAAGGGTGGATTTTTCAACGTGGCAAAAAGCACGGCAAACTCTATCCACCAAACCAAAACCGGCTACTCGTTGTATCAAGCTCTCCCAGCGACTCACGGGCATCACAAAACTTCCGCAGGGACGTAAGACAAGCTCTTTGCACGTCGTAACGGCGTTGTTGCATAACTCTAGCTCAAGCCAAGTAACTCCAACCCCAGACGGACTTCAGGCCTGAGCGACCGTAACCGGCATGCCAAGCCGGTTGAACGTATTCAGAATCGCGCAGCGCACATGCACTT
>NZ_JAOAUU010000003.1 GCF_030157465.1 Zoogloea sp.
GCCACCCTGCTCGCCCAGCCCGTCCTGGCCCAGGAATCGCCGACCCTCAAGAAGATCAAGGACAGCGGCACCATCGCCCTCGGCCACCGGGAATCCTCCATCCCCTTCTCGTACTACGACGACAAGCAGCAGGTGGTCGGATACAGCCAGGAGCTGATGCTCAAGGTGGTCGACGCCGTGAAGGCCGAGCTGAAAATGCCGAACCTGCAGGTCAAGCTCACCCCCGTCACCTCGCAGAACCGCATTCCACTGGTCCAGAACGGCACCGTCGATATCGAGTGCGGCTCCACCACCCACAACGCCGAACGCGCCCGCCAGGTGGCCTTCTCCAACACCATCTTCGTCATCGGCACGCGCCTGATGACCAAGAAGGATTCCGGCATCAAGGATTTCCCCGACCTCGCCGGCAAGAACGTGGTGACCACCGCCGGCACCACGTCCGAGCGCCTCATCCGCAAGATGAACGAGGACAAGAAGCTCGCGATGAACATCATCAGCGCCAAGGATCACGGCGAGGCCTTCCTCACCCTCGAAACCGGCCGCGCCGTCGCCTTCATGATGGACGACGCCCTGCTCTACGGCGAGCTGGCCAAGGCCCGGCGCCCCGCCGAATGGACCATCGTCGGCACGCCCCAGAGCTTCGAGGCCTACGGCTGCATGATGCGCAAGGACGATCCGGCCTTCAAGAAGGTGGCCGACGCGGCGCTGGCCAAGGCCATGACCTCCGGCGAGGCCGAGGCCATCTACAAGAAGTGGTTCACCCAGCCCATTCCCCCCAAGGGCCTGAACCTCAACTTCCCGATCTCCGAAGCCATGCAGAAGCTCTTGAAGGCGCCCAACGACAAGGCGTTCGAATAAGCCGCCACCCCGTCTGATCGCCTCCACCCCAATGCCCACAAGGAATCCGAGATCATGAAACCCGTCACGATCCGCAGCCTCTTTGCCGCCAGCGCGCTGTTTGTCGCCTGTTCGGCCGCTTTCGGCGCCGACAAGCCCCACGTCGTCATCCTGGCCACCGGCGGCACCATTGCCGGCGCCGGCGCCAGCGTTGCCAACAGCGCCACCTACCAGGCCGCCAGGGTGCCGGTGGACGCGCTCATCGCCGGCGTGCCGGAACTCGCCGGGATTGCCCAGGTGCGCGGCGAGCAGGTCTTCCAGATCGCCTCCGAGAGCATGACCAACGCGCATCTGGTCACCCTCGGCAAGCGCGTCGCGGCGCTGGCCCGCCAGCCGGACGTGGACGGCATCGTCATCACCCACGGCACCGACACGCTGGAAGAAACCGCCTTCTTCCTCAACCTCGTGCTCAAGACCGACAAGCCGGTGGTGGTGGTCGGCTCCATGCGCCCCGGCACCGCCATGTCGGCCGACGGCATGCTCAACCTCTACAACGCGGTAGCCGTGGCCGGCAGCAAGGATTCCGCCGGCAAGGGCGTGCTCGTCACCCTGAACGACGAGATCCACACCGGCCGCGACGTGGCCAAGACGGTCAACATCAAGACCGAAGCCTTCAAGAGCCCGTGGGGCCCGCTGGGCATGATCGTCGAGGGCAAGACCTACTGGTTCCGCGCCCCGGCCAAGCGTCACACCCGCGGCACCGAGTTCGACATCGATGCGATCGACACGCTGGCCCCGGTGGACATCGCCTACGGCTACGGCAACGCCACCCCCACCGCCTACCGGGCCTTCGCCCAGGGCGGCGCCAGGGCGCTGATTCACGCCGGCACCGGCAACGGTTCGGTGAGCGGCGCGGTGGTGCCGGCCCTGCAGGCGCTGCGCGGCAAGGGCGTGCAGATCATCCGCTCGTCCCGCGTGACGGGCGGCGGCTTCGTGCTGCGCAACGCCGAGCAGCCCGACGACAAGTACGACTGGGTCGTCGCCCACGACCTCAACCCCCAGAAGGCCCGCATCCTCGCCTCGGTGGCCCTGACCAGAACCAGCGACACCAGGGAGCTGCAGCGGATGTTCATGGAGTACTGATCGGACCGGCGGATCTGTAGGGGCGACTTCAGTCGCCCGCGGACTTCGGTCAACTACATGCCGATGATTGAACGCGCGGATGGGCGACTGAAGTCGCCCCTGCAAACAAGGAAACCAACATGAATTACCAATGGAACTGGGGCATCTTCCTCAGCCCCGCCGCCTCGGGCGACAGCACCTACCTGGGCTGGATGCTGTCGGGGCTGCAGACCACCGTGCTGCTGTCCCTGTCGGCGTGGCTCATCGCGCTGGCGCTGGGCAGCCTGATGGGCGTGCTGCGCACCGTGCCCAACAAATGGCTGTCGGGCCTCGCCAGCGCCTACGTCGAAATTTTCCGCAACATCCCGCTGCTGGTGCAGCTCTTCATCTGGTATTTCGTGCTGCCCGAGCTTTTGCCGGCCAGCCTCGGCGATGCCTTCAAGCAAAAGCTCGATCCGGTCACCCAGCAGTTCGTCTCGGCGATGGTGTGCCTGGGCTTCTTCACCAGCGCACGGGTGTGCGAACAGGTGCGCTCCGGCATCAACAGCCTGCCCCGCGGCCAGAAGAACGCCGGCCTGGCGCTGGGCTTCACGCTGCCGCAAACCTATCGCCACGTGCTCTTGCCGATGGCCTTCCGGCTGGTCGTGCCGCCGCTCACTTCCGAGTTCCTCAACATCTTCAAGAACTCCGCCGTGTGCTCGACCATCGGCCTGCTCGAACTCGCCGCGCAGGGCCGCCAGCTGGTGGATTACACCGCCCAGCCCTACGAATCCTTCATCGCCGTAACCCTGCTTTACGTGCTCATCAACGTGGTGGTCATGACGCTGATGCGCCACCTCGAAAACAAGACCCGCGTGCCGGGCTACCTGGGAGGTAAATGAGATGTACGACTTCGACTGGTCTTCCATCCCCGGCGCCCTGCCCTTCCTGTGGGAGGGCATGAAGATCTCGCTGGAGATCACCGTCAGCGCCGTCATCTTCGGCGTCGTGTGGGGCACCTTGCTGGCCATGATGCGGCTCGCACCGGTCAAGCCGCTGGCGTGGTTTGCCGCCGGCTACGTGAACCTGTTCCGCTCCATTCCGCTGGTGATGGTGCTGCTGTGGTTCTTCCTGATCGTGCCGCAGCTGCTGCGGAGCTTCTTCAACCTCGACCCCAACACCGACGTGCGTCTTACGTCGGCGATGATCGGCTTCGCGCTGTTCGAGTCGGCCTATTACTCGGAAATCATCCGCGCCGGCATCCAGAGCGTGCCCAAGGGCCAGGTGGCCGCCGCCTCGGCGCTGGGCATGACCTACGCGCAGGCGATGCGTCTGGTGGTGTTGCCCCAGGCCTTCCGCAACATGGTTCCGCTGCTGCTCACCCAGGCCATCGTGCTGTTCCAGGACACCTCGCTGGTCTACATGTCGGCCCTCGCCGACTTCTTCGGCGCGGCCTACAAGGTCGGCGACCGGGATGGCCGGCTGGTGGAATTGCTGCTGTTTGCCGGCGCGGTTTACTTCTTCATCTGCTTTGCGGCCTCGCAACTGGTGCGCCGCTACCAAAAGAAACTCAACGCCCACGTGGCGCACTGACCCCAAGGAGCCCGACATGATCTCCATCGACAACGTTTCCAAGCACTACGGCAGCTTCCAGGTTCTTACCGACTGCACCACCCAGGTCAAGAAGGGCGAAGTCATCGTCGTCTGCGGCCCGTCCGGCAGCGGCAAGTCCACCCTCATCAAATGTGTGAACGGGCTGGAGCCCTTCCAGTCCGGCAGCATCATCGTGGATGGCATTTCGGTGGGCGACCCGAAGACCAAGCTCTCCAAGCTGCGCAGCCGGGTCGGCATGGTGTTCCAGCACTTCGAGCTGTTTCCGCACATGAGCATCACCGACAACCTCTCCATCGCCCAGGAGAAAGTCCTCGGCCGCAACCGGGACGAAGCCCGCGCCAAGGGCCTCAAGCTGCTCGAACGGGTCGGCCTCAAGGCCCACGCCGAGAAGTTTCCCGGCCAGCTCTCCGGCGGCCAGCAGCAGCGCGTCGCCATCGCCCGCGCCCTGTGCATGGACCCGATCTGCATGCTCTTCGACGAGCCCACCTCGGCCCTCGACCCCGAGATGATCAACGAGGTGCTCGACGTGATGGTCGAACTCGCCCAGGAGGGCATGACGATGATGTGCGTCACCCACGAAATGGGCTTCGCGCGGAAGGTCGCCAACCGGGTGATCTTCATGGACAAGGGGCAGATCGTCGAGGACGACAGCAAGGACGCCTTCTTCGGCGCGCCGCGCTCCGAGCGCGCCCGCCAGTTCCTCGCCAAGATCCTGCAGCACTGATTCACCACAACTAAAACCGCCGGAGACAAACCATGACCACCGCCACCCTGCCCTCCTTCCTCGACCCCGCCCACATCGGCCCGTGGGGCATGTTTCTCGAACAGCTCGAACGGGTCGAACCCCATCTCGGCCCGCTGGCCGCGTGGATCGACACCCTGCGCCATCCCAAGCGCTGCCTCATCGTGGATGTGCCGGTGCGCATGGACGACGGGCGCATCCGTCACTTCGAGGGCTTCCGTGTCCAGCACAACCTGTCCCGCGGGCCCGGCAAGGGCGGCGTGCGCTTTCACCCGGACGTGACGCTGTCCGAAGTCATGGCCCTGTCGGCGTGGATGACCGTAAAGAACGCGGCGGTGAACCTGCCCTACGGCGGCGCCAAGGGTGGCGTGCGGGTCAATCCGGCCGAACTGTCGATGCCCGAACTCGAACGCCTGACCCGCCGCTACATCAGCGAGATCGGCAGCATCATCGGGCCGGACCGGGACATCCCCGCCCCCGACGTGAACACCAACGAGCAGATCATGGCCTGGATGATGGACACCTACTCCATCAACCAGGGCAGCACCCAGACCGGCGTCGTTACCGGCAAGCCGATCTCCATGGGCGGCAGCCTAGGCCGCAAGGACGCCACCGGGCGCGGCTGCTACGTGGTGGCGCGGGAGGCCATGCAGCGCCTCGGCATGCCGATGGAAGGCGCGCGTATCGCCATCCAGGGCTTCGGCAACGTGGGCAACGCGGCGGCGCGGATCTTCCACGACGCCGGCGCCAAAATCGTCGCCATCCAGGACGCCGCCGGCACCATTGCCAACAGCAAGGGCATCAACCCCCACGCGCTGCTCGGCTTTCTCAATGGCAACCCGCGCGCCCTGCTCGACTACCCGGAGGCCGAGGTCATCGCCAACGCCGATTTCTGGGGCGTCGATTGCGACCTGCTGCTGCCCGCCGCGCTGGAAAACCAGATCACCGCCGCCAACGCCGGGCAGGTTCGCGCGAAGCTGATCGTCGAAGGCGCCAACGGCCCCACCACGCCGCAGGCCGAGGACATCCTCAATGCCAATGGCTGCATCGTGCTGCCCGACGTGCTGGCCAACGCCGGCGGCGTTACGGTGAGCTACTTCGAATGGGTACAGAACGCCTCGAGCTTCTTCTGGACCGAGAAGGACATCAACGACCGCCTCGACCGGGTGCTCACCGAAGCCTTCCAGGGCATCTGGGATCTGGCCGCCGCCCGCAACGTGAACCTGCGTACCGCCACCTACATCATGGCCTGCTCCCGCGTGCTCGAAGCCCGCGCCATGCGCGGCATCTACCCCTGACCCACCGGGCACCGGCACGGCAGCCCGTGCCATGTCCGGTGCCCGGCACTATCATGAAGGCAGCCTGAAACCCGGTCGCCCAACGCCAGCCCATGCCCGAGCCCTCCTCCACGCCCCAGACGCCGCCGTCGCGGCAGCTGTCGCCAAACCCCTTCATCGTCCTCGCCTTCCTGCTGGCGATCGGCCTGATCGGCTTTGGCGGCTACCGGGCCAGCGAGTACCAGGGCATGCAAACCCTGCGCACCGACGCCGGCCACCGGCTCGACCTGTTTGCCGCCGCGGTGGACGGCATCGTCAACCGCTATGCCCACATCCCGGCCACCATCCAGCTCAACGAGGAAGTGCTCAACGTGATGCACACGCCGCGCAGCCCGGCCAGCGTGCTGGCGGCCAACCGCTTCTTGCAGCGCCTCAACGGACACATCGGCAGCATCGCCATCTTCGTGGTGGACCAGCGCGGCATCGTGCTGGCCTCCAGCAACTGGGATCACCCGGACGACAGCTTCATCGGCGAGGATCTGTCCTTTCGCAGCTACTACCTCGACGGCCTCGCCGGGCGCGTAGGGCGCCACTTCGCCATCGGCATCACCCGCGGCGAGCCGGGCTACTTCGTGTCCCACCCGATCCGCGACGGCGAACGGGTGGTGGGCGTGGCGGTCATCAAGATCAGCCTCGGCCAGCTCGACAAGGCCTGGGAGCTGCTCGGCGCGCCGGCCCTGATCGCCGACGGCAACGGCGTGGTGATCCTGTCCTCGGTGCCCGAATGGCGCTACACGGCCCTCAGCCCGCTGCCCCTCGACACCCTGGTGGACATCAAGATGAGCCGCCTCTACAACGACGGCCTGATTGGCGATTTTCCGGTGCGCATCGACCAGACCGTGGGGCCGGAAGGCCAGATCGTGCACATGAACCTGCGCCAGCACCCGCCACGCTCGCGCCAGGACATTGCCGGCAGCTACCTGGTGCATGGCCGGCCGCTCCCCGAGCTGGGCTGGCGCCTGCACATTTTTTCCGACCTGCACCCGGTGCGTGCCCAGGCCTTCGGCCATGCCGCGCTGGCGGCGGTGGCCACCGGCTTCGTGCTGCTCTTGCTGCTCGTCGTCGCCCAGCGCCGCCGCATCGTCGGGCAAAAGCTGGAAGCCAAGACCCTGCTGGAGCAGGCCAACGCCCAGCTCGAAAGCAAGGTCGCCCGGCGCACCAAGGCCCTCACCGACACCAACGCCCGCTTGCGCAAGGAAGTGACCGAACGCCAGCAGGCCGAGCAGACCCTGCGCGCCGCCCAGGACGAACTGGTGCAGGCCGCCAAGCTCGCCGTGCTGGGCAAGCTGGCCGCCGGCATCACCCACGAACTGGCCCAGCCGCTGGGCGCCATGCGCACCCTGTCGGGCAACGCCATCGAATTCATGAAGCGCGGCAACCTCGCCACCGTCGAACAGAACCTGGGCATCATTGCCCGCCTGGCCGACCAGATGGGCCGCATCATCACCCCGCTCAAGACCTTCGCCCGCAAGTCGCCGGCCATCCCCGCCCCCGCCGATCTGGCCCACGCCGTCGGCGCCGCCCTGTTCCTGCTCGATCAGCGCCTCGCCAAGGCCGACATCACCGTGACCAACCACTGCGAGCCGGGCCGCGACATTGCCTGGTGCGACCAGAACCGCCTGGAGCAGGTGCTCATCAACCTGATCCGCAACGCCGCCGACGCCATGGCCGACGCCGAACACCGCGAGCTGCTGATCGAAGCCGGCCCCGACGAGGCCGGCCACATCGTGCTGTCGATCGCCGACAGCGGCAGCGGCCTGCCTGAAAACGGCCAGCTCTTCGAGCCCTTCTTCACCACCAAGCCCGCCGGCGAAGGCCTCGGCCTGGGCCTCGCCATCTCCCGCGACATCGTGCGCGAGTTCGGTGGCGAACTCACCGCCGAGAACCGCCCCGAAGGCGGCGCCCGCTTCATCCTGCAACTGCCCGCCGCCCCAGGCGAGAACGAGCCCCCCGATGCCCGATGAAACGACGATGACTGGAGCGCCTGTAGGGGCGACTTCAGTCGCCCATCCGCACGTCGAATCACGACCATTCGTTGATCGGAGTCCGCGGGCGACTGAAGTCGCCCCTACAAATCGCCCCTGCAAGTCGCCCGCCTTTCCACCCCTGGCCCTCCTCCTGCCCCTATGACTCCGGAACTCCGCGCCCTCATCATCGAAGACGACCCCGACGTGCGCCTCGGCTGTGAGCAGGCCATGATGCTCGCCGACATCCCCGTGGAGGGCGTCGGCTCGGCCGAGGAAGGCTTCCAGCGCCTCAAGCCGGGCTTTCCCGGCGTGGTGGTCACCGACATGCGCCTGCCCAAGGCCGACGGCATGGAGGTGCTGCACCGCTGCCAGGCCATGGATGCCGACCTGCCGGTGATCATCATCACCGGCCACGGGGACGTGACCCTGGCCGTGGAGGCCATGCGCGCCGGCGCCTACGACTTCATCCAGAAGCCCTTCTCGCCGGAGCTGCTGGTGGACGTGGTGCGCCGCGCCCTGGAGAAACGCGCCCTGACCCTGGAGGTGCTCGACCTGCGCCGCCGCCTGGAACAGCGCGAAGGCGCCGAGGCCAAGCTCATCGGCCGCTCGCCCCAGATGGCCCGGGTGCGCCAGCTCGTCACCGACGTAGCCAGCACCCGGGTGGACGTGCTGGTGCGCGGCGAGACCGGCACCGGCAAGGAGCTCATCGCCCAGTGCCTGCACGAACTCTCACCCCGCAAGGACGGCCCCTTCGTTGCCCTCAACTGCGGCGGCCTGCCCGACAACCTGCTCGACAGCGAGCTCTTCGGCCACGAGGCCGGTGCCTTCACCGGCGCCCAGAAGCGGCGCATCGGCAAGATCGAATACGCCAACAAGGGCACCCTCTTCCTGGACGAGCTGGAGAGCATGCCCATGGGCGTGCAGATCAAGCTGCTGCGGGTGCTGCAGGAGCGCGTGGTGGAACGCCTCGGCTCCAACCAGCAACTGCCGGTGGACTGCCGGGTGGTGGCCGCCACCAAGGACGACCTGAAGGACCGTGCCGAGCGCCAGACCTTCCGCGCCGACCTGTACTACCGCCTCAACGTGGTGACCATCGACCTGCCGCCCCTGCGCGAACGGCGCGAGGACATCCCCCTGCTGCTCGAGCACTTCCTGCTCCTCGCCGCCCACCGCCACGAACGCCCGCTGCCGGCGGTGCCGCCGGAGCAGATGCGCAAGCTGATGGCCCACACCTGGCCGGGCAATGTGCGCGAGCTGCGCAACGTGGCCGACTGCATCGTGCTCGGCGTCGGCAAGGACATCCTCGGCACTGCCACGGGCGAGGCGGCGCCCGCGTCCCTGGCGGAATCGGTGGAGAGCTTCGAGCGCAGCCTCATCGCCGCCGAGCTGCGCCGCCACGGCGGCAGCCTGGCACGCAGCGCCGAAGCCCTGCGCATCCCCAAGACCACCCTGCACGACAAGATCCGCAAATACGGGCTGCAGGGAGGCGAGGGCTGACACAACAAGGACAATGGGATAGGCGCTGAGAAGTAAGTCACATTGCAGCGCAACATCCGATCACAGGAAATCAACATTCCATGCTGCATACTGCCGCCATCAGAAATTACGATGGGGAGATAAAAATGCACACGGAGATTTGGCGGCGACTCGGCTGCCTGCTGTTCATTGCGCTACTGGGATCAGGGCTGGCGCGGGCCGACACGGTGGTGATCGGCCAGTGCGCCCCCCTCTCTGGCAGCCTGGCCTCCACCGGCCAGGCCATGGCCCTGGGGGTACGCATCGCCATCGATGCCGCCAACGCGGCCGGCGGCGTCAATGGCCACACCCTGAAGCACGTGCTCAAGGATGACGGCTACCAGACCGCCGAAACCCTGCGCCTGACCCAGGAACTCATCCGCAAGGACAAGGCCGCCGCGCTGATCGGCTATGCCGGCACCGGCAACATCGCCGAACTGCTCAAGCAGGGCGTGCTGTCCACGGGCGGCATTGCCCTGGTCGCCCCCTACACCGGCGGCGAACCCCTGCGCAGCCCCTTCAACCCCTGGATCTTCCACATCCGCGCCAGCTACGGCGACGAAACCGAAGCCATGGTGCGCCAGTTTGTCGGCACCGGCCTCACCCGCATCGCCGTGTTCCACCAGAACGACCCCTTCGGCCAGGCCGGCCTCGCCGGCGTCGAAAAGGCCCTGGCCCGCCACAACATGAAGATCGTCAGCAAGGGCAGCTACGAGAAGAACACCGAAGACGTAGCCCGGGCAGTCGAAGACATCGCCCGCGGCGTACCCCAGGCCGTGATCATGATCGGCGTGGTGCGCCCCACCGCCGCCTTCGTCAAGGCCTACCAGACCGCCCACCCCGGCACCCAGCTCTTCAGCATCTCAGTAGTGAATGGACGCGAACTGCACCAACTCGCCGGCGGCGACGCCGCCCGGGGCGTCGGCATCACGCAGGTCATGCCCTCCCCCTTCAGCGGCGTCACCCGCATCGCCCGCGACTACCACCAGGCCCTCAAACGCTTCGCCCCCGAAGACACCCCGTCCTACACCAGCTTCGAGGAATACGTCGGCGCCCGCGTCCTGATCGAAGCCATCCGCCGCAGCAAAGGCACCCCCACCCCGGCGGCGGTGATGCAGTCGCTGGAGAACCTGGATCTGGACCTTGGGGGGTTTAAGGTGCGCTTCAGCCCGGGGGAACGGGTGGGGTCACGGTATGTGGAGGTGACGCTGCTGGGGAGGGATGGGAATCATGTGCGGTGAGGGGTGGCTCGTAGTTGACCCACGGATACAGTTTCCATCATGAAATCCCCCTTCATTACCTCACGTGGTCATCTGTCACTTCCGCGATACAACGCTGTAAAGATGCGAAATCAGCACGCCAAGGTGTAGGAAACCGCTGATGATGGAAATCATGCTCACCACCACAAAACCCACCGAAGGATCGTCCACAATCTTTAAATGCTGCATCGGCGCACCGACGGAAAAGAAGGACGTAATGGCGTTCTCCAACCCTATCCCAAAGCGCACCAGACCACAGTCAGACGGGTTCGGGTCTGCGGGATATAGGGCAAAGAGGAATGCCAGCACAGCTACCCAAATTCCTAAGACGCCCACGAAACGCAGAAACGACTCCAGTAGATATTCGACATAGCGAATGGGTAGCCAGAAGATAGAGCGCCAAGATCGAGACTTCATCCATAGCGTACTGTGGAGGCTACGTACTTTGTTCATGCAAATCTGTTCCTCGTCGAACCGGTTGTATTCGCGCAGGATACGAACTAGTTGGTTTAGGATATGCATGTGTGCGTTAAGACGTGCGGACTCGCGTTTACCCTCGCCGAACCACAGACAGATGGCTTCGAGGTCACGGGTGATGTCAGAGATACGCGGTTCAATGTGGATGTGGTACTCCACCCCGGAAAACTGGCACTCCGCCATGACTTCGAACTGATGCTTAAGGGACAGCGCCTGGATTGCAGAAGTAGGTGTTCGGCATCCAGTTAGCTCCAAGGCATCGGCGGCCAGCGTGGCGCCGAGCACCGCATCACCAACCGACCTGACCTGTGACTTGATCGCCTCTGCCCGCTCAATCAGCTTTTCCGCAACCAGAAGCAACTTTCCCGGCGCCCCATGCCCATCCGCCTTTCCGGCTAAAACTGGCTTTTCTGGCGGCCAACGATGGGAGGGGGCGAAATCAGTATGCGAAACTCCGTCATAACGGCGCATCAGCCCAGCCTGCTCCCACAAGTCGAACAAGCCGCTGGCCGGCTTGAGCACCAAGGTGCCGCGCCCGTGGGCCTTTTCCCTAAGATAATCCCGGTTACGGCTCAGCGTGTCATCCCCCGGCCGAGTCTGTCCGGTCGTGATGAGAACGCGCTGGCGGGACCGTTCAACCGCGGCATTGATGGAATCCAATTGAGGACATTCTCTTGCACGCTCCCCCCGCAAACAATGCAGCTTGATCCCTTTTTCCCGATCCGGGAAATTCAAGCTCATGTCCTCCAGTAGCAGCCAATAGGGGTGTTTGCCCTTATTCCCGAAGGTGTTCTTCATCCGCTGCCAACTGGCGATCAGATCGGCGCGGAAACCGAAGCGATAGGCGCAATAGCCGTTGAAATAGAGATACGACTGTTCTTCCTCGATGATCGCGGCCCTCTCTTCGCGCAGGGGCAGACGTAGATCATCTTTCAGCTCATGCTCAAGACAATGGTTGGTTCGCTCCCGAATCCAGTCGCGTAGGCCTGTCGCATCGAACAGCGGATCGGACTCGCCCGGGCCAAACAGCGATATGAGGCTATGGTGCTTGGCCAGTTCTGTTACCCTTTTCGCGTCGGCATTCGAAGCGCCCCATACACCGAACACCCAGCGAAACTCCGGGAAGGCTAGGATCAGCATGGAGAGCAGGGATTCCCATCCTCCGCCCTGGGCCACGACATTCAAGTCATCCGGCCGCGCGATGCCATCGACCAACACCACCACCCGATGACGGGAAGGCATCTCGCCGCCTCCATAAGCGGCCTCCTCTAAGGCGCGAGCCAGTCGATCAAACGCTTGAACGACGGGCAAACCTTCTCGCCCCTCCCAGACGATCACCCGTTGGTCGTCATCAAGCTCTGCAATCGGCCGCTCACCCCGCAATGCCAACCATGCACCAAGTGCGTGGGCGGTAGGTTTCGAATGGGCAAGGATCAAATGTCGCATTGCTTACCCTCTTAGGACCTCATGGCAGCCGCGCGCGGAGATCGTGGGCGCAGCCGCAAGGCAATGCCAAGCGCTTCCCGTAGGTCCCCCCACAGTTCCCCTTCCAGTGGACCGAGCAGACGCTTGATCACATCCGCGGCGCGCGAGGCCGTCAGGGTGGCGTCACCGGTCATCAACCGCACTGCGGGGTGGATTTGCAGCACCCCCTCGGGGTGTTCCGGCGTGCGCCGCTTGGTGGCCTCCAGGGCGGCGAGCAGGTAGCGCGCCAGTAGCCAGGCCTGGGCCTGCTGGAGTTCGCCCAGGCGACAAGACCAGCGGGTGACTTCGCGGGCATCGAAGCGCAATGCCGATTGCACGGCAAACCAGCCATCCAGATCGATGGACTCCTTCTCAATAGATGGCACGGAAAGGAGAGCATCCCACGACTCCACTACCGGCGGTTTGGCCGCAACCGACACCGCCCCTTCCTTCAAGCGAAGATGGCCGGGTACCAAGTGCTCCACATCGGGGAATCGGTTCACTGCATCGAACAGACAGGTCCGCAACTCGCGCACGTTGCCCAGCCAGTCATAGGTGCGCAGCCGGTCCAGGGCCTCGGCGGTGATCTCGCGATGCAGTGTGCCGGGACGCTGGGCCTCCGCCTCGCGCACGAAGCGCTCCACCAGCACCGGGATGTCCGTCACCCGCTCACGCAACGGCGGCAACCAGAGCGTGCCCCCCAGGCGCAGACGGTCCAGCAGGTCCGCGCGGAAGCCACGCGGATCGTTTTCCAGATCGGCATTGGTGGCGGAAATGAAGCGCACGTCCACTGCCCTGGGCTGACGTGCCCCGACCCGGGTGATCTGCTTGTTCTGCAGAACCCGCAGAATCGCGGCCTGAACCTCGGGTGGCATGTCGGCTATCTCATCCAGGAAGAGGTCTCCGCCATCTGCCGCTTCCACTAGGCCGATCTTGCCGTCCACGCCGCTGGCCGTCCTGGGCTCGATGCCGAACAATTCCGAGGCGAACAGTTCCGTGCGTAAGACCGCGGAATTCACAGTCACGAAGGGACGGTTCGCACGGTCACTCGTACATACCCTTTGGGCATACGCGGCAAGCAATTCTTTACCAGTTCCCCGCTCACCCCGGATCAGCAGGCTCCCCCTATGCGAAGCCGCTCGTCGGGCTTCTCGTAATGCCATCAGGACCGGAATAGAGCTCCCCACCACTTCACCGGAAGGATCGCTCAGCAGCCCATGTTGCCAGAGCATTTCTCTCAGGATATCCGCACCATTGGGATCATCCCGTGAAATGAAACCAAGGGCGCCTTGTCGACTGAACTCTAGGCTGACATCCCCCCTTGGCTTGGTGGAAAGAATGACGACCGGCAAATCTGGCAACTCGCGAGAAATCTCGGCCAAGAGCTTGAGGCCGAAGTAACCACGGGGATCGTCATCGCCCTGCCGCCCCTCTGGCATTCCAGGCGCCCGTTTTTGGCTCTCTTCAGTGACCTCGCCGGTGTAAAAGCAAAGATCGAGCAGAACCATGCTCCAAGGCAAGGTGGGGGTGGCATTTCCAGCCTGGTACGCATCCATGTGCCAACCACTACGGACCATATTCATCGCCGAGACCAGATCATTCTCAACCACCGTGCCGATAGGGGATTCGAGCGGGAACTGCGCCCGGTGAAATACGGCATCGGCAATCGGTTTGAGCACCTTCTGCCGACTGGCACTTGCCGCGGTATCGCCAGTGACATCGCGCCAGAGGAAATGCGCGCACAGATTCTCGCGGTCGGCATTCCGACCATCGGGCACGACTCTACCGAAGAGATCGTCGAGTATGAGCAGGCGCGGCAAGGTCATTGTCATTGTCATTGTCATTGCAGAGTCAGTTCAAGGTGATAAAGATCCAAAGCCATGCCAGTCGCTTCCACCACCGTGACATTCCTTGCGAAAACCGTTTGCTCATAGAGAAAACCCTCAGCCTCCGCGTGGCTCCGGATCATCTCGTTTGGAAGGAAATCCGACGAGATCAATAGCACCTTTCCGCACGGGTTCAAAAAACTCTTGGCGTCGGAGATGACTTTCCGTACAGATTCCCCTCCTGGATCGATAATCGAGCGCAGCAAGGCCTTCTCACACGGATCATCACAATCCTCCAGCACCTGCCGTACAAGCCGGTCTTCACTGAGAATCCATGGCATGGCCCACAGGATCACATCGAAGCGCTTCTCTGAAGGGATGCAACTGAAAAGATCGCTTTCGATGACTTCAAACCGAGACTCGTCGATACCGAACCGATCGACGTTTGCACGCAGGTTGATCACGGCGTACTTG
The DNA here is from genome assembly GCF_030157465.1 of Zoogloea sp. Lineage (GTDB taxonomy): Bacteria > Pseudomonadota > Gammaproteobacteria > Burkholderiales > Rhodocyclaceae > Zoogloea. The sequence goes on from NZ_JAOAUU010000003.1 coordinate 14,614, forward strand.
CTCACGTCCGCTGCGCAAATGTATCTAGGCGTGGCATTCCTATAGAGGTATAGGGAAATTATGCCGCTCCCGGCGCCCATCTCCAACACCGACTTCCCATCTACAAGACCCCTTTGAGCAATATAGTTAGCCCACAGATAGCTATCGGTCGCAAATTCAGGGGAGAACACCCCCCGCATCACCTGCATCCCTGCCAATTCGCGGTAGCTGTCGAGTGTGACACTTGGCATCTCGCTGTGGGTATGAAGGGTAAGATGGATCAGTTCCAATACCTTGATCTGCATGAGCAGTTCATGGTCACTCTGGCAGTGCTGATTTTGGTGGTCTTGCGCACCACCAGACGACTCGAGTTTTTTTGCCAAATGGACTATCAGACGGCTGATCCCTTTACCGCATTTGCCATAGCGCTGACGAAGTGTGGCAGCCTGACTATCAAACGTATTCATCGGTGGCGAGGATGGAGTCATGACAGAGTGTGAGGGACGAAAACAGAGACCCAAGACGACGGGCGCGTTCTTCGAGGTTCCCAAGCAGTTCGGCATCCGGCATCGTGCCAGAGCCCTGAAGTCGCGTGCAGGTCCGCCGGATCGCATTGTCGAATTCATCCAGGGCATTCGACGCATCGTTGACAAGTTTCTCGGCATTCGTAAGCTGAATCCAACGAAGGCGATCGACCTCCAGAAGGTAGCGGCAGGTGACTTCCCCAAGTGTCAGGGAATCGCTCGACAAAGGGTCGAGTGCATTGTGAGCACGCGACTCCATTACCAACAGAACCTCGACTGCGGAGGGACGGACCGCCTCCCAGCCAATTAAGAGATCCAACAAGTCACTCCGTGCGTCTTCGTCCTGTACCAATCCACTCACGACCCGATTGCACCTCAGAAGACAGGCTATAAGTCTGTTCTTCAACCAGCCATGGTTGAAAGTAGAACGCTTGTTTTCCCACTCAGAGTTCGTCATGATGCATCGCGCCTGAGCATTCCCAGTACTACATCTAACCGTTGAAATGCCTTTTTAATTGTTTCCCAGGCCAGCGGGGCATCAGGGTCTACAGCATTGAACACCCCGCAAACCAAATCATGAATAATCGGGTCTTCGTCTTTCAGGACTCTTACGCCCAATTCATGTTGAAGCGCCTTGTTTACGCTTTCATACAATTCTTCTTGCGCATCATAATATGATTTGGAATCAGGCCAAGGAAAGTCGGCAAGAACTCGGCAAAACAATTCAACGCGGTTCACCTTCGCGTGTGACGAACTGGGCACGGGCAGACACCCAAGTATACTAATAGCTTCAGCTCCATGTTTTGGGTTGTTTCCCAACTCTGCCATGCAGGCTTGCAGGAGTATGTGGAGCGCCCGGAGTCGGTGAACAGTTGACCATGCTACAAGATCTCTAATTTCTCTCGGTATGGATGTACTGAGTTGGTTGACAATTTCGATATCGCCAAATGCTGCGACGAGGGCATGGAAATCATGTTCAGTGAGTTTTCCGTCGTTTTTTGTCGGCTTGAGGCAGCGAAAGCAATTCCCGTGCTTGCCTTCCGGCGGTGAGCGTGGGTACCCACTCGAGCTGGTAAACCGCAGAGCAACGCGTTCTTTGGGCAATGTGCCGCAAATCTTTGTCCAGTCAGAATCGCGCACATGAACAAATAGGCAATCTACCGAGGACTTAAGCGCATCATCAACAGACGCATAAAATTGAAGGCGGCAACTTGTTGCGTACCCTGCAAGCCCATATTGATCCTGATCCTTATCAAAAAACCCGATCTTCGCTGTCATGCTATTAGCCCTACCAATAAAAGGTAATGCCTTTGTTGGTCAAGCAGGGCCACGCCACCCATTTCCTGGAACCGTTTCTGAACAACTTCACCCAATCCTCGTCACCTGAAATGCCGGCAAGACGGGAATGACAGAAATGGAAAATAGCCTCTGAGAAGCCTCCGCTGGGTATCTGCTCACAGATTGGATCTTGCCCGGTAAACGTTTTATGCGCTATCCAGTCCTTGCGTAGTAAGCGGTCAATCATTTCGGATTGATTTGCGGCTTGCAGCTCCACTGAAACAAAGTATCGGTTTTTTTCATTACCAAAGCGCACAGCTTCCGGCTTCGGATTATTCTTGCCCAAAGCTACAATTAATTCTCGAAGAGACAGCAAAAACACAATTCCCGGTTCTCGTGGAAAAACAAAATTATCGCATATGCATTCCACGGAGAAATCGAAGTTGAGTTTCTTAACAGCATCAAGCACTACAGACTTGTTCATCGGTCTTGACGGCGAATCAGACAATCCCCATGCTTTCTGCCTAATATGGATGGCCTTGTTTTGGCAGTCGGCCGTGTTCATATCATCTCCGAATGAACAATTCCAGATATTTTGACCTAGCTCCACATTCTCTTCGCACCAATCATGGAGCCATGCATTAGAATCGCTAGTTATTGGTTGTGCGTATAGTTCGAGTATCTGTCGCGTTATTGAGTCTGGGTGACGGTGTAGTTTGATTATCTCTTCTTTCCACGACTTCCATTGATAGTCATAACGGTCCGGAGCATAGGGAATTCGCCAGCTATCGCACCAAGGCCGGAAGGCTCTGCTGCCCGCCGCCGTTGATATCAATATGACCGGGATTTCTCGCGCTTTCAGTACTGCGCACGCCAGCACTGCCGTGCTGTATTCGGTCAGTAATTGGTTGTGGATATCGGTCGCTTCATTCAGTAGCGATCTTGCCGTCTCACCCCAAGGTTCAGTGCTGTTATTGATATAACAAGATAACTCCCTCCTCGATGTGACTTCGCTAACATCACCCAAATGGAGGTCAACAAGAAAAATTGAATCTGGCGGCGCTGCGGTAATAGCGGTCCAAACGTTAATGCAATTAACACTATTGTCAGCAACTGCAACTGCGGCATTACGATCATTCGGACAATTATCCGCCTGATATTCTGGCAAGTCTGGAAGCGAAGCATTAAGAGAGTCGATAAGCGCTGCCAATTGAAGATGCCGACCAGCATCATCGTCTATCAGGTATATCGTCTTCATGCCATCTTCTCGTTGTCAGCCCTTGGGACAACAATATCTGTTTCCCATGTATGACGAAACATACTCTTTCCAAGTTCCTCACACGACAATTTTTTGATCCCGGAACGAGATTGATAATCAGGATTGTCAATAAATAGCTGGCGTTCGTGGTATTTAATCACGGATTCTGTCCCAGGGACGCCTTGTTCCCGCTTAACCCTCATTGGTTCTTTGTCTTCATCTCCGTTATTGCTATTGGTATAACTATTAATTATTTGAATGCACCCAGCCACGGCCGTAATATTGATTGCGCGGGCGTCATTACCTCGCTTGGAGCAGTGTGCAATTGTATTGCGTAGACCTGCAATAAATGCCGCAGCGAAGTGGAGTTGTTTGACAGAAGTGTCCATTACGCAATCCGTCTCAGTAACGATTGATATCGTGCTGCTTGCTTCTTCTCTCCAGGCGCTGATTTGCTCCACATTTAATGTCTCGGGATCATATTCATTCTTATGACGTAGCTTCTCGAAAACATAGGCCAATGCGCTCAGTTCGCTTAAGGTAGCCCGTAGATCCACATGGGAGTCTAATAAATGACAAAATTTAGCAAACGTCGGACCGAGGGTTTGTTCCAATTGGAGCTGTAAATAGTCCTTCACCAACTGCGCAAAAGGCTTGGAGATGCCTGGTTCGATCAGGTCAATCAGCTTCTTCGTCTCGTGCGCTGCTGAGACCAACATGGCCTGACGAAGAGACAGGTCTAGTTGGGATCGAGTGCTCTCCGAATAACGTTCTTCATAAAGAAATGAAGCCAGGCGCGCGAGATCGGCAACCTGACATTCATGTGATGTCGACCAAGGTTTGGCGCACCAAGCGTACACATACACAATACCGGACTCGGCATGACTGCTTTTTGGCTTGAGCAAAGGCATCGGCAGCGAGATGAAATAGCATTGACTGCTCCCCCCGGATAACAAGCCCTCAACACGCATGATTCCTGTGTATGCCCGCAACGCTCGCCGCAGACACGATTCGAAGGTTGCAGTGCTGGGATTCTCGATGCGCATCTCGAATTTCTTGAGCTCATGTAAATGCGAGCTGCATGACACGTGGCCATGGCGGATAGCGGGCGGGTTGAGCTTAAGTACGGGTAACTGTGTCGGCTCCTGTGTGTCGTCCTCGCATTCTGATCGTTGAAAGCAGACAGCTTGCTGCCAAGCCTGCGCGTTGTTTTTCCTGAGATGTTCCGGGTGCAGGAATATCGAGCGATCTTCTTTGACAAAGCGAGATATCTCGAGCAAAACCCTGTTTAGTGCCCTGGAAACGGGCATCTCGTCACCACCGTTTGCCGTGCCCGCCCAGATCGCGGTTTCCGTTCGCAATCTGAGGCGACTCGTGGCGAAATGCCATGGCACAGCCTCAACCATGAGGCAGTCGAACCCGTCCGGATTGGATGGGCCGCGCAACAAGTCGTTGTGCCTTATCCAGTGATCGATCTGCACCTGGGTTTGCGTAAGAACCTTCGAAACTTCGTCAGGCAGTGAATCGCCGGTTGGTGGCCGGAAAGCCGAGTCCGGGTTGGTGCGCTGGAGGAAAAGGGCAATGGCGGACATCCAAAGGTGCGCCTTGGCTTCGGCTGCGTCATCAATTGGGCCGTTCCCAGGTTCATGCGTGATCTGCGGAAAGCGTAAGTGGTTCTCAGATGTCAGACGATGCATCAGTATGCGAGCCGGCCATGTCCAGTTTGGCAAAGGCGCCAGGGGATTGGACGCTGGCTTGACGAGTTCAACTTCACGCTTCCGAGCATCCCTATCTTTAGTCAACTCAATGAACGCAAGGCAGAAATAATCGTTCGAGTACGTTTCTGAGGCGACACTGCTTGCAGCGTTGGAATCGGAACGATACTGGTCGTCCAGAAACTCTCGCACGGGTATGGACTCCATTGCAGTGAAGACACGTACGGACGACCAACGGTCAACTTCTGACCCCGTTACATTAAAGAGGTCGTTCTTAGGCTTGCCTTGATCATCAGTCAGCAACAACTGGATGGCATAAACCCGCCCCTGTTCCTTTAGCAAGGAATACGCAATAGGCAGCGTCTCCAAGAAGGCGTCTTGGCCCAGGACTCCACCGGATACGCAGCGAGTAAGGTGGTGCCCATCCCGACAGGGGCTGAATGGGGCGTTGACGAGGACGTAATCAGCCTGCCCCTTTAACGGTTGTAATTGCGTCGGATCATTCCAGTCGAAAGGCTCAAACTTGACGCGCTCATCAATGCTGTCGATAAAGACTTGACGGTTCTTGCTCAGGTTGTAGCTCGCGAAGTGCTGGGCTCGATCACAGATGTCAATTCCGGTGACCCGCATGCCCAGCGATGCCGCGTAAAGAGATAAGACGCCTGACCCCATACCAAGGTCAACCGCGTGCCTGCCCACTCTGTCTTCGTCGCTGGGAAGGAGAGCCTTGAGCATTCGGCAGAAATACACCTGCTCATCTTCGATGCAGGGGAGAACGAGGTCTTGCCTGTGGGAAGTGATGGGGTCGGCTTCAATGGTCAGTCCATCGAAGTGCGCCACACCTCGCCAGGGATCGACGAAGCAGGGTTGCCAGTTTTGCGAGGGTTTCAACATCTGTCAGGGGAGACGTGGTTAAGCTTTGACGTCATTGGTCACCCATGAGGGGAACGAGAACGCCATTGCGATAGATCGCCGGCTGCAACGATGTAATGACACTCTGGTCGGCACCATAGCGGACCGGGCCCGTAACGCCTTTGATATCTGTGCGCAGGATGGCGGCAAGCCAATCCTGCGATGATGCCGGCAGTTTCAGTCGTGTCGCCGCGTCGACGATCGTCAGTCCCGCATCGTAGGCAAACGCGGCATGGTAAGAGGGTTTGCGGCCATACTTCTGTTCAAAGCGTGATGCCCAAGCCTTTTGCTCCGAATCCGGATCGACCATGAATGGCGGGGCTGCGACCATAATGCCTTCCGACTCCTCCGGTGACAGCGCACCCGCGGCATCCAGCATGTCCAGCGCAGCCATCGTCTTGCCCTGTTTGATGATCCCCAAAGGACGCATGGCTTTGATGAGGCCCACCATGTGGGGAATGAATCCATTGATCATTACCAAATCGGGCTTCTTCGAGGCGATACGCACAGCGATGTTCTTGAAATCGCCGGCGCCTATATCCGGGTTGTAGCGCTCAATTACGACGCTGGCGCCTAGTTCATTACGCAGACGGTCCGCGAGGTATTGGCCGTAGGCGGCCTCGCTGCTGGGGAGGCTGACGTACGAAAGGACAACGTTCTTGGCACTCTTCTTCTTCGCGTATTCGAAGAACACATCCGTTTCCAGCTTGAAACTCACCCAGGTACGGAAGTTATTTGTGGTTCCGGCGGGGTTGGGCGTCAAGTCGAGAACCCATGCCAAGTGGGGAATGCCGGCAGCGGCCACCTCCTTTTCCACTGCCATGACTTGCGGTTTTAACGCCGAGGTATAGATGGTTGGGGGGTTCTGCAAGTGGCGTTGAAGGACAGTGGCGGCATCTTTTGGGGTGAAGCGGTTGTCGCCCCACTCGAACTCGATGGACGTTCCGGCGGCAAGTGTGTTTCCTTTATCAGCGACCGCCATTAAAAGGCCGTCACGAAATTCTTCACCGTAGAACGCCAGTTCCCCGCTCAAGGGGTAGTTCGCCGCAACTGTGACCTTATAGCCGCCATCTCCGACTTGTGGCTTAGTTGGGAGAATGGCCACGGAGACAAGCACTGCGAAAAGCGCAATGCCTATTAAGGCAATGAACGATTTCTTGTTAAGCATTTCTGTGTATTTCCTGGATGGTTGCTGATTAGGTTGTCGAGGGCAGCGCTATCAGCACCGCGTTCGTGGTTTGAGATAGGATTTGTTGCGCAGCAGCACGAATTGCAGCGATATCGAGGTTGGCGAAAGGCTCGTCGAACATACGTAGCTGAGGGGTAGCCCAGTTCGGTTCCGCTAGGAGGGCAAGGCGTTGTTTCTGACCACCGCTGAGTTCGGACGAGCGGCGCCGGGCAAGAATGCCCAACTCGGCTATCGCATCCTGCTGTCCGGCGAGCCTGAGCGCCTCTTGGGCCGTTAGGTCCGGGAAGACGTTGTGATCCGATGGGATCAAATGCAAGCCCTCTCTGACGCGACCCCAGACCGGGAGGCGGTTTATCGGCTTGGCACCAAGGAGAATGTCGCCTTGGAATACCGGTATCAGGCCGCTTATGCCTGCCAACAGAGAGCTCTTGCCCCACCCATTCGGCGCCTGGAGTACGGCAATCTCACCTTTGAAAACCCGGAGGTTGAATCCGGTTTCCTGTTGTTCGTCATCAAGACCGATCACGACGCGGGAGCCGCGCTTGAGTATGAGATGCCTGATATCCAGGACGGCTTCTTCGTTTTGCACCGCTCGGTCTGAACGTCGAATGCGCGTTAGTCTGGCACCATTTGGTAGTGGCTCGTCGATGACGGTACTTGCATCGTCGATAAAGAACTCCATCCATGGATAGATATGATGAATTTCGGTTCGTTGTGCCGCATGGCCGTTTGGTACCAGCTTGCCGTTCTCGAGCAGCCAGTCGGTAGTGACCAAGCCGTGCAGGTGGATATGGTTAAAAGCATGCTCAATGATGACAAGGGTAACGGCTTGTTCACGGACAAGGCGCTCTAGCAACTCCAGGATCTGTGTGACGCCGGAATGATCCAGTCCGGCAAGCGGTTCATCTAGAAAGAGAACGCGGGCGCCAGCGGCGACAGCACGCGCGATGGCTACACGTTTTGCCTGACCGAGGGAAATCTTGTCCGCAGACGAGCTTTCACGTCCAGCAAGCCCGAGACGGACGAGCATGGCATCAGCCCTTTGATGCATCTCTTGTTCAGTGCGTTGGACGTGGCCCTGCGCGAAAAGCGCAAACAAGGGTCTTTCCCCGGCATGGTCAGGTTCAGCGACTACGATGTTGTCGCGCAGGGTCTGGCCGTTGAAAAGGCGAATATCCTGCCAGGTACGGCACACGCCTTCCTTGGCGACGAATTCCGGCGTGAAGTGGTCGAAAGGGTTCAGCTCTTGCCACCAGTGGCGGGGGAAGCGGTAGGTACGGGGCGTGTCGTCGGCCTGGTAGCGGATGGTTCCAGCATCGGGCTCGAGGTTGCCGGTGAGGATGTTGAGCAGGGTGGTCTTGCCGGAACCGTTTTCGCCGCGCAGCAGCACGACCTCACCCCGCCGCAGTTCCAGATCCACGCCGTCCAGCACGACTTGGCCACCAAAGCGCTTCTTTAACCCTTCTGCGCGCAGCATAACCGGTGCCTGCCGGTTGTCCGTCTGATGTGTGGTGGCGGCGGTTGGTGAATGGGAGGATTGTCGTGTGGCTTGCATCATTTCAACCGGTATTCGCCGCTGATGCCCTGCGGACGGAAGTGCATCATGAGCACCAGCAATAGACCGTAGCAGGCCAAGCGCAGGTTGGCGGCCTGGGCATCGGGCAAATGCAGAAAGCGCAGCAGTTCGGGCAAGGTGATGAGGATGATGGCGCCCACGATTGGTCCACGAAAGTTGCCCACCCCGCCGACCAGCACCATGCTCAGGATCAGGATGCTCTCATTCAGGGTGGCAGAACTGGGGTCCAGATAGCCGATGTAGCTCGCGTACAGAGCACCGGCCACGGCAACCAGACCGCAGGAGATGGCCAAGGCCTGGACCTTGAGCAGACGAGTGTTTTTGCCCAAGCCGCGGGCGGCGAGTTCGTCCTCGCGCATGGCGATCAGGACCCGCCCCCAGGGAGATGCTTTCAAGCGCCAGAAAATACCGGCGCAGATCACGGTCAGCAGAGTGGCGAGAATAAGGAAGCTGATTGGATCGGCAACGTTGTAACCGAGTACGTCCGGCTTGGGAATGCCAGCGATGCCGAACGGTCCGTTGGTCAGATTGCTCCAACTGCCCAAGGGGGCCTGGGGGTCGAACCAGTTGTAGAACAGGCTGAAGAGGAGAGCCTGCACTGCCAGGCTGCCTAACACGAAGAAATCCCCTTTGAGCCGCCAGGCTGGCAGTGAAACAGCCAGACTGACTATGGTGGCGATCAAGATGGCCGCCAGGAGCGCAGGAAAGAAGCTCCAGCCCAAAGTTATGGCCAACAGGGCGTAGACATAGCCGCCGAGGGCGAAATAGCCCGCATGTGCGAGTGTGAGCATGCCGCAATACCCCACCACGAGATTGAGGCTCAGGGCCACGATCACGTAGATGTCCAGGTAGATGAGCAGGTGGATGAGGTAGTTCATTTAACGGTGGTTTCGATGCGGGTTTCGCGTCCGAAAAGTCCTTGCGGTCGTAGCAGCAAGAACAATGCCAACACAAGGAAGGTAACAGCTTCCTGCCAGCGTGCCGAGAATTGCCATACCACCTGTGCTCGGATGAGGCCCAGGAGCAAGCCGCCGATGATTGGTCCGATCAGGGATGTCCGGCCGCCGATGATGACTGCCACGATGGCCAGCAGTGTGGCGTTCAGGCCGGTGTGCGGGTCAAAACCAATGTCTCGGGCAGTGAGCAGTGATGCCGCCGTGGCCAGGACACCGGCCAGTGCAAAGGCAAGCAGCCGGTGGGCATCCACGTTGTAGCCGTAGAGCGCGAATTGGGTGGGGTTGTCCGCCAGGGCGCGCAGGCGCAGACCGATGTCGGTCAGGTACAGCATGGCAAGCACGGCCAACAGGAGCAGCAAACCCACGCCACCCATGAGGAGCTGGGATTGGGTCAGGATTGTGTCGCCCATGGCATAGGTCACGTCCAGCCCAGTTCGCAAAGTTCGCGTCTCGTTGCCCCAGATCATGGCCACCACCTGAACGACCAGGATATAGAGTCCTAGCGAGGCGATCAGATGCGCGCCTTCGGAGGCGCGCTTGCGGGTCAACGGGGCATGATTAGCCCATTCGAACAGGACAGCCAAGGTAACTACGCCGCACAGGGAAACCAGCAACCCTCCCATCCATCCGCCCAGCTCAGACGCTCCCATTTGAAAGAGATAGGGCGCCAATGTGTAGAGACCCGCGAGGCCGACGAACAACACGCGGGTTGGGAGGTAGACCATCTGGAAGGCCATGGCCAGTAAGGCGATGGCAATTCCAGAAATAAAACCGTTAATCAGGATTTGCATGTGGCCAGAGCGTCTGAGAAACCTTGTTTTCGATGGACTCTAACAAATATGATGCCCGTTAAGATAACGCGCTTATCCGGAAAACCACCAAGCCTCTGCAGTACTCATCACATCTAGATTGTTCTACTCAATCTTGGCAGCGACACACAAGAACATTAAATAGGTATCTATAGTATCGCATTTGATACTAACGAAATCTACGCAGACCTACACGCCGGCCACTCAAGTATCGATTGATACAACGTACGCAAATACGTACCATAGCAACTCTCACCGGAGAGCAACCATGACCACCCTCACCGCAAGCGAAGCACGGGCCAACTTGTATCGCCTCATCGACCAGGCTGCGGAGTCCCATCAGCCTATCCACATCGCGGGCAAGCGCACGAGCGCGGTCCTGGTGTCAGCCGAGGATTGGCAGTCCATTCAGGAAACGCTGTATCTCTTGTCGGTTCCCGGCATGCGCGAGTCCATCAAGGAAGGCATGGCTGAACCCCTTGGCGAGAGCGTCAAGGAACTCGACTGGTGAGCTGGCAGCTTGTCTTCTCCAAGCACGCGGGGAAAGATGCGAAGAGGTTGGCGGCAGCGGGATTGAAGTCAAAGGCCCAGGAGTTGCTGGCCGTTCTGTCGAACGATCCATTTCAGAACCCGCCGCCCTACGAGAAACTCGTTGGTGATCTCGCAGGCGCATACTCACGGCGAATCAATATCCAGCACCGTTTGGTCTACGAAGTCTTTGTCGAAGAACGCGTTGTTCGCGTACTCAGGATGTGGTCGCACTACGAGTAAAGGCGGCCTGCCGATTGAACCTGCTTTCCTCGGTTTGAAGTCATCTGACAGCCAGTTCAGCGACTCCTGCGGGGACAGTGCCTTCGGAAGCCCCCCGTCCCAACCCCACTCAGCCCTCGTCTCTAAGTTCCAGCGCCCTATCATACAGCGCGTTCTTCGACTCCCCCGTAATCGCCGCCGCCAGCTTGGCGGCCTGCTTCACCGGTAGCTCGGCCAGCAGCAGGCCCAGCACCCGCTCCGCCTCGGGCGACAGGCCTTCAGCCACCGGCGCGGCCGAGACCAGCAGCACGAACTCCCCCCGGGCCCGGTTGGGGTCGGCGGCGAGCCAGGCGGGGCCTTCGGTGATGGGCATGCGCACGATCTGCTCGAACATCTTGGTGAGCTCGCGGGCCACCACCAGCTCGCGGACCGGCTCGAAGACGGCGGCGAGATCGTCGAGGGTTTCGGCGATACGGTGGGGTGCCTCGTAGAACACCAGGGTGCCGGGCACGCTGCGCAGGCTTTCCAGGCTGGCGCGGCGGGCGGCGCTCTTGGTGGGCAGAAAGCCGTGGAAGTGGAAATGCCCGTCGGCCAGCCCGGAGGCGGACAGGGCCGTGATCACCGCGCTGGCGCCGGGTACCGGGACCACCGGAAAGCCCGCGTCCTGGACGCGGGCCACCGCGCGGGCGCCGGGGTCGGACACGGCCGGGGTGCCGGCATCGGTGATCAGGGCCACCTGCTTGCCCTCCTCCAGCATGCGGATCACCAGCCCGGCGGCGGCCTGTTCATTGTGTTCGTGCAGGGCCACCAGGCGGGTCTTGATGCCGAAGGCATCGAGGAGGCGCTGGCTGTGGCGGGTGTCCTCGCAGGCCACCGCATCCACCGCCCGCAGCACGGCCAGGGCGCGCAGGCTCATGTCCTGCAGGTTTCCCAGGGGCGTGGCCACCACATACAATGACGATGTCTTAGAGAGCGGAGAAACCGAAGATGCGTCGGACGGTGCAGAAAGCATGGCAGGCGTGGTGCGGAAAGGCGGGGGAGCCCGATTGTGGGGGCGGGGGCACGCCGACGCAAGCCGAACACCTGCGGCGTGGGGCGGCCGCCGAGGCCCTGGCCGCGGCATACCTGGAAAGCCACGGGCTGGCCATCCTGGTGCGCAACCTGCGCTGCCGCGGCGGCGAGGTGGATCTGATCGCCCGTGACCGCCACAGCGTCGTCTTCGTCGAGGTGCGCCTGCGCAGCAACCCGCGCTTCGGCGGCGCTGCGGCCAGCATCACGGCTACCAAGCAGCAGCGGGTGATCCTGGCGGCGCGCTACTGGCTTGCAGGTGCCGGGCGGGCCTACGCCAACGCGCCCTGCCGCTTCGACGCGGTGCTGCTCGAAGGCCTGGATCCGCCGCGCATCGAGTGGTTGCGGGGGGCTTTCGATGCGGGCTAGGCTGGCCCTGGCGGCCCTCCTGTTGAGCCTGCCGGCGCTGGCCCAGCCAACAGTACGCATCCTCGTCCAGAGCTCTCCGCTGGCCGGCTTTCAGTATTACGGCGGCAAGATCCTGTGGGACGAGATGCGCGAGGGCGACCGCCTGGCCCTGATCCGCGAGCCGGACAATCCCCATGATCCCCTGGCGATACGGGTCGAATGGCGCGGCACCAAGCTCGGCTACCTGCCCCGCGCCGAAAACCGCGACGTGGCCGCCGAGATGGACAAGGGCACGCCGATTGCCGGGCGCATCGGCCGGATGGCCGACAACCCCAATCCCTGGAAGCGTCTGCGCGTGGATGTCTTTGTCGGTTTGTAAGCGGATTTGGCGCCCGCGGCTCGGCCCGGGGTGCGAATGCTAGAATCCGCCGCACTTACCCCGGAGTCCGCCATGGATCTTGTAGCCCGCATCGCCCAGCAGTTCACCGACAGTGCCCAGACCAAGCTGGCCGCGCTGGAGTTCATGGCCGAACCCATCGCCGCCGCCATCGAAGCCATGACCCACAGCCTGATGGCCAACGGCAAGATCCTCGCCTGCGGCAACGGTGGCTCGGCCGCCGACGCCCAGCACTTTGCCGCCGAACTGGTGAATCGCTTCGAGATGGAGCGCCCGCCGCTGGCCGCCGTCGCGCTCACCACCGACAGCTCCATCCTCACCTCGATCGCCAACGACTACGATTTCACCCAGATCTTTTCCAAGCAGGTGCGCGCCCTCGGCCAGCAAGGCGACGTGCTGCTGGCCATTTCCACCAGCGGCAACTCGGCCAACGTCATCGAAGCCATCCACGCCGCCCACGAACGCGAAATGCGCATCGTGGCCCTGACCGGCAAGGACGGCGGACAGATCGGCGAACTTCTCGGCCCCGACGACATCCACCTTTGCGTGCCAGCCAACCGCACCGCGCGCATTCAGGAAGTCCACCTGCTCACCCTGCATTGTCTGTGCGACGGCATCGACTGCCTCTTTCTCGGAGTAGAAGAATGAAATCCATCCGCAAGCCGCTCGCCTGGGCCGCCCTTTCCATCGGCACCCTCGTCGCCGCCCAGGGCTGCATCCCGGTCATCGTCGGCGGCACCGGCATGGCCGTGGCCATGGTCTCCGACCGGCGCAGCTCCGGCACCTACCTCGAGGACGAAGGCATCGAGTGGAAGGCCGGCAAGTGGATCAACGAGCGCCTCGGCGACAAGGTTCACGCCAACGCCACCTCGTTTAACCGCAAGCTGCTGATCACCGGCGAAGCCTTCAACGAGGCCAGCCGCGACGAAGCCGGCCGCCTGGCCGCCGCCGTCGACAATGTCCGCGAAGTCGTCAATGAGCTGCGCATCGCCCCGACCAGCACCTTCGGCGCCCGCAGCAACGACAGCTACATCAGCTCCAAGGTCAAGGCCCGCTTCGTGGACCAGAAGGATTTCCACATCCAGCAGGTCAAGGTCACCACCGAAGCCGGCACCGTTTACCTGATGGGCCTGGTCAGCCGCCGCGAAGGCGACGCCGCCACTGAAATCGCCCGCACCACCAACGGCGTACAAAAGGTCGTGCGTGTTTTCGAGTACATCAGTGAAGACGAAGCCAAGCGCCTCGACGGCGCCATCAAGCCCGCCGAGCCTGCCAACCCGTAACCCGGAGAGTCCCCATGAACCGTCGTGAAGCCCTTTTCGCCACCGGCGCCCTGATCGCAGCCGGCGCGGCCGTCGCAGCCGAAGAGCACAGCCACCATCATCACGCTGGCACCCACCCCTGGCAGGCTGTTCTCGACACCGCCGGCATCTGCATCGAGAAGGGCGAAATCTGCCTGACCCACTGCATCATGCTGCTCGGCGAGGGCGACAAGACCATGGCCGCCTGTGCCACCAGCGTGCGCGAGATGCTCGCCTCCTGCCGCGCGCTGATCACCCTGGCCGGCGCAGAATCGAAGTTCGCGCCCAAACTTGCCGCGCTGTGCGTGGATGTCTGCAAGAACTGTGAAGCCGAGTGCAAAAAACACGCGACCAAGCACACACCGTGCAAGGAATGCATGGACAGCTGCGCCGAATGCGCCAAGGCCTGCAAAGCCATGATCGGCTGATTGTCCCCGGCATCCGCGGCCCGGCCCGCGGATTCGCCGCCCCCCGACGGAGCCCTCATGGCCATTGAAATACCCGGATTCCCCGCCCCCGTCGAAGGCCTCGACATTGCCGCCGGACTCCGCCGGCTGGACGGTGATACCGAGCTTTACATCGCGCTCCTGCGCGACTTCATCAGCACCGAACAGAACGCCGCGACGGTGATTGCCGCAGCCCTGGCCCAGGGCGACCGCAACGCCGCCATCCGCCGCGCGCACACGGTAAAGGGCCTTGCCGGCACCTTCGGCGCCGTTCGCCTTGAGCCCGTCGCCCTCACCCTCGAGCTGGCCCTGCGCAGCGCCGAGCCGCAGCAGGCGCCCGATGCCGAATTACAGGCCTTCGCGGCCGAGCTGGATGCGCTGATGAGCGAACTGGCCGTAAAACTCCCCCCCGAAGACGCCCCCGAAACGCAGCCCGCCGGCCCGGTCGACCCGCATTTTCTGGCAAGCACCTGCCACGAGCTGGCCGGACTGCTGACCGACTACGACATGGCCGCCGGGCGCCTGCTGAGTGTGCGCGCCGGACTTTTCCAGACCGCCTTTCCCGACCACGCCCCGCGGCTGGAACAGGCCCTGCGCAACTTCGACTTCGACGACGCAGCCGAAACCCTGGCCGAAGCCTGCCGCCAGCACGGCATCAAGCTCGACGCTCAATAACCGGCGTCGTTCAAGAAGCGCAGCCGCTCGGCAGGCTTGTCGATGTGGCCGGCGAGTGCCCGGCACAGGGTTTCCGGGCAGTCTGCGTTGCGGGCCTCGCGGCGCACGAGCACCTTGGCCATCGGGCCGATGTGGCGCGCGAAGAGTTTTTCGATCTGCGCGAGCTGTTCGTCGGAAATCACCCCGGCAACGCCCCCGTCGGCAGGCGGGGTCGCCGCCGATGCCGCGCCCGTTGCCAGCGGCCGGCTGCGGGTAGCCGAAGCAGCGCCTGTCGTGCCCCCTGCGAGCCCTGACATAAACGCCGCCCGCGGCGCCGGATCAGGAATCAGCTGGGCCAGCAGTTCATACAGCTCGATGCGACTCGCCGCCCGGGGAACCGTCTTGCGGACGAGCACCTTGGCCATCGGCCCGATGTGCTGCGCCAGGCCCCGCTCGACTGCCTCGATGATCTCCGGGCTCAGGTCGCTGCCCGCCATCGGCCGCGGCAGCGAGGCCTCCCCGCCGCGCGCGGCAGCGGCCGGCCCCTCGCCCGAGTAGGCAAAGATTTCGTGCTCGCGGTCCTGCGCATCCCGGCGCACGCCCAGATGCTGGAAGCACGCCGCGGCATTGCGCTTGAGGTGGTGGATCACCTCGAAATACGCGCGCGAAACCAGCACGTGGCCGGGCTCGGCAAAACGCATCACGCGAAAAGCCGTGGAGATGCCGTCGCCCAGGATGCGCGAGCGTCCGTTGGCGTCGGGCGTCACCTGCACCGGGCCGAGGTTGATGCCCATCTGGATGCCGAGCCCCTCGCCCGCGGCCGCGTCGCCCAGATGGCTGGCGGCACGCAGTGCGTCTTCGGGGTCGCCCACGTAGCACACCGCGCAGCCTTCCTTGGTATTGACCGCCAGACGCGTGGCCGGCGACACCGACGCCACGGTCTGGGTCAGCATCCGGGCGAGGCGGGTGCGCCCCTCGGTGCGCGCGGCAGCGTCGCCGGACGCCACCGCCACGTCGGCAAACAGCACCGCGGCGATGAAGCTGCGGGCCTCGGCAGCCGACACGCCCAGCGGCAGCGGGGCTTCGAGCGGCGGCTCGACCGGCCCCTCGCCACCGGTGGGCGGCGCCAGGCAGGCCCGGCGAAAAGCGGCCACATCCTGCGGGCGGGCGCTCTCGTCGGGCTTGAGGGCCCAGTCGATGGCGTTGAGCAGCCCGACCCCGAACACCGTCACATTGCCGATGCGCGCCGCCGCCGGCATGCCGTCCTCGCGCAGGCGGGCCAGGGCCTCCAGCGGCAGCCTGCCGGTCACCATCCAGTACATCACGCCGGCCAGCGCGTAGAGGTCGGTCCAGGGCCCCTGCTTGCCGTGGCGGTGGTATTGCTCGGCCGGTGCGAAGCCCGGGCTCACCACGGCGGTGAGGGCCTGGTCCACGGCGTCGTGCTCGATGCGCCGGGCCGACCCGAAATCCAGCAGCACCGGTGAGCCGTCGGCACGCATGTAGATGTTGCCGGGCTTCACGTCGCGATGCAGAAAACCGGCCCTGTGCACAACCTCCAGCCCGTCGAGCAGCGGGCGGACGATGCGCAGCAGGCTTGCCCGGTCGAGGGGCAGACGCCCCACCAGCCAGTTCTGCAGCGGCTGGCCGGTTTCGTACTCCATCACCATGTAGGCGGTGTCGTTGGCGCGAAAGTAGCGCAGCACGCGCACGATGCCGGCATGGTGAAAGCTCGCCAGCGCGCGGGATTCGAGCAGGAAGCGCTGCAGCCCCCAGTCGAAGGTCTTCGCCGCGTCGGCCGAGCGGGGTCGCACGTTCAGCTCGGGGGTGCGCACCGCCACGTCGCGGGGCAGGTATTCCTTGATCGCCACGCGGCAATCCAGGTTGGTGTCGTGGGCCAGGTAGGTCATGCCAAAACCGCCACCGCCCAGCACCCGCTCGAAGCGGTACTCGTTGAGGGTGTAGCCGCCGGGCAGCGCGAGCGGGTCGTTCTGATGCGCGGGCGGCGGGCCTGCTGGGTGCGTCATGGTGTGCAGGCCCGGATCAGCTGTCGATCATCTGCATGGCTTTTTCGAGACTTCGGCGCATGCGGTTGAACGAGCTTGCCAGCACGGCGACTTCATCGCGGCCGCCCTCGGGGAACTCGGGCTGGTCGAAGTCGCCGGTGCTCACCTTGTCGGCGGCCGCGGACATGCGCGACACCGGCCCGATGATCAGCCACGACAACATCAGGTTGAGCGCCACGAACACCGCCACGAACACCGCGGCCAGCGACACCATGAAGGTGCGGAAGGCCTGCCCGGCGTTCTCCAGCGGCACCGACATGGGCACCGAAACCACCTGGGCGCCCACCACTTCATTGAGCTTCCAGCCAAAGCCGTTGGCCGCGCCATACACTTTGAGCATGCTCGCCGGCGCGGCATCCGGGGTGCTGTGACAGGTCAGGCAGGCCGGCGATTCGATGCGGATCGGGTGGGCGATGTACAGCGCCGGGCCGGTGGGCGTGTCGCGCTGACCGCTGATCTCGCGGCTGTCGGCCCGGTTGCGGAAGGTATTGATCAGATCGGCCTCCCAGTCTGCCGCCCGGTCGCGCGGGTTGGTCGGGTTGAGGGTGGCTTCCTTGTAGTCGTAGTCGGGATACTTTTTGTGCAGCTCGGCGAGGGTTTCGGTGGCCGCGTAGGCCGGGATGGTCTGGGGCAAAAACTCCCTGTCCATCAAGCCGATGAGGTGGGGCTTGACCTGGCCGACGGTGTAGCCGCGGATGGCCAGCGCCGCCTCCATGACCAGGCGCCCCTCGCCCAGCACCCGGTCACGGGCCTGGCGGTGCAGCAGATCGTGGGAGATATAGCCCGCCACGCCGAAACCGGCGAGGAAGACCCCAAACAGAACCAGGTTGAACTTGAATCGCAAACCCATGGAAGGCATCCCGAGAAAGGGCCCGAGGGCCGCACAGAACGTGCATTCTTGCACAGGTCAAGCCCAATTCGGGGCACATGTCGGCGTGTTGATCCGCGACAAGGAATTCGCCCGGAATGCCTGTCGGGCGATACCATGGCGACCGCCCCGGCAGCAGCGCCGGGGCGCGCCGGCGGCGTTGAGCACGGTCAACGTGCTGCAGTGCAAAACACGGACAATCGCCCTGCGCGAATCCGGCGAAAAGGAATCTTGCCTGCTTCGCTTTCCGAATGCGCTGAACAGACCGGCCGGACACCCCACCCAAACGGAAAAACAGGAATATGTCCCACGAGCACTCCCGCAAGGCCACGGCGCCGATCGTCATTGCCGCCATCGGCGTTGTCTTTGGCGACATCGGCACCAGCCCGCTCTACGCGCTGAAGGAAATCTTCAACGGGCACCACCCTATCCCCGTCACCCCGGACAACATCTTCGGCATCCTGTCGATGGTGTTCTGGTCGATCATGGCACTGGTCACCGTGAAGTACGTCAGCGTGATCATGCGCGCCGACAACCGCGGCGAAGGCGGCTCGCTGGCCCTGCTGGCGCTGATCACCGAAAAGTCGCACAACCGGGTGGTGACCTGGGTGATCTCGCTGCTGGGGATCTTCGCCGCGGCCTTGTTCTACGGCGACAGCATGATCACCCCGGCCATCTCGGTGCTCTCGGCGGTGGAAGGCCTGGAGATCATCTCGCCGGACTTCAAGGCCTACGTGCTGCCCATCACCCTGGTGATCCTCACCGGCCTGTTCTTCATCCAGCACCGCGGCACCGACACCGTGGGGCTATTCTTCGGGCCGGTGATGGTGGGCTGGTTCAGCGTGCTCGGGGTGCTCGGCGCACTGGAAATCGCCCGCCACCCGAGCGTGCTGGCGGCCCTCAACCCCATGTACGCGATCCATTTCATCGGCAGCCACACGGCGCTGGCCTTCCTGGCCCTCGGCTCGGTGGTGCTGGCCGTCACCGGCGGCGAGGCGCTCTACACCGACATGGGGCACTTCGGACGCTTTCCGATCCGCCTGGCGTGGTTTGGCTTTGTGATGCCGGCGCTGGTGCTCAATTATTTTGGCCAGGGCGCCCTGCTTCTCAACGAACCGGCCGCCATCGAAAGCCCCTTCTTCCATCTGGGCCCCCAGTGGGCGCTTGTGCCGATGGTGATCCTTGCCACGCTGGCCACGGTGATCGCCTCCCAGGCCGTCATCTCGGGGGCCTTCTCGGTGGCCCGCCAGGCGGTGCAGATGGGCTTTCTGCCGCGCATGCTGATCATCCACACTTCCGGCAAGGCCGAAGGGCAGATCTACATTCCCTTCACCAACTGGACGCTCTACATCGCCGTGGTAGCCCTGGTCGTGGGCTTCAAGAACTCGTCCAATCTGGCCGCCGCCTACGGCATCGCAGTCACCGGCACCATGCTCATCGACACGGTGCTGGTGGCTTTCGTGATGGTGCTGCTGTGGCGCTGGCACCCGCTGCTGGTGGCCCTGGTGGCCGGCAGCTTCCTGACGGTGGATATCGCGTTCTTTGCCGCCAATGCGCTGAAGATTCCCCAGGGCGGATGGTTTCCGATTGTCATGGCGCTGGTGGCCTTCACGGTGCTCACCACCTGGCGCCGCGGCCGCCGGCTGGTGCGCCGCGAACTGGCCCGGCAGGGCATCCCGATGCAGGCCTTCCTGGGCGTGCTCGGCAGCGACATCCACCGGGTGAGCGGCACCGCGGTGTTCATGACCAGCTCGAAGGAAGACGTGCCGGCCGCCCTCCTCCACAACCTGAAACACAACCAGATCCTGCATGAGCGGGTTGCGCTGGTTACCGTCGAAACCACCGACACGCCTTATGTGAACAATTTCGACCGCGTGTACCTGCACCGCATGGAAAAAGGCTTCATGCGCATCGTGATCCGCTACGGCTTCATGGAAGATCCGGACATCCCGCTGGCGCTGGAGAGCTGCAAGCGCTTCGGCGAGTCCTTCGAGATCATGGAAACAACCTTCTACGTGTCGCGTGAAACCGTGATTCCCGGTGTCATCGGACGCAACATCCACCCGTGGCGGGCGCGCCTGTTCGCCTTCATGTCGAAGAACGCCACCAGCGCGACGGACTTCTTCAAGATTCCGAACAACCGGGTGGTCGAGCTGGGAACCCAGCTGGTGATTTAACGCGTGGGGTGCACGTGGCCCTGGGCCATGTCCCACTCGGCGAGGATCTCGGCGGCCTGGCAGGCCAGCGCCGCATCCGCGAAGCCCTCGAGCGACGGAACCCGCACGAAGCTGCGGATCGGGCTGCCGTTCTTGTGCTGCAGGTCGTACCAGCCGTCCCACTTGTTCTGCCCGCGCCGCAGCAGGGCGTAAGGCTGGAAGACGAAATCACCGGCGGCCTGCGTCAACATCCGAATCTCCTGGTAGTCCGAGTCACCGGGAAGCGGTGCACGGAATGCGCGGATTCTAGACAGGCCAGCCGGCCAGAATGTCAAACATCGTTACAGATCGACCCTGCGAAGCACTCTGAAACAATTCGATTCGGGTTTTCAGCCCTTCGGGCCGGATGCTGACAGGCGTCGTTGCAGAAAGCGCACCAGCGCCCCCATCACCGGCAGCCGGGCGAAGAGTTCCTCCCCGGTATCCCAGTAATCCCGATGCACCAGCACGTGCCCCTCCGGCGACAGTTCGAGGCGGGTGGCGCCGTGGACAACCTGGATTTCGGTTTCGCGCCAGCCGCGAAAGCGAAAGTGGAACTCCCATTCCAGCCAGGCCTCCCGGCCCTCGGCCATGCGCGATGTGACGCAAAAGCGCGGCTCCTGCACCTGCCGGAACATGTGGCGAAAGACTGCCTCGATGGCCGCCAGGCCCTGCACGTCGTTGAACGGATCCTTGAAGCGCGCGTCGGGGGCATACACGTTGCCGATGTGCGCCAGGCTTTCCGGCGACAGGGTTTCGTAAAAACGCACGACGCGTTCGACATCCAGCCGGCGCACCTCGCTCATGGGCGCGTGCCCCGCGAGACGAGGCTGAAATACAGCCGATCCGGCAGCCAGCGCAGCAGCTTCATGACGCGGGTGAAGCGCTGCGGAAAATGAATCTCGAAAGCCCCGCCAGCAAAGCCGCGGACGATGCGCCGGGCGGCGTCTTCGGCCGAAATGAGGGCCGGCATGTCGAAATCGTTTTGCGCGGTGAGGGGCGTGGCGACAAAGCCCGGGTTGATGATGAACACCGACACGCCCTGGGGCGCCAGGTCGAGATACAGGGTTTCGGCAAAGTTGATCAGCGCCGCCTTGCTCGGCCCGTAGGCCAGCGCCTTGGGCAGGCCCCGGTAGCCGGCCACGCTGCCGACGATGGCAATCGCCCCGCATTGCTGGCGGAGCATTTGCGGCACTACCGCGGCAACCCCGTCCATCACCCCGAGGAGGTTGGTGTGCACCGTCTGGCGGGCGGTGTCGGTGGTCAGATCCCAGGCCCGCAGCGGCGTGTAGGTGCCGGCGTTGAGAATCACCAAATCAAGCCCGCCCCAGGCGTCGAGGATCTGCATCATCGCCGGGGTGAAGGCGCCGGCGTCGGTCACATCCAGGGGCAGCACCATCACGTCGCGCATGCCCTCGGCCACGTCGCGCAGGCGCCCGGCACTGCGGGCCGACAGGGCCAGCCGCGCACCGCGGGCGTCGAGATCGGCCGCCAGCGCCGCACCGATGCCGCTGGAAGCGCCGACGATCCACACCCGCCGACCCTGCCAGTCGGAGATCGGCGTATTCAGGCTGCGGAACCAGGCCATCGTTACTCCCGCTTGCGGAAACTCAGGGTGACTTCACCCAGCCGGACCCCGAACTTGCTCATCACCGAACGATTGAGCATTACCCGGTCGTCCATCAGGAACATCCAGTCGTCGAAATCCACGTTGTAGACTTTTCCATCCACCGGCAGGGCCATCACATATCTCCAGCGTAGCGCATTGCCACGGGCTTCGCCCACCGCTTCACCGACCACGTCGTCCGCGCGGCCGGTGTAGTGATTGGCATCCTTGCGGGTCACCGTCCAGACGCGGCGCTGGGTGCTGCCGTCCGAGTACGTGAAGCGCTCGTCGAGCGTGCCGACCGCCCCCGCCCAGCGGGCTTCGATCACCACGTGAAAACGCTTCACGACCTTGCCCCCGCGATCCTGGAACATGCCGTCGGCGTCGAGCGTGCCGTTGAAATAGCGGGCAAGATCCAGCTCCGGCTTTTCGGCCGCGTAATCGGCCACCTCCACCGACGCACACCCTGCCAGGCCCACCAGGCCCGCCAGCACGACAGCCAGTTTTTTCATGATGCAGTCTCCGCTTCGATGCGCCGACGCAGCGCCCACAGGGCAGCCGCGGCGGCAAGTTTGAGTACGAGGGGAACAAACGCATACACCGCCGACAGCGCGGCCAGCGCCTCGCCGCGCGCGCCCGGCGTGTAGCCGAGCAGCGCCAGCAGGGGTAATGCAAGGCCGGCCGCCAGCGCCAGGTTGGCCTTGGTGACAAAGGTCCACCAGCCAAAGCAGGCTCCGGCCTGCAAGGCCCCGCTGCGATCCCGCGCCAGCAGGTCGGCCAGAATCGCCGGCGGCAGGGCCAGATCGCCGCCGAGGGCGAGGCCGGAGAGCACGCAGATCACCGCAAAGGCCGGCACATCGCCCGCCCCCACCAGCCCGGCCCACGCAAACACGCCCACCGCCAGCCCCATGCCGGCAAGCCAGGCCCTGAGCTTGCCGATCCGCCGCGACAGCCACACCCACAGCGGCAGCCCCGCAGCGCCGGCCACGAAATACAAGGCCAGGAAGAAACCGCCGAGATCGTCTCGCTGAATCACGTCGGCCACGAAGAACAACACCGTGGACGCCGGCACCGCCGCGGCGATGCCGTTGAGCGCAAACACCGCCAGCAGCGCCGCGAAGGCCCGGTTGCCGAGCGCCCCGCGCAGGGCCGGCCACGGCGCCTCGTGATGCACCACCGACCGGCGGCCTGCCGGCAGGCTGCCAAGGGCCAGCGCCGCCAGCAGCGCCAAGGGCACGAAAATCCAGCCCAGCCGTGCCAGACCTTCGGGCAGCCTGGCGGCCAGCAGCGCCGGCAGGGCCGCCGCCAGCACTACGCCGACAAGGCCAAAACCTTCGCGGCCGGCCACCAGACGCGTGCGGCTGTCGGAGTCGGTGCCCAGCTCGGCGCCCCAGGCCGCGTAGTTGATGCTGGCCAGCGAGTAGCCAAAGGTGACCAGCACCAGCAGTGCCGCAAGCCACACGCCGCCCGCCCCGGCCGGTGGCGCCAGCAGGCCGGCAATGCCCACTGCCAGAAACGGCAGCGCCAGAAGGATCAGGCGCAGGCGCGAGGCGCTGCGATCGGAGGCCCAGCCGATCAGCGGGTCGGCCAGCGCGTCGACAATCCGCGTGGCCAGCAGAATGGCGCCCACCAGTGAAAGGCTGAGGCC
Organism: Zoogloea sp.; assembly: GCF_030157465.1. GTDB lineage: Bacteria > Pseudomonadota > Gammaproteobacteria > Burkholderiales > Rhodocyclaceae > Zoogloea. The sequence goes on from NZ_JAOAUU010000003.1 coordinate 38,154, forward strand.
GAGTTCGCCGGCATAAAGCTTGGGCACATGCACGTAGATCGGCAGCGCGGCAAAGGCCAGCGGCAAACCCAGCACGCCGTAGCGCAGCACCGCGCCCGTCGGCAGCGCCGACACGGGCTTCACGACGGCTGCCCGAGCAGGCGCGCGCGCAGGGCCGGAACGCGGGTGCGCGCGTCAAGCCAGATGGCGAAGAAGGCGCGGGCGAAAGCCGGGTCGGCGACTTTGCCGGACAGGCGCCCCTGGTGATAGAAGGCCGCGCCGCCGCCCTGCAGGTTCACGCCGACGATGGTTTCACCCGCCGCCACGTCCGGAAAAACCTGCTCCAGCAGCAGTTTCCAGCGCGCCAGCCGGGCTTCGTCGGCGCCGCCGAGGCGACGCATCTCGTCGAGGCTGGTGTCCACCAGCGTCGCCCGTGAAAACCCCCGGGCGTAGGTGAGGGACAGCGCAAAGGGCGCATCGTCGCGATACGCCGCGCCGGCGACCCACAGGCTGGCGTCGTAGAGCCGCAGCCCCAGAAAGCGGGCTTCGCCGGTGCCCAGCAGGCGCCAGTCGGGGTTGAGGGATTGCACCGGGGCGGGCAGATCTGGCGCCGTCGCCCACACCGGCGGCGGCCAGCCGGTGAGCAGGGTAAAGGTCAGCAGGGTGATCGCCAGCGGGCGCAATCCCCGCGCACTACGTCGTCGCATGGCAGAGCCGGAACTGATGCACATCCACGCTGCCGGCCCGGAAACCGGCCTCGCAGTAAGCCAGGTAAAAACGCCACAGGCGCACGAAACGCGTGTCGTAGCCGAGCGCCTCGACCTGCGGCAGCGCGGCCTCGAAGCCCTGCCGCCAGCGCACCAGGGTTTCGGCGTAGTCGAGGCCGAAGGCCAGGTCGCCGGCCACTTCCAGCCCGGCCTGGCGGGCCTGGGCGGCCACCACCGCGGGGCTCGGCAGCATGCCGCCGGGAAAGACGTAGCGCTGGATGAAATCCGTGCCCTTGCGGTAGTTGGCGAAGAGCGCATCGGCGATGGTGATGGTTTGCACCACCGCGCGGCCGCCGGGCTTCAGGCGGGCACGCAGCTGGGCAAAGTAGCCGGGCCAGAAACGCTCGCCGACGGCTTCGAGCATTTCGACGGACACGATATGGTCGTACTGGCCGCGCACGTCCCGGTAGTCGCACAGTTCGAAGTTGACCTGGTCGGCCCAGCCGCCGTCCTCGGCCCGCTGGCGCGCCCAGGCCAGTTGCTCGCGGGAGAGCGTGAGCCCGAACACGCGGCAGCCGTATTCGGTGATCGCCACCTCGGCAAAGCCGCCCCAGCCGCAGCCGATCTCGAGAATGATCTGGCCGGGCTGCGCGTCAAGCTGATCGAGAATGTTGCGGTACTTGCGGCGCTGGGCGTCTTCAAGCGGCTCGTCCGGCGCCAGCTGCAATGCGCTGGAGTAGGTCATGGTCGGGTCGAGCCACAGCCGGTAAAAATCGTTGCCGAGGTCGTAGTGGGCTTCGATGTTGCGCTTGGAGCCGGCCCGCGTGTTGGCGCGCAGCAGGTGGGTGAGGCGGTGGCCGATCAGGCGCCAGGCGCTGCCGTGGATGGCGCGCCGGAGGCTGTCGCGGTTCCTGGCCAGCAGGGTCAGCAGCGCCGGCAGGTCATGGGTTTCCCAGTCGCCCGCCAGCCACGTTTCGGCAAAACCGATGTCGCCCTTGGCCAGGATTTCGTCGAAAACCCGTTCGTCGGCCACCATCAGGCTGGCCACGCACGGCCCGCGGCCCACCCGGCGTGAAAAGCCGCTCGGCAGGCTCACGTCGATAGCGCCGCCTTCGAGGCTGTCGAGCAGGCCGAGCACGAGGCGGGTTCCCTGGCGCAGGCGGGTGGCACGCGCGGGCAGGTTGCTGGTCAGGGTGTTTTCGAGTCGGCTCATGAGGAAATCCCCGTGGAAGGCGGAAGCGGTTTGCGGAAAAAGGGCACGCGTTTTACGGCCAGGCGCAGGGCCTGCCAGTGGATCCGGGCTACGACGCCAAAGGTCATCAGCGGCAGGTGGGCCAGCCAGCGCAACAGGGCGGCACCGTCGAGCGGCTCTTCGCGGCCCGACAGGCGGGTGGCCAGCCGGCACTGCCCGTCTTCCCAGTAGTCGATGGAAATGCCGACCACCGGGCCGTGGCTGTCGAAACGGAAACGGTATTCACCGCTCACCGGGAAAAACGGCGACACATGAAAGACCTTGGCCGCGCCAAGCATCTCGCCAGGCAGGATGGGCCGGCGATCGGGATGGGCGACGAGATAGTTGTGGCGCTCGCCGAAGGTGTTGCTGACTTCGGCCAGCACGGCGCGCAGCTGGCCGCTGCGGTCGTGGCAGAACCAGAAACTCACCGGGTTGAACAGGAAGCCGAACATCCGCGGCATGGTCTGCAGCACGACTTCGCCGTCGGCCTCGTCCAGCCGGTGCCCGGCCAGCAGGCTGCGAATCCACGGCAGCAGCGGCGAGCCGTCGCGGGCGCCGTGGTCGCGGGTGCGCAGCGAAAAAACGTTGGGCCGGTCGATGCCAAGGAGCGGCGCGCGGAGGCTCTCCATCTGCGACAGCGGGATGCGCAGCGTGGCCAGCGGGTAAGTGAAGCGGTTGTGCGCCGGAAGCGTGCGTTCGTGCATCACCGCCCCCCGGCACACGCTCGCGGCAAAGCGGCCGCTCATCAGGCCAGCTCCAGCGGCGCTTCGGCGCGGTTGCGCCACGGCGCGGCAATGCCAAAGGCGCCGGCCACGGCGAGGGCCGACTTGAGACCGTCCTCGTGAAAGCCGTAGCCCGTCCAGGCGCCGGCAAACCAGCTGCGCTGCCGGCCCTGAATGGACGGCAGGCGGGCCTGGGCATCGATGGCAGCCTGGTCGAAAACCGGGTGTGCGTAGCGGTACTGACCAAGCACGGTTTCAGGCGCCGGCTCGAAAAGCGGGTTGAGGGACAACACCACCGGCGTGGTCACCGGCAGGGGCTGCAGCCGATTGAGCAGGTAGGACACCGACACCGGCTGGTCGCCCGGCGCACCGCGTCCGGCGAGGTAGTTCCAGGCCGACCACACGCCCTTGCGGCGCGGCATCAGGGCGATGTCGGTGTGCAGCCAGGCAGCGTTGTCCTGGTATTTGACGGCACCGAGAACCTGCCGCTCGGCCGCCGTGGCACCAGCGCCGAGAATCGCCAGAGTCTGGTCCGAATGGCAGGCAAAAACCACCTCGTCGAACGCTTCGACGCCATCGCCGGACATCACCTGCACACGCAGCGGGTCATCGCGAAGCACGCTGAACACGGGGGTTGCAACCCGCACATCGCCGATTTCGGCAAGCAGCTTGTCAACGTAGCTGCGCGCACCCCGATTCACGGTGTACCACTGAGGCCGGTTGAGGATGCGCAAGAGGCCGTGGTTGTGGCAAAAGCGCACAAAGGTGGCCAGCGGGTAGGCCATCATGGTTTCGGTCGGGCAGCTCCAGATGGCCGCCGCCATGGGGATCAGATACCAGTCGCGAAAGGCGTGGCCGTAATCGTGCAGCGTCAGGTAATCGCCCAGCGCCAGCGCCGGAACCCGTCCGGTCTGCGCCATGACGGTGGTTTCGCGGTTGAAGCGGCGGATATCCCGCAGCATGCCCCAGAAGGCCGGCCGGGCGAGGTTGCGGCGCTGGGCGAAGAGGCTCGTCACATCGCTGCCCGCCCATTCCAGCTCCGGCGAGCTCAGGCTCACGCCGAAGGACATTTCGCTTTTCACCGCGTCTACACCCAGGTGCTGGAACATCCCGCACAGGTTGGGATAGGTCTCGCGGTTGAAGACGAGAAAGCCGGTATCCACCGGAAAATCCTGCCCATCCACCCGGATATCCACGGTGTGGGTGTGGCCGCCTACATAATCGCCCGCCTCGAAGAGGGTGACCTGATGGTTGCGGCTCAGCAGCCAGGCACTGGCTAGGCCGGCGATTCCGCCCCCCACCACAGCGATGCGCTTGGTATCCGGCGCGCGGGCGCGCAGCCGGTTTTCGTCGATTCGATCCATGTCACGGGCGCTCGGCGAGGGCCTTCTCGACGGCCGCTACAAAACTGCGGCTGTCCGGCGCGGTGGTGCTCGGGAAGCTGGAAACCTTCTTCCCGCTGCGGTCGATCAGGTATTTGTGGAAGTTCCACTTCGGCTTTTCGCCGGTCGCTGCGGCCAGTTGCCGGTAAAGCGGATTGGTGCCGGCCCCCACCACCTCCGACTTGGCGAACATCGGAAACTTGACGCCGTAGGTCAGGCGGCAGAAATCGGCGATTTCCTTGTTGCTGCCCGGATCCTGGCTGCCGAAATCGTTGGACGGAAAGCCGATCACCACCAGCCCCTGCTCCCGGTACTTCGCGTACATCTTCTCCAGCCCGTCGAACTGGCCGGTAAAGCCGCAGTAGCTGGCCGTATTCACCACAAGCACAACCTTGCCCGCATGCTGGCACAGCGACTGGGGCGCCTCGTCCTGGAGGCGCGCAAAAGTATGCTTGAGCAGCGTCGGGCAGGATTCCGGATCAGCCGCCACCGACGGCGCCGCCGAAACCATCAACAGGGCCAGGGCCACGGCACGAAAGAGTGCAGACATATCGTTTCTCCTCAGCTTCCGGAGCCGGAATTGACGTGGACAAACACTTTCACGTCTACGTCTTCAGCTTGAACAAAAACCTGGCCGCGATCGTCGGCGGGCAGGCCGTCATACGTCATCAGACCCATCGGGGTATGGGCCATATACTGGATTCCAAGCACCATTGCGCCGATTCCAAGGACTGCATACAGCAGGGCCGGGCGCTGTTTCAGATTTTTGGCTCGCATCATTTTGTCCTGGACAATGTGTTATCGTCTCTCTAAATTAGAATCAAACAATATAAAAGTCAATGTTTTGTCCAGGACAACCCATGAACACACCAGATATTCCAATGGCAGGACTCTCCATCGCCGCAGTGGAACGGGACACGGGCCTGGCCAAGGACACCCTGCGGGTCTGGGAGCGGCGCTACGGCTTTCCGGCCCCGGCGCGGGACGGCCGGGGCGAACGGGTCTACCCCGCCGAACAGGTGGACAAGCTGCGCCTGATCCGGCGCCTCATCGACCAGGGCATGCGCCCGGCGCGCCTCATTGACCTCGATCCGGATGCGCTCACCCGCATGCTGGAAGAACTCGGAGGCGCACCGGCCTCGGCCGCCTCGGAACACGGCGCACGGCTCGAGTCACTGCTTGAACTGGTGCGCCTGCACCAGCCCGAAGCATTGCGCGACGGGCTGCAGCAACTCCTGATGAAAATGGGGCTTCAGCCCTTCGTGATCGACATCGTCGCGCCGCTGTGCACCCGGATCGGCGAGGCCTGGCTGCGCGGCTACGTCGACGTGCCCGCCGAGCATCTATACACCGAGCAGGTAAAAGGCATCCTGCGCACCGCCATCGGCGTACGCAGCACCGCCGCCCGCGGCCGTCCGGCGGTGCTGCTCACCACGTTTCCCGAAGAACAGCACGCCCTCGGCCTGTTGATGGTGGAGGCGATGCTCACGCCCGAAGGCACCTGTTGCGTTTCGCTGGGGGTGCAGACGCCCCTCGACGATATCTGCAGCGCCGCGGCGGCCGGGCACTATGACATCGTCGCGGTGTCATTCAGCAGCGCCTATCCACTGCGTCATGCCATCGACGGGCTGCGCAGCCTGCGCGCCAACCTGCCGCCCACGGTGGAACTCTGGGCGGGCGGCGCCGGCCTGCGCACCGCCGGGCGCAAATTGCCGGGCATCCAGGTCTTCACCTCCCTGGAGGGAATTCCTGCGGCGGTGAATGAATGGCGGAAGGCCGCGGGTATTCAGCCGTAGCGCGGCGCCGGCACCACGCGCCGGTGCGGAACCCGGGCCATAGCCCAGTTTTGCCGCGCCCACGCCCACACCGCCGCGAGACCTGATGCGGCAAGGCCGGGCGGCGGGCCCTGGCCCAGAAAATCCAGCGCATCCACCAGCACACCCGCCGGCTCGACGCCCTCCACGGCATGCGCCAGAGTTTGCTTGGACAGCTTTTCGCCGGCCGCATTGCTCGCCACCGGCAGGTGCGCGTAGGCCGGCGTCGGGTAGCCGAGCAGGCGCTGCAGCAGAATCTGGCGGGCCGTCGAGTCGAGCAGGTCGGCGCCGCGCACCACCTCGGTCACCCCCGCCTCGGCGTCATCCACCACCACCGCAAGCTGGTAGGCGAACAGGCCGTCGGCCCGCAGCAGCACAAAATCCCCGACGTCGGCAGCGAGTTCTTCCTCGGCACACCCCTGCACCGCGTCGTCGAACGCCACCACGCCCGGCTCCACCCGCAGGCGCCAGGCCCGCGCCGCCCGCCCCGGCGGCAAGCCGGTGCGGCAGGTGCCCGGATAGCGCCGGGTGCCGTCACGGGCCAGCATGGAATCGGCCATTTCCTTGCGCGTGCAGGCGCAGCCAAACACCCGGCCATCCGCCCGCAGCCGCGCGAAAGCCTCTTCGTAAGCCGGTGTCCGTGCGCTCTGCCAGACCACCGGCCCGTCCCATTCAAAGCCGAAACGCTCCAGCGTGCGCAGGATCCCGTCGGCCGCCCCGGGCACCGAGCGCGGAACATCCACATCCTCGATGCGCAGCAGCCAGCGCCCGCCGCCGTGCCGGGCCGACAGGTAGCTGCCGACCGCCGCCACGATCGAGCCGAAATGCAGCGGCCCGGTCGGCGAAGGCGCAAAGCGGCCAACCGGATCGGCCGGCAGAGGCCTCACCGCCCCACCCCGTTGCAAAGAAATAAATTCTTTAACAATATTTGACATTCCCTTATAAATCATCAAGTTACTGCAAGACACTGATAAACCTATGCCTTTTGGCATATTTCACCAAACCGGCACGACATTGATAATCGTGCAAGTAAACGCAATGCAGCAAATTACGCGCAGACGCCCTCTCTGCGCTCACCCGGCAGCACCCATCCGACAGCAACACTCATCGACATCGAAAACCTGATTCGCACCGCATGAAACTTGGCAGCCTTTCCCTCTTTCGCCAGGATTCGTCACGCGCACGTCCCGACCGCGGAAACACCGTGGCGCTTGATCACGCCCGCCGCATCCAGATTGTCGCCCAGCTGACCAGCATTGCGGCCGTCATGGCCCTGTGGCCGCACGTGGACAACCCGCTCCAGCTGGCCGCCTGGTGGATGGGCCTGACGATCACGCTGACCGTGCTTCAGCACCTCACCCGTCCCCTGCTTATTCAGCACGACGGCAGCCCGCACGACGACATTGCACTGCAGCATTACGTCTCGTCGGCCGGAACCCTGGCCGGCGGTGCCGCCTGGGGCTCGCTGGCGCTGGTCGGCCCCTACCACGCCACGCCGCAGTCCCAGGCGATTCTCTTCATGATCCTGTGCAGCATCACGCTGGCCGGCGCAGGCGTCATCCGCCACGGCCGCAGCGCCAGCGCGGTTTTCATCGCCGCGTGCCTGCTGCCGCTGTTCATCCTGTCGGTCGTCAGCCCACCCTCGGCCCTGCCGGAGGCCGGACTTTGGCTCATGGCATTTGCGCTCTTTGCCTTTGGCGTAAGTGATTTCCAGCGGGGGCACGAAACCACCCCGGGTACCCACCTTGATGGCGCCAGCCTGCCCGAAACCCGCCAGACCCTGCTCGACAACGCCAATGCCAACGCCGCCATCGTGCTGTCCCGCGGCAATCGCGTCGAAATCTGCAACCGGCGTTTTGCCGAGTTGATGAACCACAACGAGGAAGGCATCACCGGCCGGCGCCTGGCCGACGCCTTCGAGAGCCGCTCGGACTGGCGTCGCCATGCCCGGGCCGCCAGCAACACCCTTCGCCGGGGCGGCACCTATCACTGCTCGACCCGGCTGCAGCGCCACGACGGCAGCGCCTTCTGGGCCGAAATCACCGGGCAGGTGGTCGACTCCGGTGACAGTCCAGCGCAGATCGTATGGGTCGCCTTCGACATCACCGACCGGATGATGGCCACCGCGCGCGAAGAACTCGTCGGCGCCCAGCTGCACGCCCTCATCGGCAAGAGCGCCGACTGGTACTGGCAAACCGACACCCAGCACCGCCTGATGCATGTCACCCGCCATATCGACATGAGCGACGACACCCTCAAGCGCAAGCTCGGCCGCAAATGGTGGCAATTCCACCGCCCCGGCCGCGGCGCGCGGGCCCGGCAGAGCGAACTGCGCGAAGCCTTCGAAAACGCCAAGGGCTTCCGCAACCTGACCGTGGAGCTTCCCGACGGCGACACCGCACCGCTGTGGCTGTCGATCTGCGGCACCCCGCGATTCGACGAGCACGGCGCCTTTCTGGGCCACCATGGCATCGCCATCAATGTCACCGAAGAAGTCCGCCGGACCGAGCGGATTCGCCACCTCGCCTACCACGACGCACTCACCGGCCTGCCCAACCGGCGCCTGCTCACCGACCGGCTGACCCAGGCCATCTCACGGGCCCAGCGTTACCGCGAGCGGGTCGGCCTGATCCTCATCGACCTCGATGACTTCAGGCGCATCAACGATCTGGGCGGGCATGCGGCCGGCGATCAGGCCCTGCTCGAAATTTCCGACCTGCTGCGCAGTTGCGTGCGCTCCTGCGACACCGTGGCACGCCTGGGCAGCGACGAGTTCGTGATTTTGCTGGCCGAACTGGAACACGCTCCGGCAGCCGAGCAGGTGGCCGCCAAGATCCTCACCACGCTGCACACACCGCTGGCCTTCCAGGGTTCGCGCAACTCGCTTTCCACCAGCATCGGCGTGGCGGTTTTTCCGGAAGACGCCGGAAGCGCCGCCAGCCTGATCGAAATGGCAGACGCCCGCATGTACCGCGCCAAACGGCGTGGCGGACAACGCATCGAAAGCCGTGACGGGGCAGCGGCCAGCTCCCCGTCCTCGCCCGCCCCCGACTTCATCTACCGTTAAACCGGGGTTTCCCCCGGGATTTACAAACTTACTCGGCCTCGGCGCGACGCACGCGACGCTGGCGCACAGCCTCGGCCAGCACGTCGAGCACCGTCAGGCTGTCCTCCCAGCCGATGCAGGCATCGGTAAGGCTCTTGCCGTATTCGAGTTCGACGCCAGGCTTGAGATCCTGGCGGCCCTCCTTGAGGTGCGACTCCACCATCACGCCCATGATGCGCTCGTTGCCCGCCGCCAGCTGGCCGGCCACATCGCGCGCCACTTCCACCTGCCGCTTGAACTGCTTGCTGCTGTTGGCGTGGGAGAAATCAACCATCAGCTTGCCCTGCACGCCGGAGGCCGACAGCTCGGAGCAGGCCGCGGCAACACTGGCCGCGTCAAAGTTGGGACCCTTGCCGCCACGCAGGATCAGATGGCAATCCTCGTTGCCGGTGGTGGACACAATGGCCGAATGACCGGCCTTGGTCACCGACAGGAAGTGGTGCGGCGACTGGGCCGCCTTGATCGCGTCGACGGCGATGCGGATGCTGCCATCGGTGCCGTTCTTGAAACCCACCGGGCATGACAGCCCGGACGCCAGTTCGCGATGCACCTGGCTCTCGGTGGTACGCGCGCCGATGGCGCCCCAGGAAATCAGGTCGGCGATGTACTGGGGCGTGATCATGTCGAGGAATTCGGTGCCGGCCGGTACGCCCAGCTCGTTCACGTCCCACAGCAGCTTGCGCGCCAGGCGCAGGCCTTCGTTGATCGCGAAGGTGCCATCCAGGTGCGGGTCGTTGATCAGGCCCTTCCAGCCTACCGTGGTACGCGGCTTCTCGAAGTACACGCGCATCACCACCAGCAGGTCGTTCTTGAGGCGGTCAGCCTCGCCCTTGAGGCGACGGGCATATTCCATCGCCGCTTCGTAATCGTGGATCGAGCACGGTCCGATCACCACAAGCAGGCGGTCGTCGGCACCAAACAGGATACGGTGGATCGCGCCGCGCGCCTCGAAAGCGGTTTCCGCGGCCTTGGGGGTGGCGGGGAATTCCCTCAGCACATGGGCTGGCGGGGCCAGTTCCTTGATCTCCTTGATACGGACATCATCGATATGGACTTTCGAGGAGGCGGGCATGGTGAATCCTGTGGGCGGTCTTGAATGAGCCGACAATTCTAGCCCATTGACCGCCCCCGGGGCCACGCCACAGGCCGGCGCAGCCGGTTCAGCGCCGGATTCCGATGCCCCAGCCGAACCCGCCGCGGGGGCCAAAAGACCCCGGGTAACCGAAAGGCTGCCCGTAGCCGTAAGGCCGCATCGGATCGTAGAAGGGCGAGCCGTAGGGTGGATAGTAGTGAGGCGCAAGGGCGCGGCGGCGCGCGGCCTCCGCGCGGGCGCGGTCTTCGGCAGCGGCCTCGGCGGTGAGCTTGCGCACCTTGTCGGCGCTTGCCTGGTCGGCGGCCCAGCGCGCCTGGGCGGCACGGATCTCGTCGATCACCTCCGGCGCCACGCCCTGCCCGCGCAGGCGCTCGACGTCCTGCGGCGTCAAGGCGTGACGGGTTCCGGTGCGGCGGATCTCATCGACCAGTGCAGAGCTGCCTGCGCCCGCCTTCCACTTGCGCACGATCTCGTCGAGGGAAAGCGGCGCGGCCGGGCGCGCCGCGTCGATCGCAGCCACCCTGGCGGCGAACTCGGCAGGTTCGAGACGCTGGATGGCCTGCGGCGAAGCCGATGGTGCGACGCACGCTGCCAGCAACAACGACCCCATCACGGGCAGCAGAAATTGCACTGTTCGGCGATTCACGGCGTCCCCCTGCTCAGCTGTCCCGGGCGACTTTCTCGTATTGCCCGACCACCGCTTCCATCTGTTCGAGAATGCGCTCGCTGGTGGTGGCCACGTCGCTGGCACCCTTTTTCTGGTCGTAGGCTTCGCGCAGGCTCAGGGCATGCTGGAAGAAGAACCACTGCTGTTCGACCAGAGCCAGATCGGACTTGATCTGGGCCGTGTTCTGGGGCGCAGCCTTGAGTTCTTCATGACCCTTGACGAACTCCTTCATCGCCCCGTCGAGCATCTGCCCGGCCTCACCGGCATTGACCCCCATGTTGCGGAAGAAATAAGCCTTGGCCGCGCGCTGGGACAACATGCGCTGACGGCCGGCCAGGTTCACCAGGCGGCCAGCCGCCGTACCTGAGGCCCGCTCGTAGGCCACCGTGAGCTTTTGCGCCGCGGCAAGCACGGCTTCGCTGCCGGTCCACACCGCTTTGGCATCACTGCGGATATCGGCGAGCTGCGGACGGTAGCGTGCCCACTCCTGCTCCAGCAGCAGCCATGCGGCACGGCAATCGTCATTGGGCTGCAGGGTTTTCAGCTCCACCAGTTGCTGCTCGAACAGCTGGGTCGACTGCCCGAGGATGGACTTGGCTTTCTCGGAGAGCACCCCCTGCACCAGCATCAGCCAGGCCTTGGCCGTGCGCTGGGACAACAGACGCTGGCGCCCGGCCTTGTTGATCGCCGCCGGCAGCGATAGTCCCGCGGCAACCGGCGCGGCCGGCGCCGCCAGTACCGCTCCGGCCGGCAGCAGGCAGGCCAGGGTGAGAAAATCGCGTCGATCCATGGTTCGGTCTCCCTTAGCTTCCGGTTCCGCCGACGGTCAGCCCGTCGATACGCAAAGTGGGCTGGCCGACCCCGACCGGCACGCTCTGCCCTTCCTTGCCGCAGGTTCCCACGCCGGGGTCGAGGGCCAGGTCGTTGCCGATCATCGACACCCGGGTCAGGCAATCCGGGCCGTTGCCGATCAGGGTGGCACCCTTCACCGGGCGGGTCACCTTGCCGTCTTCGATGAGGTAGCACTCGGACGTGGAGAACACGAACTTGCCCGAAGTGATGTCCACCTGGCCGCCACCGAAATTGGCCGCGTAGAGGCCGTTCTTCACCGACGCGATGATCTCGGCGGGCTCGTGCTGGCCCGCCAGCATGATGGTGTTGGTCATGCGCGGCAGCGGCAGGTGGGCGAAGGATTCACGACGGCCGTTGCCGGTGGGTGCCACGCCCATCAGGCGGGCATTGAGCATGTCCTGCATGTAGCCGACGAGAATGCCGTCCTCGATCAGCACGGTGCGCTGGGTCGGGTTGCCTTCGTCGTCGATGGTGAGCGAGCCGCGGCGATCCGGCAGGGTGCCGTCATCGACCACGGTGACGCCCTTGGCCGCCACCCGCTCGCCGATGCGGCCGCAGAAAGCCGAGCTTTCCTTGCGGTTGAAGTCGCCCTCGAGGCCGTGGCCGATGGCTTCGTGAAGCAGGATGCCGGGCCAGCCGTTGCCGAGCACCACCGTCATGCTGCCGGCCGGGGCCGGGCTGGCGTGCAGGTTCACCCGCGCCTGATGCACGGCCGCCCTGGCAAAGCCGGTGAGCACTTCATCGCTGAAGTAGCCGTAGTCGTAACGCCCGCCGCCGCCGCTGGAGCCCTGCTCCCGGTGGCCGTTTTCTTCCATGATCACCGTAACCGAGACGCGCACCAGCGGGCGCACGTCGGCCGCCAGATGGCCGTCGCTGCGCGCCACCATGATGACTTCCCAGGTGCCGACGAGGCTGGCCATGACTTCCTTGACCCGCGGATCTTCAGCGCGGGCCATGGCTTCGAGGCGCTCCAGCAGCCTCACCTTGGTCACGTCATCGAGGGAATCGTGGGGGTTGTCGCCCCGGTAAAGCGCCAGCGGCGGCTTTTTGACCGCCTTGATCTGGGCATGCTTGCGGCGCCCGCTGTCGGCGATCGCGCGGGTCGCGTCGGCGGCGTCCTTCAAGGCCTTCAGGCTGATGTCGTCGGAGTAGGCGAAGGCGGTTTTCTCGCCGGTGATGGCGCGCACGCCAACGCCCTGCTCGATGTTGAAGCTGCCCGACTTGACGATGCCTTCTTCAAGGCTCCAGGCCTCGGAACGGTGGTACTGAAAGTACAGGTCGGCGTAGTCGAGCTTGTGGCGGAAGAGCTTGCCGAAAACCTTGTCCAGATCCTCGAAATCCAGATCGTAGGGTTTGAGCAGCAGCTTGCTGGCGATTTTCAACGGATTGGTGTGCAGGTTCTGGCTCATGGTGTCTCGGAGAGAAGTGTTCGTTCGGTTCAGCTGATCTTGCGGTGCTTGAGTGCCGGCAGGCTGGCGCGGACTTCGGCGATGCGTGCCGGATCGATGTCGGCCACGACCACGCCGGGGCCCTCGGCCCGGCGCGCCAGCACCTCGCCCCAGGGGTCGATGATGAGGCTGTCGCCCCAGGTGCGGCGGCCGCCGGCATGCACGCCGCCCTGGGCGCTGGCCAGCACATAGCACTGGTTTTCGATGGCGCGGGCGCGCAGCAATACGTCCCAGTGGGCGCGCCCCGTGGTGTAGGTGAAGGCGGCGGGCAGGACGATCAGGCTCACCTCGCCCATCGCCCGGAAGATCTCCGGAAAACGCAGGTCGTAGCAGATCGACAGGCCCACGCTGCCGCAGGGCGCCTCGAAGGTGACCACGTCGCTGCCGGCCTCGATGGTGGCCGATTCGTCGTAGCGCTCAACACCCTGCTGAAAACCGAACAGGTGGATCTTGTCGTAGCGGGCAACGCGCCGGCCGGTGTCGTCGAAAACCAGCGTTGAATTGCGCACCTTGTCCGGCACGTCGGCCGTCAGCGGGCAGGAGCCGCCCACCAGCCACACCTTGTGGCGGCGCGCGGCATCCTTCAGGAAAGCCTGGATCGGCCCTTCGCCGTCACGCTCGCAGATGCGCAGCTTGGCGCGCTCGTCGGTGCTGATGAGCGGGAAATACTCGGGCAGCACGACCAGGCCGGCGCCGGCGGCCGCGGCCTCTCCGATCAGGCGGTCGGCCTCGGCGAGATTGGCGGCCACGTCGGGGCCGGAAACCATCTGGACGGCGGCGATGCGGCAGGCCTGGCTGCTTGTCATGGGAATGTCCTCGCGGAGCTGGGCTGCAGGTTGGGGATTCATGGCGACGGCACGGCGACAGGCCGGGCCGCCAGTTTTTCGACCTTGGGATCGGACCAGCCCCCGGTCACGGCGTATTCGAAGCTGAACAGCTTTTCCACCGGATCGCGCAAAGCCTTCTGGACCAGGTAGGCGGCCAGACCGACCACCGGATGGATTGCGCCGGTGGCCGCAATGGCAGACCCGACGGCCACCGATTCGGAGAGGGTCGGCTGGACCTTGACCCGCAGGTTCTGGGTTTCCTTCACCGCGTCGGCTTCGCCGCTCATGAAGACCCGCGCCGCCGGCCCGAAGAGTTCGAGGTCGTCGGTGCGCAGCACACCGTTATTCATCTGGATGCTACCGGAAATGCTGTCGAAGGCGAATCCTTGGGAAAACACGTCGCGAAAGTCGAGGGTGATGCGCCGCGGCAGCGCCTGCAGGCTGAGCACCCCAAGCAGGCGCCCGACGCCGGGGTCGAGCTGGGCAAACTGGCCGCTTTCCACCTGCACGCTCATTTTTCCTCCAAGGCTCGGCATGTGCAGCGCAGTGGGCGGGCCGTGCCAGGCCAGTTCGCCCTCCAGCACGCCCTTGCCGCGCCGTACCGCCTCCGGGTAGCCGAGACGGGTCAGCATTTTCTCGACGCTGCTCACGTCGAGCTTGAAATTGAGCCGGGTTTCCTCCTTCACACCGGGCCGCCACACGCCGCTGCCCGACAGCGTGCCGTCCGGGCTGGCAATGCCGAGATGCTCCAGGCGCCAGCTCTCGCCCCGGTTTGCCGCCTTCAGCTCGAGCCGGCCGAGCGCATGCCCGCGGAGCACGAAGCTGTCGGCCGTCACATCCAGACCCGGCAGCTCGGACAGGCGTTCCTCGTCCGGCCGCGCCGTATCTGCCGCGCCTTCGGTGCCGGCACTGCCCAGCGCCAGATGGCGGAAGCGCGCCTGCAGGCGCCCGCGCCCCTGGTCGCGCCACACGACATCGCCGCTGGCCTCCTTGCTCGTAACCTTGGCCTGCCAGCCGCCCTCTTCCATCACGGCGCGCAGGCTCACATCCGTAAGACGCTGGCCGAGCATGCGGAGTTCGCCAGCCCGTAGCGCCACGCTGGAAATCGGAAACGCCTCGTCGTCAGCCGCCTTGCCGGCCGCCGCGCCCTCACCGGCGGAACGTTCGGGATTACCGGCCAGCGCCTTGCGCCAGGCGTCGGCATCGAGGGAGTCGGCCCGGGCGGTCACCTGCACGCCCTTGTCGGCCAGGCGCACCGGCTCGCCCAGCGCCAGCCCGCCGCGGGTGACCCGCGTCCGGCCACCCTCGTGACTGCGCTGAAACTGTGCGCTGAAGATCGATCCGGCAAAAAGCCTGATGACGTCGCCCGACACGCCCCCCGTGCCGGGCGGCACCTCGATCTCGAAGCGGAAAGGCAGGCTTGCCGCCGACGACTTGTTGAGCGGATCGGGCAGGCTGGAGACCACGCCCTGCAGAGTGCTGTCGAGCGCAAACTCGACCCCGCCCTTCTTGGGCACCGTCACCGCGCCCTTCCACGCCGCGCTGCCCGAAAGGTGGTCGAGCAACGGCAACTCGAGCGCCTGGCGCAGCGCCACAACGCTCAAACTGCCCTGGGCATTGAGCACCACGCTGCCGTCCGGACGACTCCCGCCCGCGACACTGATCGCATCGCCAAAAACCTTCGCAACGCCGTTTTTGACGGTGAGCTGGCTTTCGGTAAAACCGACGCGCCCGCCCGCCTCGGTGAAGGGCGGCAGTGCCGGGTCGACCTGAAGGCGGTTGCGGGTGAACTGGTACTCGCCCTTGACCCGCGAATCGGTGAGCTTGTGCAGCGGCAGCACCAGCTGCAGATCGAGGCTGCCGCCGCCCTCGACACGGAAGGGGTCGGTGAAGTGGTTGATGCTTTCGGCGACCGGGCTTTCGGCGATGAAACGCAGAAAATCCTGGCTCTGGCCGTGGGCGCTGCCGTGAATGGTGAGCACGTTGTCGGTTTCGAAATCCGGCAACACGGCCACGACATCCTTCAGCTCGGCGCCAAAGATGCGCCCGCGCCGGGCCTTCACGGTCATGCCGGCGCCTTCAAAAATCAGGTCGCCTGAAACCCCCTCGATCTTCGGCCAGCCCGGCGCGTAATCCAGCTGGCCGTCCTCGATCTTCGCGGTGACGCGGAAGCTGCCGTCCTTCGGGTTGCGAAACGGAAATTTCGCCAGATTGCCTTTCAACACCAGCCGCGCATCCGCCGCGCGGCCACCGCTCAGGCTGCTCTGCAACCAGTCGCGGGCGCTCTTGCCGACCACGGTTGGCATGTAACGCCACACCGCGCGGCTGTCGGCCTCGGAAATCCGCGCCTGCAAGTCGATCTCACCGGGCGTGTCGGCCCGCGCCCGGTAGCGTCCGGCGGCCGAGCCACGGGCGTCCCGGTTGGCAAAATTGGCACTGGCAAGGCTCACTTCCAGTTCGCCGCCAGGATGGCTCCATGCGCCTTCGGCGGCCAGCTCTTCAATGCTGAGGCGCGGCTCGGGGAAGATCTGCGGCAACTCGAGCGCGGCATCCTTGCCGGTCAGGCTGAAGCGCCCGCCCCGCTCCGTGCCTTCGATGCGCCCGGACAGCCCCGAAAAACCCGGCCACGCCCCCACCGGCTCGATGCCCAGGCGCACAAAGCGCGCGTCCACCGAATAGCTCGCCAGTTCGTCCGCATCGGCGCTCCATTTGACGTTGAGCGGTGCCACATTTCCGGCCGGCGCAAAGGCTGCTAGGCGCTGGCGCAAGGCCGGCGCAAACGGCAGGCGCCCGGCAAGCCGCGACAGCACGTCGAGATCGAGCTGGCTGGCGACGAATTCGCCCCTGGCCGGCGCACTGCCGCGACGGTCCTCGAGACGCAGGAAGAAATCGGTCGGCGCAAGCGTCATGCCGTCGCCCGTTTGCAGCGACAAACGATTGCCGCTCGCTTCGGTCACGCCGCCTTCGTCGCGGTAGCGCAAGCGCCCCTCGGCGCGGACGAGCGGAATGTCGGCCAGATCACTGGCCAGCCGCACGTGGGCATCGCGCACGGCAAAATCGGTGGTCACGCCGCTCACCCGCCCGTCGGCAAATTCGAGCCACGCCCGCACCCCGCCCGCGCCGTCAGCATCCAGCGGGTAATCGACCCACTGGCGCCAGGCGCCAAGGGCGGCGTAATCGAGGCTGGCGTAAAGCTCGCCGCGCCACTCGGCCGGCCGGGCCGGATTGCGCCCGCGCAAATCGCCGCGGACTTCGAGCGCGGCGGCAAGGCGGGCCGGCGGCTGCGCGCGAAGTCCGAAACGATGATGGGCGCCGCTGTTTTCAAGGCGGAATTCGAGCTTGTCGAGCACCAGGTCGTCGGCCCCGCGCAGCCCGTCGCACCATTCGAGGCGCGCGTTGCGGATCACGATCTGGCGCTGGTCGAGCAGCCAGTCGGCGAAACCACCGCTGCCGCCGTCGGTTTTGACCGGCAGACCGGCCACGAAGATCTGCCCGTCGGCGAGGCGACGGATCGACAGATCGGGCGAATCGATCTCCAGCCGGTTGAGGCGCAGACGAAACAGCAGCAGCGAGCGCCAGGCGGGTTCGGCTTCGACATGCTGAAGGGTGAGCGCAGGCTGGCCGGCGGCATCCTTGATGGTCAGCCCGCCGATCCGGAAACTCGGGTGCAGCCCCCGCCACTCGGCCGACAGGCTGGATATCTCCACCGGCAGGCCGATCGCCCGCGACAAGACCTGCTCCACCTCGCCCCGGTAGGCCGGCACGTTGGGCAACACCCCGTGGCGCAGGCCAAGGACCAGCAGGCCGCAGACGAAATACGCCACCACCCCCAGCCAAACCAGCCTGCGCAGGCAGAAACGGGGCAGATGAAGGAGCGAAAAACGCCGCTCAGTCACGCGCGGGGCGGCGCACGGCCGCAACAGGGTTCATGGCAACAGCGGCCCGGACGGGACGCATCCGGCATCAGGCTTGACGAAAATCAGTCCGACAGACATAACTCGGGGCGAACATAGACAATTTCGCATTCTACCAATCGGCCCCTGCCATGTCCGAACAGCCCACCGCCCTGCCCCAAGCCATTCTTGACGCCCTCGCCTGCTCGCGCTTTCTGCGCCGCCAGCTCGACAGCCGCAGCTGGCTCGCCGCGCGCCTCGCTTTGAGCATCGACGCGCCGCTCGACGCCACGGCGCTGCGGGATTTCCTGCGCGACGAGAAGATCGACGACAACAGCCTCAAGCCGGTGCTGCGCAAGCTGCGGGCGTGGGTCATCTGCCACGTACTGGTGCGCGACATTGCCCGCCTGGCCGATCTGAGCGAAGTCACCGAGACGATGACGCTGCTGGCCGACATCGCCGTCGAAACCGCCCACGACATCCTGCGCCAGCAGCTCGTGACCCGCCACGGCGTGCCCGTGTCGGCCGACGGCCGCGAGCAGGAATTCGTGATCATCGGCATGGGCAAGCTCGGCGGCCGCGAACTCAACGTGTCGTCCGACATCGACCTGATTTTTGTTTACCCCGAGGATGGCAGCACCGCCGGCCCGCGGGTCATCGACAACTTCGAGTTCTTCACCAAGCTCGGCAAGGGCCTGATCCAGGCCCTCAACGACATCACCGGCGACGGCCAGGTGTTTCGGGTCGACATGCGCCTGCGCCCCAACGGCGATTCCGGCCCGCTGGTGGCCAGCTTCGACATGCTCGAAAACTACTTCATCACCCAGGGCCGCGAATGGGAACGCTACGCCTGGATCAAGGCCCGCGTGATGACCGGCATCCGCGGCGCCGAACTGACCGCCATCGCCCGCCCCTTCATTTTCCGCAAGTACCTCGATTTTGGTGCCATCAACGCCATGCGCGACCTGCACGCCCAGATCCGGCGCGAAGTGGCCCGCAAGGACATGGCCAACAACGTCAAGCTCGGCCCGGGCGGCATCCGCGAAATCGAATTCCTGGCCCAGGTTTTCCAGCTCATCCGCGGCGGCCGCGACACCACGCTGCAGATCAAGCCCACCCTCAAGGTGCTGGCCCGCCTCGCCGAGCGCGCCATCATCACCCCCGAGGCCGAGCGCGAACTGAGCGTTGCCTACGACTTCCTGCGCCGGGTCGAACACCGCCTGCAATACCTCGACGACGCCCAGACCCACAACCTGCCAGGCAATGAAGCCGACCAGCTGACCATCGCCCGCTCGATGGGCTTTGCCTCCTACGAGGCCCTGCTGGTCGAACTCGACGACCACCGGGAAGCCGTCGGGCGGCATTTCAACGGCGTGTTCGGCGACCCCACCGAAGCCGGCCACAACCTGGACACCCTGTGGACCACGGCCTGCGACGAAGCCCGCAGCCGCGAGGAATTCCAGCGCCTCGGCTACCCCGATCCGGCCGTCGCCGCCCGCCGGCTGTCGGCCGTGCGCACCGGCGCCCGCTACCAGCAGATGCCGCCGTCCATCAAGATGCGCTTTGATCCGCTGATCCCGCGGGTCATCGAAGCCGCCGCCGAAACCCCGGACCCCAACGCCACCTTCGAGCGCCTGCTCGACCTGCTCGACGCGATCAGCCGGCGCGGCTCCTACCTCGCGCTGCTGCAGCAATACCCGCAAACCGTGCACAAGGTGGCCGAACTGGTCAGCGCCTCGTCGTGGGCCGCCCAGTTCCTCAACCGCCATCCCATCCTGCTCGACGAAGCGCTTGATCCGCGCATGCTCGAGGAAGAAATCGACCTCGCCGCCTTCCGGGCCGACCTCGCCCGCCAGCTCGACGAAATCGAGCCCGACATGGAACGCCAGATGGACCTGATGCGCGAGCAGCACCACGCCCAGGTTTTCCGCCTGCTCACCAAGGACATCGCCGGCAAGCTCACCGTCGAGCGCCACGCCGACTTTCTCTCCGCGCTGGCCGACATCATTCTCGATCTCACCGTCACCATGTGCTGGCGCAAGATCAAGACCCGCCACCGGGACGAACCGCGCTTTGCCGTGCTGGCCTACGGCAAGCTCGGCGGCAAGGAGCTCGGCTACGCCTCCGACCTCGACATGGTCTTCGTCCATGACGACGACGCCCCCGAAGCCGCCGAGATCTACACCCGCCTCGGCCAGCGCACCAACACCTGGCTGTCGATGCAGACGCCCGCCGGTCAGCTCTTCGAAACCGACCTGCGCCTGCGCCCCAACGGCGACTCGGGCCTGATGGTGGTGTCGCTCGACGCCTTCCGCCAGTACCAGCTCGAAAACGCCTGGGTGTGGGAGCACCAGGCCCTGACCCGCGCCCGCTTTGCCGCCGGAGACCGGGAGATCGGCCGCAAGTTCGAGGAAATCCGCATCGAAGTGCTGCGCCAGCCCCGCGACCTCGCCACGCTACGCGACGAAGTGCTGGCCATGCGCCAGCGCATGGTCGATGCCCACCCCAACAAAACCGCGCTGTTCGATCTCAAGCACGATCGCGGCGGCCTGATCGACGTGGAATTCATCGTCCAGTACCTCGTTCTCGGCCATTCCTGCGAGCACGCCAGCCTGACCGGCAACCTGGGCAACATCGCGCTCCTGAAGATGGCCGGCGAACTGGGCCTGATTCCCGTCGACCAGGCCACGGCCGTGGCCGACACCTACCGCGAATACCGTCGCCTGCAGCATGGCCTGCGCCTCAACAACCAGGCCTCGCGGGTCGATCCCGAGCAGGTCACCGGAATGGCGGCCGGCGTTCGCGGCCTGTGGAGCTGCGTCTTCGGCGACACACTGCCCAACTGAACAACGGGTTACGCTTGCCGCAGCGCCGGATTCCGGGGCTGCGGCAAAATCCCACCCGGCCCAGAAAGTCAACACAAACCCGGCCAAACCCGTACAATCCGGCCACCGTACGCCTGCCAATCAGCGTACCGGCCCTCTATTATCTTTCGTTCGATCCTCAGCGATCCCGAAAACCTGTTGCGTCCGCCCCGATTGGTGTCGCTTCTCTGAAGCGGTCAGGCCGTCGCAGGAGCAAAAAACCCATGACTCAAGCCCAATCCGCTGCTCCGGCAGCGGTTGCAATCGGCTTTGCCGACCTCGCGCTCTGCGCCCCCATCCAGCAGGCGATTGCCGAAACCGGCTACACCACGCCCACCCCGATCCAGGCCCAGGCCATTCCGCTGGTTCTCGCCGGCGGCGACCTGCTCGCCGCAGCCCAGACCGGCACCGGCAAGACCGCCGGCTTCACGCTGCCGATCCTGCACATCCTCGCCGAGGAACACGCCCACAACCAGAAGGCAGGCCGCCCGCGCTGCCTGATCCTCACCCCGACGCGCGAACTCGCCGCCCAGGTTGAAGAATCGGTGCAAACCTACGGCAAGCACCTGCCGCTCACCTCGATGGTGATGTTTGGTGGCGTTGCCATCAACCCGCAGATCGCCAAGCTGAAGAAGCGCGTGGACATCCTCGTCGCCACCCCCGGCCGCCTGCTCGATCACTGCAACCAGAAGACCATCGACCTCTCCGGCGTGGAAATCCTGGTGCTGGACGAAGCCGACCGCATGCTCGACATGGGCTTCATCCGCGACATCAAGAAAATCCTCGCGATGCTCCCCAAGAAGCGCCAGAACCTGCTGTTCTCGGCCACCTTCTCGGACGAGATCAAGACCCTCGCCGACGGCCTGCTGCATCAGCCCGGTTTCGTCGAAGTGGCCCGTCGCAACACCGCCTCCGAGCTGGTCACCCAGTCGGTGCACCTGTGCCCGCAGAAGGTCAAGCGCGAACTGCTCGCCTTCCTGATCAAGAAGCACCAGTGGTTCCAGGTGCTGGTGTTCACCCGCACCAAGCACGGTGCCAACAAGCTGGCCGAATACCTGGGCAAGCACGACATCCCGTCGGCCGCCATCCACGGCAACAAGAGCCAGTCGGCCCGCACCCGCGCGCTGGCCGACTTCAAAGACGCCAAGCTGCAGGTGCTGGTGGCCACCGACATCGCTGCCCGCGGCCTCGACATCGACCAGCTTCCGCAGGTGGTCAACTTCGAGCTGCCCAACGTCTCCGAAGACTACGTGCACCGCATCGGCCGCACCGGCCGCGCCGGCTCCAGCGGCGCCGCCGTGTCGCTGGTCGACCGCGACGAGCTGCCGCTGCTCAAGGACATCGAGCGCCTCATGAAGCGCCTGATCGACAAGGTCGAAGTCCCCGATTTCGTGCCCTCCGCCGCCCCGCCGGAATCCGACGAGCGCCCGCCCCGCGAACCCCGCGGCGCCCACAACGGCCAGCGCGGCAACCGCGATCGCCAGGGTCAGGGCCAGAAGCAGGGCCAAAGTGATGGCCAGCGCCAGGACAAGCCGCGCAGCCCCGGCCAGGGCGCTGCACAGGGTCAGGCCCAGAGCCCGGCCAGGACCGCCCAGGGCCCGAAGCCCGAACAGGCCCGTCGCCAGGGCCCGTCCGGCCCCCGCCAAGGCCAGGGTTCGAGCCAGGGCCAGGGTGCTGGCCAGGCCCGCAGCCAGGGTCAGGGTCAAGGTCAGCGCCCCCCGCGTGCCGCGGGCAGCGCCCAGGGCAAGGACGACGATTTCGGCAACAAGGTGGATTACCAGCCCCGTGCCCGCGGCAATTACCGTGACCCGGAAGCCAACATGGGCGGTCATCGCCACGGCAACGGCAGCCAGGGCGGCAACCCCAACCGCGGCACCCCTGCCGCGCTGGACGATGCCCGTCGCCCGGCCGTCACTTTGACCGGCCGCCGGCCCGGCGACATCAAGCCGGCCGCCCTCTTCGGGCCCCGCGGTGGCGGCAATGGCGGTAACGGCGGAAATCGTTAAGCCACAAGCCTGACAGGCGCCCCTTGCTGGGCGCATCAGCTGCCTGAAACGCCCTGGCTCTGCCGGGGCGTTTTGTCGTTCACACAGCCGCACACAGCACGGCTGCGCCCGCAGCGCCGGGCGCGGCAAAAAGCCAGAATTCCGATTTATCCGCAGCGCTGGCGCTTGAACCCGCCGCTTCCGGCCCCATGTAAGCGGCGTTAGCCTAATTGCCCCGCCCAATGGAAAAGAAAACGCAGTTCAGCCTCTGGTATCTCGTCTTCGCGCTGTTTGCGATCTTCACGCTTCACGACCTCTGGACCCAGATTCGCAGCGTCGAGCCGCTGCCCTACAGCGAGTTCCAGCGCATGGTGAAGGCCGGCGAGATCAGCGAAATCTCGATCACCGACAACAGCATCCAGGGCACCCTCAAGAAGCCCCTGGAAGACGGCCGCCAGAAGTTCGTCACCACCCGGGTCGACCCGGCGCTGGCGAAGGATCTCTCCCAGTACGACGTGAAATTTACCGGAATCGTCGAAAACACCTTTTTCAGGGATCTTCTCGGGTGGGTGCTGCCGGCGGTGATTTTCGTCGGCATCTGGATGTTCGCCATCAAGAAGTTCGGCGGCAAGCAGGGGCTCGGCGGCGGTT
The DNA here is from genome assembly GCF_030157465.1 of Zoogloea sp. GTDB lineage: Bacteria > Pseudomonadota > Gammaproteobacteria > Burkholderiales > Rhodocyclaceae > Zoogloea. Next base: position 61,378 of record NZ_JAOAUU010000003.1, read on the forward strand.
TCATGAACCTCGGCAAGAGCAAGGCCAAGGTCTATGTGGAATCCAACACCGGCGTCACCTTCGATGACGTGGCCGGCGTGGATGAAGCCAAGGACGAGCTGAAGGAAGTCGTCGGCTTTCTGAAGGATCCGAAATCCCACGGCCGCCTTGGCGGACGCCTGCCCAAGGGCGTGCTGCTGGTCGGCCCGCCGGGTACCGGCAAAACCCTGCTCGCCAAGGCCGTGGCCGGCGAGGCCGGGGTGCCCTTTTTCTCGATTTCCGGCTCCGAGTTCGTCGAGATGTTCGTCGGCGTGGGCGCGGCCCGCGTGCGCGATCTCTTCGAGCAGGCCCGCGCCAAGGCCCCGGCGATCATCTTCATCGACGAACTCGACGCCGTGGGTCGCGCCCGCGGTGCCTTTGGCGGCATGGGCGGCCATGACGAAAAGGAGCAGACCCTCAATCAGCTGCTGGTCGAACTCGACGGTTTCGATTCATCCTCCGGGCTCGTGCTGCTGGCCGCCAGCAACCGCCCCGAAGTGCTCGACCCGGCCCTGCTGCGCGCCGGCCGCTTCGACCGCCAGGTGCTGGTCGACCGCCCCGACAAAAAAGGCCGCATCGCCATTCTCGATGTGCACATGAAGAAGATCAGCCTCGCCCCGGACACCAGCTCGGAAAAGGTTGCCGCACTCACGCCGGGCTTCTCGGGCGCCGATCTGGCCAACCTGTGCAACGAGGCGGCGCTGGTCGCCACCCGGCGCAACGGCGAATCGGTGACGGTGGAAGATTTCACTGTGGCGATCGAGCGCATCGTCGCCGGCCTCGAGAAGAAGAACCGGGTGCTCAACGAACACGAGCGCACCGTCGTCGCCCACCACGAAATGGGCCACGCGCTGGTCGCAATGGGCCTGCCCGGCACCGATCCGGTGCACAAGATCAGCATCATCCCGCGGGGCGTCGGTGCGCTGGGCTACACCATCCAGCGCCCCACCGAAGACCGCTTCCTGATGACCCGCGCCGAACTTGAAAACAAGATGGCCGTGCTGCTCGGCGGGCGCGCCGCCGAACTGCTGATATTCGGCGAAGTGTCTACCGGCGCCTCCGACGACCTGCAGAAAGTCACCTCCATCGCCCGCTCCATCGTGATGCGCTTCGGCATGGACGCGCATCTGGGCAATGTGGCCTATGAAAGCGACCGGACCAACTTTCTCGGCCAGAACTCGGCCCCGCCCCAGGAGCGCAACTATTCCGAAGAAACCGCCCGGGAGATCGACTGCGCCGTGCGGGAGATCGTCGCCACGGCCTTCAGGCGCAGCTCGGCAATTCTCACCGAGCGCAAGGCGCTCCTCGAAGAAACCGCCCGTGACCTGCTGGCCCGCGAAACCCTCGACGAAGCCGACCTCAAGGCCATCCACGCCCGCATCACGGAAGCCTGAACAGGCGCCCGGAGTGCCGGGCTCAAAACCGGCGCGGCAGGGACTACAATCCGCTGACGATCTGCGGCCGGTCATTTCAGGCGATGCCCTGGAGTGACCGGCCGCAAGCCCGACAATCCTGCCCTGCGGGTGGGACGCGTTATAAACCGTCAGCGTTATGAACCGTCGATTTTCGAGCTGGAGAAACCACCCATGTCCCTCATCCGCAAGCCCGTTTTTGTCGCCATCGCGGCCACCCTGCTCGCCCAGCCCGTCCTGGCCCAGGAATCGCCGACCCTCAAGAAGATCAAGGACAGCGGCACCATCGCCCTCGGCCACCGGGAATCCTCCATCCCCTTCTCGTACTACGACGACAAGC
>NZ_JAOAUU010000059.1 GCF_030157465.1 Zoogloea sp.
GAGCTCAGCACATGAACTCGACCTGGGTCCGCTGACCTGGGTCAAAGGCGAGATCAACCTGGCCCTTGAACGGGCGCTGGAGGCACTCGCCGAAGCCGGAACCGCCCCGGATCGCCCCGGCAGGATCAAGTTCGCCCAGACCCATCTGCACCAGGCCCACGGCGCCCTTTCCATTGTCGGCCTGGATGGCCTGACCCAGTTCTCCGAGCAGCTCGACCGCATGCTTGGCGAGATGGCCAGCCAGCAGGTAGCGGGCACACCGGACACCCTCCGCCTCGCGAGCCGCTGCATCGCAGCCATCGGCAACTACCTGGACGAACTCGTCCGCGGCCAGCCCGACCAGGCCCTGCGACTGTTTGACCTCTACTCCGAGCTCGCCCGGGCCCGTGGCCAGGAAATCCCTACGCCCGGCGAACTGTTCTTCCCCAACCTCGGCCTGCGCCCGGCCTTCCCTGCCCCGCTCCGGATAAACGACGACCCGAAGCACCTGCGCGCACTGCGCGGCCGCTTCGAACGGGGCCTGCTCAAGTGGTTCCGCAACGGCGAAGACCCGACCGGCCCCCTGGAAATGCGTGACGCAGTGGCCGGCATCGAAAGCCAGCAGGGCGTTCCGGCCTCGCGGGCCTTCTGGTTTGCAACCACAGCCTTCTTCGACGCGCTCGGACAGCAGGCCATCCCGGCCGACGCGGCCACCAAGCGCCTGTGCGGGCGCATCGACGCCCAGATGCGCCGCTTCATGGAAGGCTCGGCCATCGTCGCCGAGCGCCTGATGCGCGACGTGCTTTACCACGTCGCCACTGCCGACGCCCACAGCCCGGTCATCGACGCCATCCGCGACGCCTACGCGCTTCAGGAACTCATCCCTGCCGCCAACCACGGCATCAGCGACACGCCCCTTGCACCGATCCTGCGCAAGCTGCGCGAAGAGCTTTCCGACGCCCGCGAAGCCTGGGCACAGTTCTCGAAAGGCGGCGCAATCGGCCTGCCGCGCTTCCAGGACACCATCGCACCCGTCATCGAACAGGCCCTCACCCTGGGCCAGCCCGAAGTCGCCCAACTGGCCGGCGCCCTTGGCGAAACGGCTCGCTGGCTGCGTCAGGATCCGCTGCGCCTTACCGACGCACTGTCGATGGACGTTGCCACCACGATGCTGGTGCTGGACACCCGCCTCGACGCCCATGCCCGCGCCGACAACCGCGAAGACGCCCAGATCGACCTGCTGCTCCAGCGCCTCAAAGCCCACCAGCGCGGCGAACAGCTGGCACCGCTCACGCTCACCGAGCCTGATGCTCAGGCCCGACAGGTCAGTCGCCAGCTCGCCCACGAAATACTCAACAGCCTCGCCGAAGTCGAACAAAGCCTCGACGGTTTCTTCCGCGCGCCAAGCCGTACCGACATCCTCGCCGCCGTTCGCACGCCACTCAAGCAGGTAGAAGGCGCCCTGTCGGTCATGAACGAGGACGCCGCCGTGCGCCTCGTCCAGGACGCCGCCGCCCGCATCGCAACCCTGTCGGCGCCTGACGCCGACACCAGTGGTCGCGCCTTCGAGGAAATCGCCCACCGGCTGTCCGCCCTCGGTGTCTACATAGAAGCCCTGCAGCACGGCCCCGCCGATCTCGAACGCATCCTGCGGCCGGAAGCCAGCCAGGAAGCCGCCGAAGAAAGCGTCGAAGCCGAGCTGGTCCAGCAAAAGCGCGAAACCGCGGCCCTCACCGCAGCCTTCAAGGACAATCCGGACGACTTCGGCCTGCGCACCGAGCTTCAGCTGAACCTCGAAAGCCTGCGCCAGGACGCGTCGCTTACCGCCGATCTCGAACTCGAAAAGCAGGCCCGCCAGGCGCTCACGATGCTCGACGCCGGCGAGCTGTTCAACGCGCCGACCCCCATCCCCGCAGCCCCCGAAGCCCCTGCCCTTTCGGCCGAGGCGAGTCGTCTGCTTGAGGCCAGCGAAGAAGAGATCGACGCCGAACTGCTGGCCATCTTCATCGAAGAAGCCATCGAAGTCCGCGCCACCGTGGCCGACGCCCTCGAACAACTCGAGCGGAATCCCCACGACGCCGAAGTGCTCACCACCATCCGGCGCAGCTTCCACACCCTCAAGGGCAGCGGCCGCATGGTCGGCCTCAAGGATCTGGGCGAAGCCGCCTGGAGCATCGAACAAACCCTGAACCACTGGCTGCGCCTTGAATTGCCGGTCGGTAACGAGCTGCTGGCGCTCATCGCTGACGCCCACGCAGCGTTCTCCGCCTGGATCGACCAGATCAAGGCTGGCGACGGCATCCACAAAAACGTCGCCCCCCTGCTGGCAGAGTCCGAACGCCTGCGCAGCGAGGGCGAAGCGCCCCTCGTGGCGGCACCGGCGCCTGCTGCGCCTGCTCAGAAGGTCACCGCAAGCCTCCCGTCGAGCGACGAGAACGTTCAGGTTTTCGATCTCGAAGCCACGATCACGGTGCCCGACGACCACGACTTCACCGAAACGGACCTGGCCAGCCCGCTGTCCTTCGCTCTGGAGCCGGAAGAAGCCGCCCAGCCCATCGAGCTCAACTTCCCCGAAATCAGCTTCGGCGAAGCCCTGCCCGCGGAACCCGCCCCGGTTGTGTCACCCCAGCCGGCCCCCCTGGAAGACGCCGAGCCTGCGGCAGAAGAGTCCATCGAAGCCGCGCCCCTCGATTTCGACTTCGACCTGCCTTTCGAAGACCTCGGCCTTGAAGAAGCCCTGAACGAGGAGCCCACGTCCGAGCTCCCCTTCGTCGAGCTCCCCTTCGCCGAGCCCGTCGCCGAAGCACCCGAAACCGAGCCGCTGCCCGAACTCCCCGAGGACATCCTCACCGTCGAGGAAGCCCTGGCAGAACTCGACGAAACCATCGAGCTTCCCGCCCCCTCCAGCGACGAGCCCCTGGAGTTGCCTTCCGAGGCGTTTGCCGAACCGGACATCGAAGAATCCTTCGAACTCGGCGACATGGAAGAAATCGCCGTCGAAGAGATCCCGCCGCCTGTCGAAGAGATCGCACAGCCCGCCGAAGAGCTCGACAAGGACGAAGTACGCCTCGGTGACGTCATCCTTTCGCGGCCGCTGTTCGATCTCTATCTCGTCGAGGCCCGCCAGCACATCGCCACCCTGCGGCATGAACTGGCCCGTCTGTCGGTCAACCCGAGCCTGATTCCGCCCCTTGTGGCGATTCGCGCGGCACATACCCTGTCCGGAATCTCCGGAACGGCCCGCTTTGCTGCGCCCCACCACCTTGCCAAGGCCCTGGAACTCGCCCAGCAACGCCTTGCCGACCACGACCGCGCACCGGCGGCCGAACAGGCAACGGTACTCAACGACGCCGCAACCGCGCTCGAAAGCATGCTCGTCCAGCTCAACGCCCGCGAGCTGCCCGAAGAGACGCCCGAACTCGTCGCCCAACTGAACGACATCCTCGCCTCCCACCTGGCAGAAGTCATCAGCCTGCGTCCCGAAGCCACGCCCCCCGTTCTCGCCACGGCCCCCATCGCCACCCGGCCCGCCGAGCCGGCCGCGCCGGCGCCACAGCTGCGCGACGAACTCGATACCGACCTGCTGCCCATCTTCCTCGACGAAGGCAGCGAACTGCTCGACCAGCTCGACACGACCCTGCGCAACTGGCGTGAGACCCCTGCCGATCCGGCCCACGCCGCCAGCGTCGCCCGACTGCTCCACACCCTGAAGGGCAGCGCCCGGATGGTCGGCGCAATGACCCTCGGCCAAAGCCTGCACGACCTGGAATCACGGCTCGAACGCGCCCGCAGCCAGAGCCCGTCCGGCACCGAGATCATCGACGAGCTCGAAACCGCGCTCGACCAGACACGCCAGACGCTCGACACCCTTGAGCACCCGCAACCTGCGGCAGCACCGGCAGCGGCAGGCGTCGTCGAAACGGCGATCCCCCTGGACGAAGTCGCAGCCCCCCTACCCGGCGAAATCGCCGCCCAGGCCTCGCGCACGCAGCTGCGCGTCGAAGCCGGCCGCATCGACCAGTTTGTGAACGAAGCGGGCGAAATCAGCATCGCGCGCACCCGCATCGAAGGCGAACTGCGCACCCTGCGCCGCTCGCTGCTCGACCTCACTGAGAACGTCATCCGCCTGCGCAACCAGCTGCGTGAAGTCGAAATCCAGGCCGACACCCAGATGCAGTCCCGCCTGTCCCAGGTCGAGACCCATCACACCGAGTTCGACCCGCTGGAGATGGACCGCTACACCCGCCTCCAGGAACTCACGCGGATGATGGCGGAGAGCGTCGGCGACGTGACCACCGTCCAGCAAAACCTGCTGAAGAACCTGGACGGCGCCGAAGTCGCCCTCCACGCCCAGTCACGCATGGCCCGCGAGCTCCAGCAATCGCTGATGCACGTGCGCATGGTGCCCTTCGACAGCCTTGCCGAGCGGCTTTACCGCCTGGTCCGCCAGACCGCCAAGGAACTCGGCCGCCGCGCCAACCTCGACATCATCGGCGGGCAGATCGAAATCGACCGCACCGTCCTCGAAGTGATGACCGGCCCGCTCGGCCACCTGGTCCGCAACGCGGTCGCCCACGGCATCGAGCCGCCGGAAGTCCGCCGCGCAGCCGGCAAGCCCGAACTCGGCCAGATCACCCTCAAAGTAACCCACGAAGGCAACGACGTGGTGATCGAGTTCCGCGATGACGGCGCCGGCCTCGACTTCGCACGCATCCGCGCCCACGCCGTCGAAACCGGCCTGATCGACCCGGACGAGGAAGCCGACGACAAGCGCCTCACCAACCTGATCTTCGTTCCCGGTTTCACCACCGCAAGCCTGTCCAGCCTGGCCGGTCGCGGTGTCGGCATGGACGTGGTCAAGAGCGAAACCGCCGCCGTCGGCGGACGTATCAGCGTCACCACCGAGGCGGGCCAGGGCACCACTTTCCGCATCCACCTGCCGCTCACCCTCGCCGTTACCCAGGCCCTGCTCGTGCGGGCCGGCGGACGCACCTTTGCGATCCCCTCCTCGATGGTCGCCCAGGTGCTCGAACTCAAGCCCCAGCCCCTCGAGGAAGTCCGCCGCAACAAGGGCACCGACTGGCTCGGCGAGCGATTCAACTACCGCTACCTGCCCCGCCTGCTCGGCGACCACCAGTCGCAGGCGCAGGTCGAGCGCTTCAACTGGGTTCTGCTGCTGCGTGCCGGCAGCGAAACCCTGGCGCTCCATGTGGATGCGCTGCGTGGCAACCAGGAAATCGTCGTCAAGAACGCCGGCCCGCAATACGCCCGGATGGTCGGCTACTCGGGCGCCACGGTGCTTGGTGACGGCGAGATCGTGCTGATTCTCAACCCGGTCGCGCTGGCTGGCCGCAGCCCCGCTGGCAACGACGACCTGCCGGTAACGCCTCAGGCCCCCGCTGCCCCCGCCATACCGACGGTCATGGTGGTCGATGACTCCCTCACCGTGCGCAAGATCACCGGCCGCCTGCTCGAACGGGAAGGCTACCGGGTCATCACGGCCAAGGATGGCGTCGACGCGCTGGAGCAGCTTCTCACCGCCACGCCGGACGTCATCATCGCCGACATCGAAATGCCGCGCATGGACGGCTTCGACCTGACCCGCAACATCCGCGCCGACAAGCGCCTCAAGGCTGTGCCGATCATCATGATCACCTCCCGCACCGCCGAGAAGCACAAGCGCTACGCCGAAGAAATCGGCGTCAACCACTACCTCGGCAAGCCCTACGACGAAGACATCCTGCTCGGCCTGATCCGGGATTTCGTCACCCAAACCACGCACTGACCCGGCCGAAAGCACCGCTTTCGACCGGGCTTGCCCGCGGCTTGGCTATAATCGGCTGTTTTCCAGCCCAGGGTCTGTTGACAGTCATTTCACGGGGCATCCGAAATGACTGTCAACAGACCCTCGCCAATCCATGAATTTGCTCTTCGAAGAGGACGGTGCCTTCAAGACCGGCACCATCCTGACCGACAACGACGCCTCCCTGCAGGTCGAAACGCCCCACGGCAAGCGCCTCAAGCTGAAGAGCAACCACGTTCTGATGCGTTTCACCCAGCCTTCGGCCGGTGATTTGCTCGACCGCGCCGAAACCGAAGCCGAAGGCCTCGACACCGAATTTCTGTGGGAAGTCTGTGGCGAAGACGAATTCGGTTTTGTCGACTTCGCGAAGGAATACTACGGTCACGTACCGAGCCCGGTCGAATCCACCGCCGTGCTGCTGCGCCTGCACGCCTCGCCGATCTACTTCCACCGCAAGGGCCGCGGCCGCTTCCGCAAGGCGCCGGCCGAAATCCTCCAGGCCGCCCTCATCGGACTCGAGAAAAAGCGCCAGCAAGCCGCAGCCATCGAGCGCATGCGCGACGAACTGCTCGCCGGCCAGTTGCCCGAAGAGTTCAAGCCGCTTGTCCGCCAGCTGCTTTACAAGCCCGACCGCAACCGTCTCGAAACCAAGGCACTAGAAGCCGCCAGCGCCGACTCCGGCAAATCGCAAGCCCGCCTGATGCTGGCCTGTGGCGCCCTGCCCTCGTCCCACGAGCTGCACTTCGACCGCTTCCTGTTCGAATACTTCCCGGACGGCACCGGCTTCCCGACCGTCGACGATCCCGTCGAGCCCGTCGACCTGCCGCTCGCCGAGGTGCGCGCCTTCTCCATCGACGACGCGGCCACCACCGAGATCGACGACGCCTTCTCGGTCACGCCCACCGCCGCAGGCTGGCGCATCGGCATCCACATCGCCGCCCCCGGTCTTGGCTTCGGTCGCGAGTCCGGCCTCGACGGCATCGCCCGCAACCGCCTGTCCACGGTGTACATGCCGGGCAACAAGATCACCATGCTGCCCGACCACATGGTCGAGCGCTTCACCCTCGGCGAAGGGCGCGACTGCCCGGCCCTGTCGCTTTACCTCGACGTGAGCCGCGACTTCATCGTCACCGGCAACGAATCGCGCATCGAGCGCGTGCCGGTGGTCGCCAACCTGCGCCACCACGACATCGAGCCGGTTTTCAACGAAACCACCCTCGTCGAAGGCGGCCCCGACTTTCCGTGGAAAGCAGAGCTGACCCTGCTGTGGGAGCTCGCCACCGTTCTCGAGGCCGGCCGTGGCAAGCCCGCGGCCAACCAGAACATGGTGGATTTCAACTTCAGCGTCGACTGGAACGAAATCACCCCCGACGGCCCCGGCAAAATCGAAATCGGCCGCCGCTCCCGTGGCTCCCCGCTGGACAAGCTGGTCGCCGAACTGATGATTGCGGCCAACAGCACCTGGGGCAAGGCACTCTCCAATGCCGGCATCCCGGCGCTGTACCGTGCCCAGACCGGCGGCAAGGTGCGCATGACCACCGCGAGCGCCCCCCACGAAGGCCTTGGCGTCGATTGCTACGCGTGGTCCAGCTCGCCGCTGCGCCGCTATGTAGACCTCGTCAACCAGTGGCAACTGATCGGCTGGATCAAGGGCACCGCCCCGGCCTTCCCGCCCAAGTCGCCCGACCTCCTCGCCGCAATGCGCGACTTTGAACTCACCTATGCCGCCTACGCCGAATTCCAGCGCGGCATGGAACGCTACTGGTGTCTGCGCTGGCTGCGCCAGGCCGGCCATCCGCGGATGAGCGCCCGCGTACTGCGTGAAAGCCTGGTCCGCCTCGAAGAGATTCCATTGGTCTTCAAGGTGCCCTCGATGCCGACCCTGCCGCCGGGAACCCGCGTGCAGCTGGCCATCGACAGCACCGACCTGATCGACGTGGACCTGCGCGCCACCTACCTGGAAACACTCGCGGGCACCAGCAGCGAACCCATCGAGATCGAGGACGAAGCCCAGGACGAGACCGAAGAGGCGGCACCGGAAGCCCCGGCAACAGACGTCGAGGCCCCGCCCGCCGCCGCAGCCTGAGTCCGCCATGCAGCAGTTACTCCGTCAGCCCACTCCGCCCGCCCCCACCCCGCCCTCCGCGGGGCCGGCGCACGCCTGGCCGGCCTTCACCGGTCGCACGGCGCGCTACGCGCTCGAATGGGGCGTCGGCGTGTCACTGGCGCTGCACGCACTGCTGCTGTCCATCCACTTCGGGATGCCCGACTTCAGCAAGATGAAGCACAGCGACAAGGGCCTGGAAGTGGTGCTGGTCAACGCCCGCCACGCCCAGCGGCCCGACACCGCCGACATCCTCGCCCAGACCAATCTGGACGCCGGCGGCAACACCGACAAAAAATCCCGCCCGGCCACCCCGCTGCCCCCCCAGGAGCAAACCCGCGTTGGCGACAGCCTCGTCGAAGCCCAGCGGCGTAGCGAGGATGCACGCACGCAGCAGGTTCAGGCCATGACGGCAGCGCGCAGCAAGGCCGCCCTCGCCGTCGACACCCAGCAGGTCAACCCGACAGAAGCCCCGCGCACGCCCTCTGGCTACGATCTCCTCGACAGCTCGGCGGCGGTGGCCCGCATCGAAGCCCAGATCGACAAGGATCTGCTCGAATACGCGTCCCGGCCGCGCAAGAAATTCATCGGCGCCCGCGCCCACGAATACCGCTTCGCCCAATACGCCGAAGACTGGCGCCAGAAGATCGAGCGGGTCGGCACCCTCAACTACCCCGACGCGGCCCGGGGCAAGCTGTACGGCAGCCTGCTGCTGTCGGTCACGATCCGCGCCGACGGAACGGTCGATAAAATCGAAGTCCTGCGCTCGTCCGGCCACAAGGTGCTGGACGACGCAGCCCGCCGCATCGTCCAGCTCGCCGCGCCCTACGCCAACTTTCCGCCGGACATCCGCAAGGACACCGACGTGATCGAGATCACCCGCACCTGGACTTTCACCAACTCCGACATGCTGCAGACCTCGGCCAGGAAAGAGTGAGCCCGATGCCATCCCGCGCCCGAACCACCCCGCGATGACGACACTCTGGCGCTGGACCCGACGTGCCCTCCTCGCCCTGGTGCTGGCCGTCGTGGCCTACCAGCTGTGGCTGCTTGGCCACGTGGTGTGGTGGAAGTGGATGCCCCCCTCCGGCACCAGCTTCATGAGCCTGCGGCTGGACGAACTCAACGCCAAGGCCCCCGACGCCGAGCTGCACTACCGCTGGGTGCCCTACGACAAGATCTCGGTGCATCTCAAGCGGGCCGTGGTTGCCGCCGAGGACGACAAGTTCGTCGACCACGAAGGCTTCGACTGGGAAGGCATCCAGAAAGCCATCGAAAAAAACCAGAAGAAGGGCAAGACCGTTGCCGGCGGCTCGACGATCAGCCAGCAACTCGCCAAGAACCTCTTCCTGTCTCCGACCAAGAGCTATTTCCGCAAGGCCGAGGAAGCCGTCATCACGGTGATGATCGAAGCCCTGTGGGACAAGCGGCGCATCCTCGAGGTCTATCTCAACGTCGTCGAATGGGGCAACGGCGTCTTCGGCTGCGAAGCCGCAGCCCAGCGCTACTACCGCGTTTCCGCCGCTCAGCTGACCCCGCCCCAGGCCGCCCGGCTGGCCGTCATGCTGCCCAACCCGCGCAAGTACGAGAAGAGTTTCGGCCCCCGCCTGGCGGCCCATGCGGCACGCATCCAGGGCCGCATGCAAAACGCCGAGCTGCCCTGAAAAGCGTTAGCTATCAGGCACTCGTACCTTCATTGCGGGGAGTCAGCCCCTGCCCGACGGCAGCCCCTTCGGGTAGAATGCGCTGCTTTTCCCAAACGCGCCTCCCCGATGCAATTCGCCGGATTCACCTTGCGAAACAACCTGTTCGTCGCGCCCATGGCCGGCGTCACAGACCGTCCTTTCCGCCAGCTCTGCAAGAAGATGGGCGCGGGGCTCGCCGTGTCCGAAATGGTCACCTCCAATTCCCTGCTCTACGGCAGCGCCAAAACACAGCGGCGCGCCAACCACGACGGGGAAGCCGACCCGATTTCCGTGCAGATCGCCGGCGCCGATCCGGCCATGATGGCCGAGGCGGCCCGCCACAACATCGATCGCGGCGCCCAGATCATCGACATCAACATGGGCTGCCCGGCCAAGAAGGTCTGCAACGTGATGGCCGGCTCTGCGCTGATGCAGGACGAACTCCTGGTTGCCCGCATCCTCGAAGCCGTCGTCGGCGCTGCCGGCAACATTCCGGTCACGCTCAAGTTCCGCACCGGCTGGAACACCGCCAACAAGAATGCCCCGATGATTGCGCACATTGCCGAAGAATCCGGCATCCAGCTCATCGCCATTCACGGCCGCACCCGCGCCTGCCAGTACACCGGCCACGCCGAGTACGACACCATCGCCGACGTCAAGACCCGCGTGCGCATCCCGCTGATTGCCAACGGCGACATCACCACGCCGCAAAAGGCGAAGTTCGTGCTCGATTACACCGGCGCCGACGGCGTGATGATCGGCCGTGCCGCGCAGGGCCGCCCGTGGATCTTCCGCGAGATCGAACATTTCCTGAAAACCGGTGAAGAGCTCCCGCCCCCGCTGGTCTCGGAAATCCTTCAGGTGTGCAGGGATCACCTCACCGACCTCTACGGTTTCTACGGCGAGGAAACCGGCGTCAAGATCGCCCGCAAGCACATCAGCTGGTACACCCGGGGGCTGGTCGGATCGGCGCAGTTCCGCCGCGTCATGAACACCCTGCCCACCGTACAAGAACAGACTGCCGCCATTGACGAGTTCTTCGGCCGGCTCGCCGACAGAGACAGCCGACTGGTCTATACCGACCCCGAAGAATTGCCCCAGGAGCTTGCAGCATGAGCAGTACCAGCAATGACATCGCCGATTCCGTCTGTCGCGCGCTGGACACCTATTTCCGCGATCTCGACGGTGAAAAGCCCAACGCGCTCTACGCGATGGTGATCAAGAACGTCGAACGTCCGATGCTCGAGTTCGTCCTCAAGCAAGCCGGCGGCAACCAGACCCTGTGCGCGGAGATGCTCGGCATCAACCGCAACACCCTGCGCCGCAAGCTGTCCGAACACGAACTCCTGTAAGCCCGAACTGCCACCGCGAACTGCCACCGTTTTCCGTCATTCCAGCGCCGCGCAGCTCGCGGCCTACCAGAGAAACCCCATGAAAGTCACCCAAGCCCTGCTCAGCGTTTCCGACAAAACCGGCGTCATCGAATTCGCCCGTGAACTGTCCGCCCTCGGCATCAAGCTGCTGTCCACCGGCGGCACCGCCAAGTCCCTGCGCGAAGCCGGCCTGCCGGTTACCGACGTCTCCGACTACACCGGCTTCCCGGAAATGCTCGACGGCCGCGTCAAGACCCTGCACCCCAAGGTGCACGGCGGCATCCTCGCCCGTCGCGACCTGCCCGAGCACCTGGCCAAGCTCGAAGAGCACGCCATTCCGCGCATCGACCTCGTGGTGGTGAACCTCTACCCCTTCCAGGCCACCGTCGCCAAGCCCGACTGCACCCTTGAAGACGCCATCGAGAACATCGACATCGGCGGCCCGACCATGGTCCGCGCAGCCGCCAAGAACCACGGCAACGAAGCCGGCGGCGTCGGCATCGTGACCGAACCTTCCGACTACGCGGCCATCGTCGCCGAACTGCAGGCCAACGGCGGCGCGCTGAGCTACAAAACCCGCTTCGACCTGGCCCGCAAGGCTTTCACCCACACCGCCCGCTACGACTCGGCCATCTCCAACCATCTCACCGCCCTCGCCGAAGACGGCAGCAAGATGGCCTACCCGGAGCGCTTCCAGCTGGCCTTCGACAAGGTGCAGGATCTCCGCTACGGCGAGAACCCCCACCAGTCCGCCGCCTTCTACCGCGAATCCAGCGCCCCGGCCGGCGCCATCGCCGCCTACACCCAGGTGCAAGGCAAGGAGCTGTCGTACAACAACATCGCCGACTCCGATGCTGCGTGGGAATGCGTCAAGGCCTTCGACGGCGTCGCCTGCGTCATCGTCAAGCACGCCAACCCGTGTGGCGTGGCCGTTGCTGCCAGCCCGCTGGAAGCCTACAAGCGGGCCTTCTCGACCGACCCGACCTCGGCCTTCGGCGGCATCATCGCCTTCAACACCACCGTTGATCGTGCCGCGGCCGAAGCCGTCAGCGCCCAGTTCCTGGAAGTGCTGATCGCCCCCGCCTACACCGACGAAGCCCTCGAACTCCTCAAGGCCAAGCAGAACGTCCGCGTGCTGATCGTGCCGCTGGGCGTGGTCAAGCAAGCCGACTACAAGCGCGTTGGCGGCGGCCTGCTGGTGCAGAGCGCCGACTTTGCGCCGATCACCGAAGCCGACCTGAAGCTGGTCACCAAGCGTGCTCCGACCGCCCAGGAAATGTCCGACCTGCTGTTCGCCTGGCGCGTCGCCAAGTACGTCAAGTCGAACGCCATCGTTTACTGCAAGGACGGCCAGACCATCGGTGTCGGTGCCGGCCAGATGAGCCGTGTCGACTCAGCCCGCATCGCCAAGATCAAGGCCGAAAACGCCGGCCTGGTGATCCCCGGCTGCGTGGTCGCCTCCGATGCCTTCTTCCCGTTCCGTGATGGCCTTGACGTGCTGGCCCAGGCCGGCGCCACCGCCGTCATCCAGCCGGGCGGCTCGATGCGCGACGCCGAAGTGATCGCCGCTGCCGACGAGCAGGGCATCGCCATGGTCCTCACCGGCTTCCGCCATTTCCGTCACTGATCCGGACACGTTCATGAAGATCCTCGTCATCGGCTCCGGCGGGCGCGAACACGCGCTGGCCTGGAAGCTCGTCCGCTCGCCGCGCATCCAGAAAGTCTTCGTCGCCCCGGGCAACCCGGGCACAGCCCGCGAACCCGGCATCGAGAATGTGGCCATCACGGCCATTCCCGATCTCATCGAGTTCGTCCGCAAGGAGCAGATCGGTCTCACCGTGGTCGGCCCCGAAGCCCCGCTGGCCGCCGGCGTCGTCGATGCCTTCCGTGCCGCCGGGCTGCCGATCTTCGGACCGACGAAACTCGCCGCCCAGCTGGAAAGCTCCAAGGACTTCGCCAAGCAGTTCCTCGAGCGCCACAAGATCCCCACCGCCAGGTACCAGACCTTCTCCGACTCTGCCGCGGCCCATGCCTACGTAGATGCGGAAGGCGCCCCGATCGTCATCAAGGCCGATGGTCTGGCGGCCGGCAAGGGCGTGGTCGTGGCCATGACGCTGGCCGAGGCCCACGAGGCCATCGACGCCATGCTCACCCACAATACGCTGGGCGTGCAGTACGACGAGCGCGGCCCGCGGGTGGTGATCGAGGAGTTCATGGATGGCGAGGAAGCCAGCTTCATCGTGATGGCCGACGGCCGCCATGCCCTGCCGCTGGCCACCTCCCAGGATCACAAGCGCCTCAAGGACGCCGACCAGGGCCCCAACACCGGCGGCATGGGGGCGTACTCACCCGCTCCGGTGGTCACCCCTGAAGTGCACGCCCGCGCCATGCGCGAGATCATCATGCCGACCCTTGTCGGCATGGCTGCCGAAGGCCTGCCCTACACCGGCTTCCTTTACGCCGGCCTGATGATCGACGCCAAGGGCGCGCCCCGCGTCGTCGAGTTCAACTGCCGCATGGGCGACCCGGAAACCCAGCCGATCATGATGCGGCTCAAGTCCGACCTCGTCGACCTGGTCGAAGCCGCCGTCAACGGCAAGCTCGACAAGATCGAAGCCGAGTGGGACCGCCGCTTCTCCCTCGGCGTGGTGATGGCCGCCGCCGGCTACCCGGACAGCCCCCGCAAGGGCGATGCCATCCACGGCCTGCCCTCCGCCTCCACCGAAGACAGCCACGTCTTCCATGCCGGCACCACCGAAGCCGACGGCGAAATCCGCACCAGCGGCGGCCGCGTGCTGTGCGTCACGGCCCTTGGCGACAATGTCCGCAGCGCCCAAAAACGCGCTTACGAACTGGTCGACCAGATCCACTTCGACGGCATGCAGTGCCGCCGCGACATCGGCTATCGCGCCGTCGCCCGCAAGGGCTGAACGTCACCATGCCCCACCTGCGCATCGAGTACAGCGCCAGCGTGGCCGGGCGCTTCGAGCCGGCCACGCTGGTCGAAGCCGCGTGCAAGACGCTGCTCTCCAGCGGTGTCTTCAGCCCGGCCGACTCGATCAAGGTGCGCCTGATTCCGGTCGAGCATTTCCGGGTCGGAGACGGCAGCGACCAGGGCTTCATCCACGCCGGCCTGGCCCTGCATTCGGGCCGCGATGAAGCCACCCGCAAACGCCTCACCGGCGCGCTCGTCGATTGCATCGCAGCCCTCGTTGCGCCGGGGCCGCAGCCCGTGCAGATCACCTCGGAAGCCCGCGAGATGCACCGGGACACGTATTCGAAGCGCCTCATCGCCGGCGCCTGACCCAGACCGCCGGCCACGAGCCGGCGTTTTTATATCCCCGAGAGAACACCCATGCCTGACCGCAACGCCGTCAAAGCCTACCTCCTCGATCTCCAGGCGCGCATCGTCGCAAGCCTCGAAGCCTTCGACGGCACGCCCTTCGTTACCGACAGCTGGACCCGTCCGGCCGGTGGCGGCGGCCTCACGCGCCTCGTCGAGGAGGGCAATTTCTTCGAACGCGGCGGCTGCAATTTCTCCCACGTGATGGGCCAGGGCCTGCCCCCCTCCGCAACGGCCGCGCGCCCCGAACTGGCCGGCCGCAGCTACGAGGCGATGGGCGTCTCGCTGGTGCTGCACCCGCGCAATCCCTACTGCCCCACCGTGCACATGAACGTGCGCTTCTTCATCGCCAGCAGCGAAGGCAAGGATGATGTGTGGTGGTTTGGCGGCGGCATGGATCTCACGCCCTACTACCCGTTCGAGGACGACGTCCGTCACTTCCACGCCACCTGCAAGGCCGCTGTGCTGCCCTGGGGCGAGGCCGAATACCGCCGCCTGAAGGACTGGTGCGACCGCTACTTCTTTCTCAAGCACCGCAACGAACCCCGCGGCGTCGGCGGTCTGTTCTTCGACGACCACGGCGCCGACGGCACGCTCGATTTCGACGACGCCTTCGCCATGACACGCAGCGTCGGCGACGCCTTCCTGCCCGCCTACATGCCCATCGTCGAACGCCGTCGCGACACGCCTTACTCTGATCGCGAACGCGACTTCCAGGCCTACCGCCGGGGCCGTTACGTCGAATTCAACCTGGTTTTCGACCGCGGCACGCTCTTCGGCCTGCAGTCCGGCGGGCGCACGGAATCGATCCTGATGTCGATGCCGCCCATCGTGAAATGGCGCTACGACTGGCAGCCCGAAGCCGGCAGCCCGGAAGAGCGCCTATACACCGAATTCCTCGTCCATCGCGAGTGGGCCTGACGGCGCCTGGCTCTAGCCGCCCGGCGGGTAGCTGCGCAGGTAGTTGAGAAGGGCCGTCACCCGCTCCTTGAGCAGCGCGGCACGGTAACCTGCCCGCGCAGTCGCCGACGACGAGCCGAAATCCTGCCGCGTCCAGTTGTTGGCGATAAAGCGCATTTCTGCGTCGCGGAACACCAGCCAGCTTTTCTGGGATCGCACCAGATCCTGCTTGCGGGTTTCCCGCGTTTGCCGGATCAGCGCGGTGTAGGCCTGATTGAGTTCCCGGTCGAGGAACAACTCGTACTGCGCATAGACAGCCAACGCGTCCTTGTCGGTGGGCGCGTCGGCAAGCTGCTTCTCATAGACCTCGGCCCTGCCGGAAAACTCCGCCACCGGATCGGGCCGGTCAGGGTTGTCGATCGCAAAGACCGGCGCCGACTGCAAGCCCCAGCACACCAGCAGCAGCCGCAGCGCCGGCACGATGTTCTTCTGAAAATGAATGCTCACCACCTGTTGTACACCCCTCTGGAATAAACATCCCATTCGCACTGACGTCGGTTATCGAGCCCTTTCATGACCTTGCCCTGGGATTTGTTCCAGGATTTCCAGGCCGCCTCGAGGCTCTTGTAGGTGGAATTGGCCGTCGGATCATTGACCAGCTTCACGACCGATGAGCGGGCAAAACTGCCCGCGCCGATGTTGAAGGCCAGCATGGTAAGCGCATCGAACTGGTTTGCGGAAAGCGCCACCTTGATGCTGTCCCGCACCACGGCTTCGAAAGGCGCCAGATCCCGGTCAAAAAGTGCGTTGGCCCCCGCTTCGCTGATCCCGTTCCGGTAGGTGTCCCATTCGGCCCGGGAGATCAGGTGACCATAGCCAATGGTCGCCCCCTTCACCCAGGCGGTAATGTGCGCCTTGCTCCTGGACTGGTCATCGTAGGGGGTCAGCGACAGGGCCTCGACCCCCCGCAGCAATTTACGCCCTGCATCGCTGAGTCTCATTCCGCCGGCTGCCGGCCCTGCCACCGGCGGCGGTGTTAGCCCTGCAGGCGGCTGACACAGGGCCTTGAAGGTTTTTCCACCCGGATCGACGCGGCCGTCCGGCTTTGCCAGTTTCATGATGCGACGCTGGAATTCCTCGATCGCCTTGCAGGTTTCATCACCCTGCTGACCATCCTCACCGATGGGTTTGAGGCTTGGAGGGCGATGCCGGTTGAGCAGCTGCTGGACGAGCAGAACCTCGCTCTTGATCGGGTTTTCTGCACCACGTCCGACGGCACGGGTAAGGCTGGCCATGATCGCTCTCCCGGAAACAGCGGTGAATACGTCATTGGACTATAGGTGACGCGCCGCGCCTCTGCCAGTTTCCTCGGCGGCACGTCGCCTTCACGCAGTTGCGCTTCACTTCGTTCGCTCTGAGCAACCTACGGTGGAACTTGCACACCAAGGCGTGCATCCAGGCGGATGCGCACATGAAAAAACGCCCGGGCGTCAAAGACGCCCGGGCGTTTCAGACCAGCAGTAATGCTGTCTTGATGCTTAGATCTTGCCGACCAGATCCAGCGACGGGGACAGGGTGGCGTCGCCCGGGGTCCACTTGGCGGGGCAGACTTCGCCCGGGTGGGAGGCCACGTACTGGGCAGCCTGCACCTTGCGCAGCAGTTCCTTGGCGTCACGGCCGATGCCCAGGTCGTGGATTTCGGCGACCTTGATCACGCCTTCCGGGTTGATCACGAAGGTACCGCGCAGGGCCAGGCCCTCTTCTTCGATCATCACGTCGAAGCCGCGGGTGATGGCGCCGGTCGGGTCGCCGATCATCGGGTACTGGATCTTCTTGATGGTGTCGGAGGCGTCGTGCCAGGCCTTGTGGGTGAAGTGGGTGTCGGTGGAAACAGAGTAGATTTCCACGCCCAGCTTCTTGAATTCGGGGTAGACATCAGCCAGATCGCCCAGCTCGGTCGGGCAGACGAAGGTGAAGTCGGCCGGGTAGAAGAAAACCACGGACCACTTGCCCTTCAGGTCGGCGTCGGAAACCGGAACGAACTTGCCATTGCTGTAAGCGGTGGACTTGAACGGCTTGATTTCGGTGTTGATCAGGGACATAGCGTTTCCTTCACGGGTTGAGAAGACTTGGAGATCACATGATAGGCCGGACCACACCATCGTTCAAATTGATTGATGAAATGATCTGTATTGTCTAAAACTATCGGACAACCTGGCCCTTCGAGAGCCGGGTACAGCCCGGTTATCTTATTCCGCTATCTTGAAAGAGCAAAGACGGGGCGGAACAGACGTCCGCCCCAATGTGCATCAACGGCGCGAAAGCTCGGCAGCAGCCCGGTAATGCCGGTTGGCGTCGTCGGTTCGGCTGATGCGCTCGGCCAGGTGTGCGAGCTCGACGTGGGCTTCCCAGCCCGGCGCAATGGCGAGGGATGCGTCGAGATAGCTCTCCGCCTTGCCCCACAGCTGCGACTGCACGCACAGCCGGCCAAGAGTCAGGAGCAGCAGCGGATCGCGGGGCTCGCGCTTGAGCCATTCCTCGGCCTTGATCAGGCGAGCCCGAATATCGCCGCCTTCGCAGCGCCCGTAAATGTCGGCCAGCGTGGAATCCCAGCCGAGGGCCAGCTGGCTTTCGATGGCCTTCTGGGCACCGGCACTGTCGCCGGAAGCAATCAGGGCGCGGGCCAGCTCGCCCACCAGACGGGGGTCGCGCTGCTCGTCGCGGGGCATGTCCTGCCAGTAGGCATTGAGCGCCAGGGCGTCGCCGGCACGTTGGCGCAGCCCTTCCTGGTGGGCGCGGCGCTTGACCGGATCGGCCTGCTCGGCGGTAAGGGCCTTGACCTTGACCAGCTGGCGCACGACGCGCACGGCCTCGGACCAGTTGCCCTTGGCCTGGGCGGTGCGCAGGGCGAGGCGTAGCGCTGCGATGTGGCGCTGGCCACCGGCCTGCAGGTCGGCGATGCGTTCGGCGGCTTCGTCAAAGCGGCGCTCCTCAACGGCCAGCTTGGCTTCGGTCATGACACGGGCGAGGCGCACTTCGTTGTCGTGGGCGGCAGCCTTGCCGAGCCAGAAACGATAGCGGTCCTGATCACGCAGCGAATGGGCGGCGCGGGCGGCAAGAAGCGCCGCAAGACCGGGCGCCTCACCGGCTTCATAGGCCGCGGTGGCCTGCTTGAGAGCCTGGCCGAAACGCCCCTCGATGCGCAGGCGGACGGCGTCGTAGATGGCTTGCGAGGCCCGTTCGCGACTCTTGCGCGCACGGAACTGCTGCACGGCACGGGGCAGCGCCATGGTGCGGGCAACCAGCCGCGACAGGGAATAGATCGCCACGAAACCGCCAAGCAGCAACAGGATCAGCAGGTTGAGGGAAATCTGGACACGATAGGGCGGCCACACCAGCAAGGCGTAGCCTTCGTTGTAACGCCCGGCCACCGCGAGGGCGGCAGCCAGGGCAAAGAGGCCGAGCAACCACAGCAATCCACGCATGCCGGGCCTCAGTTCTTCTTCGCCGGGGCGGCAGCGGGCTTGTCGGCCCTGGGCGCCGGAGCAGCAAGATCGGCGCGCCGTTCGGGCACGGCCTGCAGGCTGCGCAGGGCGTTCTGGGTGGCCTGCAGGCTGGGCAGATCCACACCCACCGGGGTCTTCTGGATCTCGGCGAGATCATCCTTCGCAGCGGCGACCGCGGCGTTTTTCAGATCGAAATAGCGCTCGAGCCAGTCGGCACAGATGCGCACGTCTTCGCGGAAGGTGTTGCCGTCCCGCGAGAGCAGTGCCAGGCGGGCGTTCATCAGCCGCAGCTTGAGATTTTCACGCAGGAACACGGCATTGCTCGGCGCCAGCAGCGCCGGATCGGGACGATCCATGCGCTCGACACGGACCAGCTGGCTGAACTCGGCCCAGAAATCCAGCCACAGCCGCTTGGCCCACGTGGGCTCGGCCGCGCCGACCGGCGGCGCACTGGCGCGGGGCTTGGCTTCGAAGGCCAACGGCAGGCTGTCGAGTCGGCCGATGAGGGTTTCGAGCCGGAGGGAGATGCCGGCCGCGTCCACCTGCGGCAGCGCCTTGAGGGCGTCGAGATCACTGGCGATGGCCTTGCGCAGAGGCAGCCACAGCGGGCGATCGATGCTGCCCAGGCGGGCGTCGGCGGTTTGCAGCGCAAAGAGCGCGGCCTGCACGTTGCCGGCAAGCTGGAGCTGCTGGGCGGCGATCACCACCGCCTGCTCGACTTCGGCCAGCACCCGGTCGTCGCGCGTGCGCGAAAACTCCTGGTACATCGCTTCGAGAGCCACCTGGTGGCCCTGGGATTCAGCGAGGCGGGATTCGAGCGCGCCAAACTTGGTTTGCAGGTCCTGGAGGTTTTCCTGGGCCTGCCTGGCGAGGGCGCGGCCCTCCTTGGCGACCGAATCACCGTCGGACAGGCGCCGCGCCAGTTCATCCTGCAGATCGCCCAGGCGACTGCGCGTTTCAAGCCACTGCCAGCCGAGCAGGGCCAGCGCGATGGCGGCAATAAGGGCGGACGGGCGGCGCCAGGACGACGGTGGCTGGGACACCGGTCGCGCTGCGTCGATAGGCGGAAGGCTGGGGATTTCGCTGCTCATGGGTACGAGTTTAACCCGGATAAGTGGAGTGGTTGCGGGCGGAAAAGTGGGCGACGAGGCCATCGAGAAGGCCCTGGTCGCCGGGCCCGGTGGCGATCACGCGGGTAAATCCGCCCTCCGTGGCGGCGGCGGCGATGCGCGGGTGCGGCACGAAGACCGGCACCCCGCTCAGCGTCGTCGCCCCCGGCAGGGCCCGCAGATGGGCGACGCCTTCGCTGCTGGTGAGGGTCAGGGCGTCGAGACGGCCGGCAGAGGCTCGTTCGATGAGCGGAGCCGGGTCGTCGGCCGGGCCGCCGCGGTGGTAGCAGGTGATGTATTCGACGATTGCGCCGCGAGCTGAAAGCGTGTCGCCCAGCAGATCACGTCCGCCGTCGCCGCGCAGGATCAGCACCCGCCGGCCCGCCAGCGCCGGGGCCTGAAAGGCGGGCAGCGCGAGCACCGATTCGCTGTCGAAACCACTTTGCGGGGCGATCACGCGCGTGAAGCCGCGCGCGGCGAGTGCGGCCTCGCTGCCCTTGCCAACCGTGGCCACCCGCAGCTCAGCCGGCCACGGGGCCACCGGCAGCATCACGTCGAGTGCGAAATTGACAGCATTGGGGCTGACAAAGAACGCCAGCTCAAACTCGGCAAGACGCCGGGCGACCGCCTCGAGCGGGGCCGGATCGGCCACCGGCGAGATGGTGAGCAGGGGAAACCGCAGGGGCTCGGCGCCAAGGGCTGCGAGCGCCGCGCACAGGCTGTCTGCCTGCCCGGCCGGGCGGGTCACGACGATGGAGCGCCCGTGGAGAGGCTGGCCACCCATGGCTGAAAACTACAGGCTGGCGAGGATGTCGTCGGCACCGTCGGCGCGCAGGTCGTCGGCCAGCGCAAGGCCGAGCGCTTCCGGCGCGTCGAGGGGGCCGCGCCGTTCGGCACGGGCAATCCGCGAGCCATCGGGCAGCGCCACGAAGCCGCGCAGCCACAATTCGCCATCCTTCACTTCGGCGTAGGCGCCCAGCGGCACTTCGCAGCTGCCGGCCAGCGCACGGGAGGTGGCACGCTCGGCCCGCACGCAAGCGGCGGAGCGGGCATCGGCCAGCGGGGCGATCCAGGCGGCCACTTCGGGACGGTCGGACAGCGCTTCGATGCCCAGCGCGCCCTGGCCGGCGGCCGGCAGGGAGACCTCCGCCGGCAGTGTGGCGCGGATGCGGCTGGCGAGACCGAGACGGGTGAGGCCGGCTGCCGCGAGGATGATCGCGTCGTACTGGCCTTCGTCGAGCTTGCGCAGGCGGGTGTCGAGATTGCCGCGCAGGCTGGTGACGGCCAGCATCGGGTACTGGGCGTGGATCTGGGATTCGCGGCGCAGGCTGGAGGTGCCGACCACGGCACCCGGCGGCATGTCGTCGAGGCTTTCGTACTTGTTGGAAATGAAGGCGTCGAGAGGCACTTCGCGCTCGGCGATCGCGACCAGCGCGAATTCGGGCGGCAGGGTCATCGGCACGTCCTTCATCGAATGCACGGCGATGTCGGCACTGCGGTCGAAGAGCGCGTTTTCGAGCTCCTTGACGAACAGGCCCTTGCCGCCGATCTTGGCCAGCGGACGGTCGAGGATCTGGTCGCCCCGGGTGGTCATGCCCAGCAACTCGACGCGGCAGGACGGGTACAGGGCTTCGAGGCGGGCCTTGACGTGTTCGGCCTGCCACAGAGCGAGGCGGCTTTCACGGGTGGCAATGACGATGCGTTCAGGCGTAGGGGCGCTCACGGTATTCGGGCTCGGCTGGCGTAAAGGGTGATCGGACATGTGGCGATGGACAAGCAGGGTGCAACCGGGGCAATCTGCACGCTCTCGCAGTGCAGCATCAGGGTAGGCACCAATGGCAAGCATTCGGGTCGGGATTCTAGCATGGGGGCCTGATGCGCTTCCCCCGCGCCGACCCTAACCGACAGGACAGGATTTTCCGATGAGCGAACAGACGACGAGCGACGACAAAGACCTTCCCCTCCGCGACGACATCCGCCTGCTCGGCCGCGTGCTGGGCGACACCGTGCGCGCCCAGGAAGGCGAGGCGGTGTTCGACCTCGTCGAGACCATCCGCCAGAGCTCGATCCGCTTCCGTCGCCACGAAGACCGCGCCGCCCGCCGCGAGCTGGAGGCCACGCTGGACTCCCTCTCCCGCGACCAGACCATCGACGTGGTACGCGCCTTCAGCTATTTCTCGCACCTCTCGAACATCGCCGAGGACCAGCACCACATCCGCCGCTCCCGCGCCCACCAGATCGCCGGCTCGGCGCCAAAGGAAGGCAGCCTCGCCCACGCCATCGAGCGCGCCTTCGACGCCGGCATGGGCAGCGCCGAACTGGCGGCCTTCTTCGATACCGCACATGTGATCCCGGTTCTCACCGCCCACCCGACCGAGGTTCAGCGCAAGAGCATCCTCAATTGCCAGATGGCCATCGCCCGCCTGCTCGACGAGCGGGACCGCATGCAGCTCACCCCGGACGAGCAGGAAGCCAACTTCGACGGCCTGCGCCGCGCCGTGCTCACGCTGTGGCAGACGCGCATGCTGCGCACCGAAAAGCTGTCGGTGATGGACGAGGTCAGCAACGGCCTGTCGTACTTCGATTACACCTTCCTGCGCGAACTGCCGCGCCTCTACGCCGGCGTCGAAGACCGCCTGGCCAGCCGCGACCGCAGCTGGAACGCGCTGGAGCTGCCCAACTTCATGCAGGTGGGCAGCTGGATCGGCGGCGACCGGGACGGCAACCCCTTCGTCACCGCCGAGGTCCTCGAAAAGGCCCTCGCCGTGCAGGCCGAAAAGGTGCTCACCTACTACATGGACGAAGTGCACACGCTCGGCTCGCAGCTCTCGGTTGCCCAAGGCCTGGTCAGCGCCTCCGATGCGCTGCTGCGCCTCGCCGACGCCTCGCCGGACGGCTCGCCCCACCGCAGCGACGAGCCCTACCGGCGCGCCCTCACCGGCGTCTATGCCCGCCTCGCCGCCACCTACGCCCAGCTCCTCGGCCATCAGCCGCCGCGCCACGCCGTGGCCCCTGCCGTCCCCTACGCCGGGCCGGAAGCCCTCGCCGACGAACTCGAAACCATCCACCGCTCGCTCACCGCCAACGGGCTCGGCGCCCTCGCCCGCGGCCGCCTGCGCCACCTGCGCCGCGCCGTCGCGGTGTTCGGCTTCCACCTGGCCCCCATCGATCTGCGCCAGAACTCCGATGTGCACGAGCGCGTCGTCGCCGAGCTGATCAAGGCCATCGACCCGAACCGCGACTACCTCGCCGCCGACGAGGCCGGGCGCACCGCCATGCTGCTCGAAGAGCTGGCCACCCCGCGTCTGCTGGCCTCGCCGTGGCTGGAATACTCGGACGAAACCCGTGGTGAGCTGGCGATCCTCCATGCGGCCCGCGCCGCCCATCTGCGCTACGGCAAGGCCGCCGTGCCCAACTGCATCATCTCCAAGACCGACGACGTCTCCGACATGCTCGAAGTGGCCGTGCTCGCCAAGGAAGCCGGCCTGCTGCGTCCGGCCGAAGGCGTGCTGGATGTGAACATCATTCCGCTCTTCGAAACCATCGGCGATCTGCAGAACGCCGCCGGCGTGATGGACCGCCTGTTCAGCCTGCCCACCTACATGGCGCTGCTCGAATCACGCCACAAGGAGCAGGAAGTGATGCTCGGCTACTCGGACAGCAACAAGGACGGCGGCTTCCTCACCTCCGGCTGGGAGCTCTACAAGGCCGAGATCGGCCTGGTCGACACCTTCGCCCGCCACGCTGTGCGCCTGCGCCTCTTCCACGGCCGCGGCGGTTCGGTCGGCCGTGGTGGCGGCCCCAGCTACCAGGCCATCCTGGCCCAGCCGGGCGGCGCCGTGCAGGGGCAGATCCGCCTGACCGAGCAGGGCGAGGTGATCGCCTCCAAGTACGCAAACCCGGAAGTCGGCCGCCGCAACCTCGAAGTGCTGGCCGCCGCGACGATGGAAGCCACCCTCTTCGCCCCGCGCGATCCCGCGCCACGGCCGGAATACCTTGAGGCGATGGACGAACTCTCGGACGCCGCCTTCCAGGCCTACCGCAAGCTGGTCTACGAAACCGACGGTTTCGAGCGCTATTTCTGGGAATCCACGGTGATCTCGGAAATCGCCGCGCTGAACATCGGCAGCCGCCCCGCCTCGCGCAAGAAGTCGACGGCCATCGAAGACCTGCGCGCCATTCCGTGGGTGTTCAGCTGGGCCCAGTGCCGAC
Source organism: Zoogloea sp. (assembly GCF_030157465.1). Taxonomy (GTDB): domain Bacteria; phylum Pseudomonadota; class Gammaproteobacteria; order Burkholderiales; family Rhodocyclaceae; genus Zoogloea. Next base: position 24,015 of record NZ_JAOAUU010000059.1, read on the forward strand.
TGATGCTGCCGGGCTGGTACGGCTTCGGCTCGGCCGTCAAGGCCTACGTGGCCAAGCACGGCGAGGCCGGCCTCGAGCGCCTCAAGGCCATGCACAAAGAATGGTCGTTCTTTGCAACGCTGCTTTCAAACATGGACATGGTGCTGGCCAAGAGCGACATTGCCATCGCCAGCCGCTACGCCGACCTGGTGAAGGACGCCGACCTGCGCGAAGCGATTTTTCCGCGCATCGAAGCCGAGCATGCCGACACCCAGGGCATGCTGCTCACCATCACCGGCCAGGCCGCGCTACTCGACGCCAACCCGCTTCTCAAGCGTTCGATGCGCAACCGCTTCCCTTACCTCGACCCGCTCAACCACGTGCAGGTCGAACTCCTCCACCGCTACCGCGAAGGCCATCAGGACGAACGCGTGCGGCGCGGCATCCTGCTGTCGATCAACGGCATCGCCGCGGGCCTTCGCAACAGCGGCTGAGCGTGCGCGCACCGGGTGCGGCGCGGCGCCTCACCCGGTAATCGTCTCCAGCCCCCGCGTGGCCCAGTTGAGCACCGCGGTGTGCACCGTCATTTTTGGGGCCAGCTCCGGCAGGTCACGACGAATCACGTCGGCCGCAAAGCGGGCCATGAAGCGCACTTTCAGTTCGGCCCGGGCACGATCGGAACCGATTTCCTGATAGGGCGCCGAGGCCAGCAGCAGAAAACCGTCGTCGGGAATCCGCCCGCTCTTCATGTTGCCGGCAATGATTCCGCCCGCCTTGCGTATCGGGTCGGCCAGATCCGGGCTGTAGGGGCCGATGATCAGGGCCAGGTTGGGCGCGTGCAGGAAATCGAAACCGCGACCGACGCAGATCATCCATTCGCGGTGCTCGATGTCGAGCTGCCGGTCGGTCTGGCGCACCGCCGCCACGTGGGCGATGTTGCCGGCCACCAGGCGCGCCAGGTCGGCCAGCATCTGCTGCGGCATGTCGGGAAAAAGCGTTTGCAGGCGCGAGCGCAGGCCGGCTTCGTCTTCGGTGGCCGGCAACGTGGACACATCGAGCGTCGCGCCGCCCGCGCCGTGCAGGATCAGCGCATCCTCGTCCGTCTCGAAGCCGCACACCAGCGGATACACCGTGCCATGTCCGCGTCCGAAAACGTGCTCGACCTGCGCCTTGACGCCGAAGACGTGGGCCACCGCGTCCTTCGTGTGGTAGTCGAACCCGGCACAACTGCGGTGTTCGGCGCCGCGGGAGAAGTGATAGGTGATGATCATCAACACCCGCTGGCCACCACGCACGCGGTCATGCACGTAGTGCTCCAGCACCTCGCCCAGATGGGGCCAGCCCAGGTCGAAGAAGCCGCCCAGATTGCGGAAGGGCTGGATGATGCCCGGCGGCGTGTTGGTGGCGATCGGAATGTTGATCCGCCCGTCCATGCACTTGAGCACCGCGATCGCTGTCGGGTGCCGGGCCCGGTGGCGCTCCCGCGCCATGCAGGCCTCCGGGTCGCAGTAGGCCGCCGAATACCTGCGCGCCACGTCATGGAGCCAGTCGATGCGCTCGAGGATGGATTTGCGGTGAATGCTCATGGCGCCCCCCTGCTTTAAAAGCCCTACATGCCGAGCGCGTTCCTCACATCGCGGATGAAGGGCTTGATGTCCTTCAGGCTCCAAACGTAGTAACGCACCGACGGACGAAGGAAATCCACCAGAAAGCGCACGGTTTCGCGCACCGGGCGAACCTGGAAGGTCCGGTCACGAATCTTGCCGGGCTCGAGGAGGATGCGCCTGAGGCGCTTCAGCTCGGTGGCCACCATGCGGCAGCGCAGGTTTTCGCGCACGGGCGGCAGCGCCGGCATGCGCCCCTCGCCCTGCAGACCATAGGCCAGCACACCAAAGCCCGCGCCGCAGTACATCGCCAGCGGAAAACTGCCCCAGAAACGGCCGTTCACTTCCATCAGCACGGCCCGCCCGCTTGCCGGATCGTAACGATATTCGACCATCGCCACACCGTCCCAGCCAATGTGCTGGAGCAGGCGGATGGATTGCTCCTGCAGATCGCGGAACTGGTCCAGCGGCACCGCATCGCACACGCTCGAAAAACCGCCTTCCGGCGGCCATTCGGCGATCCGCAGGTGCTGAAAGCGCCGCACCGCCTGACCGCGGTGCATGAAGAAAAACTGCCCGAGCCCGACACCGGCGCAGTATTCCTGGACCAGCGGCCATGCGCCCACCGGCCGATAGCGTTCGGCCGCACGCAGAAACTCCTCGGCCGAGTAAACGTATTCGGCCTTGATCAACTCGATCCCCGCGGCATGCAGCGCACCGGCCACCGCATTGGGGTCGGCCCATTTCAGCACGGCCGGAAAACGGAAACCCCTTGCCAGCTGCTCCACCTCGTTCCAGTCGTTGGGGCACGCACTTTGCGGCACATCCAGCCCGAGGGCGGCCGCCGCCTCGAGCGTGCGCGTCTTGTCGAGGACGATTGCGAATGCCTCCTTCGACGGAAGCAGCGGCGTGATCTTGCCGAGGCGCGCGTGGTTGTCGATCAGCCAGGCGGTGTTGGCCTCCGAAACGGTCAGCAGATAGCCGGCGCCGTAACGTTCGCCCAAGGCCCGCAATTCCGCCAGGCCCTCGTCGGTACGCGGCTTGTCCAGGATTTCTCCGTGGGTGAGATAACGGGACTTCAGGCCGATGGCATTGGGATCGACCGCGATACCGACGACCGGAATGCCGGCTTCGCCCAACTCGCGCACCAGGCTCAGGCCAATCTGCGTCTCGATGCCCAGCACATAGCAGGGCGGGCGGGTTTGCGTCTCATTCATCGGCAGACACTCAGCGAAACGCCGGCCCGGCCGCAGCACGGGTGCGCAGCCGGCCAAAAACGGCAAGCAGGATCAGCACGACCAGCGACGCGATCGAAATCCAGCGGGCGGTGGCGAACAGCGAGGTCTCGGTCCACACCAGCTCGACCTCGTGGGCCCCGGGCGCCAGCGACACCTCGATCAAGCCGCTATTCACGTCATGGACAGCCGGCACGGATTTACCGTCGATCATCACCTTCCACATGGGCAGCAAAAACACCGGCAACCTCAGGCGGGTGTCGGCAAGCGCCTCGATGCGCCAGGCCACGGTATTGGCCACGAACCTGGCCGGCCCGCAGTGCGCCTGGCGGCTGCTGCATTCCTGCTCGAAGCCGCCCACCGCGTAGTCGAGATAACCCGGCGCGGACAGCTTCGTCACGTATTCCGGCGTGCCGCGAAAAGCGCCGGCGCTGAGCGGCAGGCGCTCGCAGGCGCTCTTGTCGGCCGAGCACTTGAAGCCCCCGTTTGGCGTGCGCGACCACTGGGGCAGCAGCTCGAAGAGATATTGATTGCTGGCAAGCGCCGGCACCAGTTTGACCCCGTCGAGGTATGTCGCCTTGCCGGCCATCACCACGCCGAGCACCCCGATGGCCGCCACCGAGAACACAAACACCTTTTTCCAGATGCGCCGGCCGGAAAGCTGCGCCGAGGGAATCAACAGCGCGCAGATAACGATCACCATCACGTAGGCGATGGAAAGAAAACGATACGGCAGCTGGATCTTGAGCAGCGGCGAGGACTTCATCGTCCAGAGCGGATACGACAGCTCGGACCCGAAGAACACCGCCACCGCCAGCACCAGAAACAGCCGCAGCACAACCGGGCGCGCGGGCGACCCCGCAGCCCCCTTCAGCCGGAAGACGTACCAGCCCGAGGCCAGCACCAGCAGCAGCACCGGAACGGCAATCGGCCACTGGAACGAAAACCACTGAACCCCGTGCCAGACCGCCGAGAAGGTGGGCCACGCAAAGGCCTGCAGGATGTGCGAGCCCGTCCAGGCATCGGTATTGATCAGCGACGTGGAGCCGAGGGCCGGCACCAGGTAGATACTGCCCAGGCCCAGGCCCAGCGCCACCGTTCCCCCCCAGGCCAGCATACGGCGCACGATGCCGCGCAGCGACACCCCGCCGTCTGCCGTCGGCGCCACGCAGGCCACTGCCGAATAGCACATCAGCAGCACCAGGGCGCTCATGGTGTGGCCGATGACGGCGATTCCGATTGCCGCGGCGGCCGGAAGATTCACCCGGTCGAACGAAGCCTTCGGCCGGAACAGCGACCACAGCAGCAAGCCGTGGGCCGCATAGCCGACCGAGGCCCAGGCAAAGCCCTGAAACTTGTAATGCAGCATCACCAGAAATGGATTTGCAGCAGCGGCAAAACCCGCCAGCAGCGCCACCCGGAACGAGACGTAATACCGGCAGGTGAGATAAACGCAAAAGCCGAATAATGCGTTGGTCAGCACTTCCACGACATGCATGGACGCCCAGGTTGTGACCCCCGCCAACGAGACGAGCGCCGCAAGAAAATAATAGAGCGGCGAATAGAAGACGAATACCGGCTCGCCAAGCCCGAAGCGGTCGAAGAAAGTCCAGCGGGGGTAAAGCCAGCCGTGGCTGACGCCATCCGCGAATTCCCTGGCCCAGTGGTAGTGCAGGTAAAAATCGAAATTGGGATCGCCGTAATGGGAGCCGTAATGCGGAAAATGCAGCATGAGCGCCAGCGCGAGAAATACGCCGAATGCGGCGAGCGACTCCCGCAAGCTCAGCCGGGAATTGACAGCCGTCCCCATCATGATGCCTCTCCGGAATGCTGACCGGCCATCACCGGCCGGGCACCTGCACTACGCTCCGCCGCCGCATCCACACGTGCAGTCAGCGGGCGGGGGCGCCGGATGATGAACATCGGCCGCCTTTTCTGCTCGTCATACATTCTGGCGAGATACACCGCAATGACGCCGAGGGCCGTCAGGATCATGCCGCCCAGCATCACCTGAACAGCGATCACGGTGGTGAAACCCATGGCGGCCGTGCCGGTGAAATACCGGTAGAAGGTTTGAAACAGCAACAAGGCGCCCAGCCCGGCCGTGGCGAAACCCACGTAGCCGACGGCGACGAAGGGCAGGGACGAAAACGCCAGCAGGTTGTTGATCGAATAGCGCAGCAGCGAACCGAGCGACCATTTGGTGCTGCCGATCTCCCGCTCCTGCACATCGAACTCCACATCCGCGACGCGAAAACCAACCCAGGTGACCATCCCGCGGAAAAAGCGGTTGCGCTCGGGAAACTGCAGCAGGGTATCCACGACCTGGCGGTCCAGCAGCTTGAAATCACTGGCGCCGGCCATGTTGCCGCCCACCGCGTGGCTCATCAGGCCGTTGAACAGGTTGGCAAATGCCCGGTAGGCGGCCGGCTCTTCGCCGCGCTGGCGCTTGCGGCCATTCACGACGTCATAGCCCTCACGCCACTTGGCCAGCAGATCGCCCAGCACCTCGGGCGGATGCTGGAGATCGGCATCCATGAAAATGACGCAGTCGCCCATGGCCACCGCGAGGCCGGCGGCCATCGCAGCTTCCTTGCCGAAATTACGGGAGAAATTGACCGGCACCACGTCCGGACGCCCCCGGGCGATTTCCTCGAGAACCTTCTCCGTCGCATCGCGCGAACCGTCGTTCACAAAGATCAGCTCGGCGCGCACGTTCAGGGGCTCGAGCACCCGGTCGACCACTTCGAGGAAACGGGGAAGCCCTTCTGCCTCGTTGAATGCCGGCACTACGATCGATATTTCTGCCTTGTCTGTATGCAGCTTCATCGAAACACCCTTCGCAAGCAGAAGTAATTTAAGGCGACCATGACGACCTCTGTTCCAAGTTTCGCCGCCACCAGGTTGTCCAGCAGCGCAAGCAGCCCGATCAGGACCACCGGCGACACGCCGATGGTGGTCAACGTCAGCAGCAGGTAGGGGACGACCTGGCGCAGCGGAGCACCCGGCGTGTCACCCGATTTTTTGAATGAAAAATTCTTGTGCCCGAAAAACCCCGCCGCCGCGCCAACGCTACGCGCCACCAGTTGCGCCGCCGCCGGCGGAACCATGAAGAGCCGCGCCAGCACAAAGAAAACGCAGATATCGAGCACCAGCAGCGCAACGCCGGTGATGGCATAGCGCGCCGCCGATGCCCGGCGCACGGCCCGCAACAAGGGCGTCAGACGAGCGCCAACGCCCTCGCTCACGAACGGCTCCATGCTGCGGGAGCGGGGCTCTGCCCGGTCACCGGGCGGTGGAAAGTGGACGTCATCGGGGGGGCTGGAATGTCTATTCAACAGAGGAGTTAGGCCGCTGGGCCGCCGGATCGCCGCTCACGGCAGGAGCAGCCTCAACGAGACCGCCCATGGAGACATCAGCGAATGGCCGGGCGACTAGCCCAAAAAGCGGCGCGCCAGCTGCTCTCCATGACGCCACAGGGTTGCCGGCAAGCCCGCAGAAGGCAGCGAAGCAGCCCGTTGAGCCGGGGCCGATGTTGGCAGCATAGCCATGGTGGAGACAGTAAATCTATCACGCTGACTTGCCAAATAGCGGCACAGCGCCTCGAAACGCCGCACGACGATTGCGTCAGGCTCGCTGCGGCCCTGCTTGAGCATTTCAAAGTTGTGTGACAGCAGTACGAAATGCTCGACCCCCAGCTTTTCGGCCGATTCGAGCGCCCCGCGCAGTTCGGCAAAACTGCAGGCGCCCAGCTGCGCCGGACGCTGGCGCCCGGTTCCATCCTGGAAAACCGTCATCGGCAGGATGCGCACGCCTTCGAAATCCTGCGGGGAGGTGAAATCCAGTTGCCCGCGCAGGTCGGGGCCGCTGTCGGCACACACCGCGTTGAGGCTGCTGTCCACATCGATGCCGCAGACATGCAGCGCTCGGTAGGTGTCGGCATTGCTGGCAAAGCTGCCGGCACGAAAGGCGCGGATGCCCTCGACGCCCACCTGCGCCATCAGGTCGAGGCCCAGGCGGATCAGCTCGATCTGCTCGTCGAGGGTGTAGAAGGAAAGGTGCTGGCGCTTTTTTACGGCGCCCGGAAACGGAATGGGCCGCAGCTCGTCCGACCATTCGGGGTGCAGGTGAAGCTGAATGTCATGCCCGCCGGCGCGGATCAGGTCGACGATGACGGCCAGTTTGTCGATCCCGAAGCGCGCGGCAAACAGCGGCTCGACAAAAAAAACGCCCTTGAGCCCGTTGCGCTCGAGGATTTCGAGCGTCTTGGGCAGCGCGTAGTCGCCCTTTTGCGAGCGGCCATAAACGTAACGCTCGAAACTCGCCGGAAACTGCCCGTCGAGATCCTTCCAGCCGTTGCACCAGACCTCGATGTCGAAGCTCAGATAGACGTTCATCGCTTGAGACATGGGCTGCCTGCCTGGCGCAGTTCTTCGACGAGGTTGGCCACACCCGAATGAATGATCGCGAAACAGGTGCGGAAATACGCATCCGTATGACGATGCGGGTCGTGGATGTGAATGCGGTGGGGGCGCGCCCAGTGCCCCAGCAGCGCGATCGAATCCTCCGGAATGCCGCGCCGGATGAGTTCGCGAACATGCCGCACCTCCATCGCCAGCAGCAGGTCGCCGGGCTGGAAAGTGTAATCGGGGAAGTTTGTCGCACGGTGGGCGGCCAGATCGTAGCCGTAGACCGGGGCAGTGCTGATGGCCTTTTCGAAGGCCGGCTCGCCGGTGTTCGTGGACAGGCCGAACGACGCGGTGTGCGCGCCCAGCCCGGTGGCCACGACATCCGCAAAGGCGCTGCGGTTGATGTTGCCGAGGCACACAAAAACCAGCCGCCTGACCTCCTTCGGCCGGATCTGGACGAAAGGCTGCAGACGGCCGCTGACGAACTCCAGCTCGCCCAGCACCAGTCGCACAAAACCCCGAAAGGTAGCGAAGCCGACGTCGATCAGCGAATCGAGCCGTCCGGCCAGGGTCTTTCGGTATTCAAACTTATCCACGCGGCCACCAGAATCGTCACAGGGCAGACGGAAGCCGCCCTGACTTTAGCGCAACAGTATTGCAGTTTACGGAAGCCGGCCTGGTTGCAAAAAGTGTCTTGAATCAAGGACGCAGATCGACCACCCGCCCGGCTTGGGAGGCCGAATCATACCCGGAATCGTTTACCGCATTTGTGCACCACTTCCGTATCGCACGCAGACGAAGCCGGCATTCCCGGGGCATGACACACGCAGCGGCGTGGAACCGGACGTGATTCAGGAGCGCCCGCGCGGACGCCCCGCTCCACCGCCACCACGCTGCAGCGGCGGCGCGCGGCGGGCGCCTGTCGGGCTGGCCGCCTTGCCGGTTTTTTGTTCACCGCTGCCCTGGCCCCGGTCGAGGACCACCGGCTGATCCCGCGGCACGAGGTGCCGGGGGGCGCTGCCGATCAGCTCGGCACGCCCCATGGCCCGCAGCGCCTCGCGGATCAGCGGCCAGCCTTCGGGGTCGTGGTAGCGCAGCAGGGCCTTGTGGAGGCGACGCTGACGACCGGACTTCGGCGTATCGACGGCCTCCGATGATTCCGACACCTTGCGCAAGGGGTTTTTGCCCGAGTGATACATGGTGGTCGCCATGGCCATCGGGGTCGGCATGAAGGTCTGCACCTGGTCGAGCTTGAAGTTGCTGGACTTCAACCACAGGGCGAGATTGACCATGTCCTCGTCGGTGGTGCCGGGGTGGGCGGCGATGAAGTAGGGAATCAGGTGCTGCTTCTTGCCGGCCTCTTTCGAGTACTGCTCGAACATCTCCTTGAAACGGTCGTAGGTGGCGATGCCCGGCTTCATCATCTTGCCGAGTGGGCCTTCCTCGGTGTGCTCGGGGGCGATCTTGAGCAGGCCGCCCACGTGGTGGGTCACCAGCTCCTTGACGTATTCGGGCGAACGCACGGCCAGGTCGTAGCGCAGGCCGGAGCCGATCAGCACTTTTTTGACACCGGGAATCGCCCGCGCCTTGCGGTACAGGCTGATCAGCGGGCCGTGGTCAGTGCCGAGGTTTTCGCAGATGCCGGGAAACACGCAGGACAGGCGCCGACACGAGGCCTCGATCTGCGGATCCTTGCAGGCCATGCGATACATGTTGGCGGTGGGGCCGCCCAGATCCGAGATGGTTCCGGTAAAGCCCGGCGTCTTGTCGCGGATTTCCTCGATCTCGCGCAGGATCGAGCCTTCCGAGCGGCTCTGGATGATGCGGCCCTCGTGCTCGGTGATCGAGCAGAAGGTACATCCACCAAAACAGCCACGCATGATGTTGATCGAGAAACGGATCATGTCCCAGGCCGGAATGCGCGCCTCGCCGTAAGCCGGATGCGGACGACGGGCATAGGGCTGGCCGAAGACCCAGTCCATTTCCTCGGTGGTGAGCGGAATCGGCGGCGGATTGAGCCACACGTCGCGGCAACCGGGGCCGACGCCGTGGGCCTGGACCATCGCCCGGGCGTTGCCGGGGTTGGATTCGAGGTGGAAGGTGCGCGACGCATGGGCGTACATCACCTTGTCGTCCTTCACCACTTCGTAAGCCGGCAGGCGGATGACCTGACGGGCCCGGTCGGCCTTGCGGCTGGCCACCCGCTCGGCGGCGGGCACGATGCGGATCGGCTGGGCCGCGGGCTGGGCGACTGAAGTCGCCCCTGCAGTCGCCCCTTCAGGCTCCATCTCGTAGGGGTCGCGGTGGGGTTCGACCGGGCCCGGGCGGTCGATGGCGATCGAGTCGACTTCGACAAAGCCTTCAGGATGCCAGCCGGGCTTGACCATGAAGGCCGTGCCACGCAGATCGCGGATGGCCTCGATGGGCTCGCCGGCGGCAAGGCGATGCGCGAGGGCGATGGTCGCGCGCTCGCCGGAACCGAAGATCAGCAGATCGGCCTTGGAATCGGGCAGCACCGAACGCTTCACCTTCTCGGACCAGTGATCGTAATGAGCGATGCGGCGCAGGCTGGCCTCGATGCTGCCGATGACGATGTTGGCGTCCGGGTAGGCCTCGCGGGCACGCTGGGCATAGACCACCACGGCCCGGTCGGGACGCTTGTCGGGCAGCGCGTCGGCCGTGTAGGCGTCGTCGGAGCGCGGTTTGCGATCGGCGGTGTAGCGGTTGATCATCGAGTCCATGTTGCCGGCGGTCAGGCCGAAGAACAGCCGCGGCTTGCCGAGGGCGCGAAAGGCATCGGCGGAATGCCAGTCGGGCTGGCTGATGATGCCGACGCGGAAACCCTGGGCTTCGAGGGTGCGGCCGATCAGGGCCATGCCGAAGCTGGGATGGTCGATGTAGGCATCGCCGGTGACGACGATGATGTCGCACGCGTCCCAGCCGAGGGCGTCCATCTCGGCCCGCGACATGGGCAGGAAGGGCGCCGGAGCAAGCCCGGGCCGGTAGCGGGGGTAGGACAGCAGGGAGGGTGCGAGGGCTGGGTTTTCCATGGGGCTCGATTGCAATGCACACGCATCCGGAGATGCAAGCGGGCATTTATGTATTTTTAACGACTTGGCCGGCGCGATTCTATCCTTACTCGGCGCACGCCGCCCACGCGTATTGCGCGCCGGCACAGGAGACAGCCCAGACCGGTTTTCGGGCAATGTAACTTTGATTTACAAGTCGCCAATCGGTTCAGCAAAACACCGGATATTCAAACTGCAAACCCGCCAGCCCAAAAAACCTTATTCATGATCACTTGCCGAAAAGCCGGAAATCCGTGGCGGCAGTCGGCAATTCATCTGCCCTCAATATTCACCAGGACTCGACAAAGCAGGCAATTCGTATTTCCCCTTTCCAGCGGAAACCCCCTTTGATTGCGGCTTTGGCATTACAATCGAATTGTCGAAAGACTCAAGCCGCAACACATCAGGCAAGCACACCCGAATCAAACCCACAAAGGATCAATTCAATGGCAACTCTCAAGGAACTTCTCGCCCAACAGGCCGAACTGGCAAAACAGATTGAAGAAGTCCGTCGCAACGAAGTCAGCCAGGCAATTCAGCAGGTTCAGGAAATCGTCCAGGAATACGGGCTGAGCCTTGAAGAAGTATTTCCTGGCTTCAAGTCTTCCAAGCCGGCACGCGCCACGTCCGGCGCCCGCACGACCAAGAGCGAAATCCGCTTCCGCAATCCGCAAAACCCGAGCATTGGCTGGTCGGGCAAGGGCCGCAAGCCGCTGTGGATCGTCGAAGGCCTGGCCGCCGGCAAGTCGCTGCAGGATTTCGCCGTCAGCGGCAACTGATTTTCGCTGTATTGCTGTTTGCGTCCGAAGCCTGCTTCAGACGCCCAGCGCTTCTTTTACCGCCGGCCACTGGCGGCGGCTTACCGGCAACTGTTCGGCCAGTCCGTCCAGAATAATGACCCAATGGGCTTCGCCGTCCAGGCCGGTGGTGGCACGGGCCACGCCTTTCACGGCATCCCGTGCAATCAGGCAATTGCGGTGAATGCGCAAGAACAGGTCGGGAAACTCTTCCTCGAGTTGCACCAGCGATTCATCCAGCAGGTATTCCCGCTCCCGGCTGCGGGCCACCACGTATTTCTGCTCGGCCTTCAGATAAAGCACATCCGCCACCGGCACCAGCAAAATGCGACCGCGCTCGTTGATGCTGAAGTGACTGCGATTGGCAGGCGCCATCTGACGCAGGATTTCGTCTGCAGGCGGACGCATGCGGCGGGCCTTTGCAATGGCTTCGGCAAGGCGTATTGCGCGCACCGGTTTGAGGAGGTAATCCACCGCGGCCAGTTCAAAGGCGCGCACGGCGTATTCGTCATAGGCGGTGGTAAAGATCACCGCCGGAACCCGCGGCAGGCGGCCCACATGACGCGCCAGTTCGATACCGTCCATCACCGGCATGCGGATGTCGGTCAGGATCAGATCCACAGTTTCGCGCTCGAGCAGCGCCAGGGCTTCGACGCCATTGGCGGCCATGCCGACGATTCGCGTCGGCTGGCTTTCGGCGATATCGCCAAGCAGGTCGCGCAGGCGTTCGCGGGCCGGCGCCTCGTCGTCCACGACCAGCACGGCCAGCGGCTCGAAATCAGCAGCAGAAAATGTGTCGCTCATCGTTCATTCCGGAATGGCAGGCGGATGCGCACGCAATAGGCGTCGGCGCTTTGCTCGATATCAAGGGCGGCTTCGAGGTCGTAGAACAGCATCAGTCGTTCACGGATGTTGTCGAGAGCCATGCGGTTGCCCACATGATGGCGAACCGCGTCGAGAAGCGGGTTGGCGATCCCGATGATCACCGCCGGCCCGCGGCGCTCGATGGTAATCGAAACCGTGCCCGGCCCGGCGCCCGGCTCGATGCCGTGACAGACGGCGTTTTCGATCAGCGGCTGGAGCAGCAGCGGCGGCACGAGGGCCGCATCGGCCTGCGGATCACGGCGCCAATCCACCTGCAGGCGATCGCCGAGACGCAGGCGCTCAAGGTTGAGGTAGCGCTCGCACAGGGTGATTTCGTCGGCCAGCGGCACCAGTTCACGGCTGTCCTGCATCAGCGCCCGAAACAAATCGGACAGCTCCTCCAGCGCTTCTTCGGCCCGCCGCGGATTGCTGCGCAGCACGCCGAGCACCCCGTTGAGACTGTTGAACAGGAAATGCGGCCGGATCCGCGCCGTCAGCGCCAGGAGCCGCGCCTCGGCCAGCGCCGGCGCCTGCGCGGCGCCGCGCTGGTAAAAATACGCCAGCACTGCCGCGGCGGTTACCAGGGACCAGACCAGCGGACGCACCTGCCCGCCCGTGCCGATGGGCGCCAGCAGGCTGCGACTGGCCAGGGCCACCACAAGCACCGTGCCCAGCACCGCCACCACCCCGGGCCGATAGGGCAGGCGACGCAGCACCGGCTGCAGCAGGAACAACGCGGCCACGCCGAGAATCAGCGGAAACTCGACGTCCACGGCCATCTCCAGCGCCTCGATGACAACCAGATCAAGCTGCGCGTTGCGAACCAGCACGGCCGCCATGGCAAGTGCATTTACCAGGAGCAGGATGCGCAGCACCACACCGAGATTGCGGAAGTCCGGCAATTGCGCAGGACGCCCGCCCCACCCGGCGCGGCGCAGGTTTTGCTTTATACTCATGTATCAAAAACCGGGCCAAAACCTTGAATCCACGGGATTCTCTCCGGGCATAGGCCGCTTTTATCGCAGAGAGCATTAATTATTATGGCAGATCAATCCGCGCCGCAGGACGGCACCGCCAAGGCCTGGTCCGGCCGCTTCTCCGAACCCGTCTCCGAACTCGTCAAACGCTACACCGCCAGCGTGTTCTTCGACAACCGCATGGCTGCCCAGGATATCCGCGGTTCGCTGGCCCACGCCAAAATGCTGGCCCGCCAGGGCATCATCGGCCAATCCGATCTGGCCGACATCGAACGCGGCATGGCCCAGATCGTCGGCGAGATCGAACGCGGCGAGTTCAACTGGAACCTCGACGACGAGGACGTCCACCTCAACATCGAGAAGCGCCTGACGGCCCTGGTCGGCGATGCCGGCAAGCGCCTGCACACCGGCCGCAGCCGCAACGACCAGGTGGCCACCGACGTGCGCCTGTGGCTGCGCGGCGAGATCGACAAGCTCGCCGCCCTGCTGGGCGCCATGCAACACGCGCTGGTGGAACTGGCGGCACAACATGCCGACACCGTGATGCCCGGCTTCACGCACATGCAGGTGGCGCAGCCGGTGAGCTTTGCGCACCACCTGCTGGCCTACGTGGAGATGTTTGCGCGTGATGCCGAACGGCTTGTCGATGTGAGGAAGCGCACCAACCGCCTGCCGCTGGGTGCCGCGGCCCTCGCCGGCACCAGCTATCCGCTGGACCGCGAACGGGTGGCGCGCACGCTGGGTTTCGACGGGGTGTGCCAGAACAGCCTGGACGCCGTGAGTGACCGCGACTTCGCGCTCGAGTTCAGCGGCTTCGCGGCCATCTGCATGGTGCACGTCTCGCGTCTGAGTGAAGAGATCGTGCTGTGGATGAGCCAGAACTTCGGCTTCATCGACCTGGCCGACCGCTACTGCACCGGCTCGTCGATCATGCCGCAGAAGCGCAACCCCGATGTGGCCGAACTGGCGCGCGGCAAGAGCGGCCGCGTGGTCGGCCACCTGATGGGCCTGATCACGCTGATGAAGGGCCAGCCGCTGGCCTACAACAAGGACAACCAGGAAGACAAGGAGCCCCTGTTCGACTCCGCCGACACCGCCATCGACACCCTGCGCATCTACGCCGACATGATGGGCAGCCGCGTCGAAGCCAACGGCGAGAAGGTCTTCAACGTCCGCGTGAAGCGTGAAGCGATGCAGGCCGCTCTCACCCAGGGCTACGCCACCGCCACCGACCTGGCCGACTACCTCGTCAAGAAAGGCCTGCCCTTCCGCGACGCCCACGAAGCCGTGGCGCTGGCCGTGCGCGCGGCCGAGCTCACGGGCTGCGATCTGCCGCAGATTCCGCTGGCCGACCTGAAGGCCGCCATGACCCACGTGCCGGGCGCCGTCGAACGTCTGGCCGAAGATGTGTTCCAAGTACTGACCGTGGAAGGTTCGCTGGCGTCGCGTGACCACGTGGGCGGCACGGCCCCGAACCAGGTTCGCGCAGCCATCGCACGCGCCCGCAGTCGTCTGGCCTGAGGAAAGATGAAAATGGAAAGGATCGGCAAATACGAGGTCAGGCGAAAGCTGGGTGAAGGCGCGACCAGTACCGTCTATCTCGGCTTCGATCCTTTCGCCCAGCGGGAGGTGGCCATCAAGCGTCTTCACCCGGAGATGCTGCGGGTCACCGACCACACCACCCTGTACCACCACATGCTGCTCAACGAGGCCTCCCTCGCCGGCAAGCTGCAGCACCCGCACATCGTCCAGATCCACGACGCGGTCATCGACGAGCGCGACGCCTACGTGGTCATGGAATACGTGCCCGGTGGCACCCTGGATGCCTTCACGAGCCCCGACACGCTGCTGCCTTTCGAGCGGCTGATCGAGATCATCTTCAAGTGCACCCGGGCCCTCGACTACGCCCACCTGCAGGGTGTCACGCACCGGGACATCAAGCCGGCCAACATCCTGCTCACGGCCCCCGACGGGCAGGACATCAAGATTTCCGACTTCGGCGCGGCAATCTTCACCGCCAGCGAAACCACCCAGCTGTCAGGCCTCGGCTCGCCCGCCTACATGTCGCCCGAGCAGGTCCGCGAACAGCCCCTCGACCACCGCACCGACATCTACTCCCTCGGCGTGGTGATGTATCAGCTGCTCACCGGCCGGCTGCCCTTCGAAGGCAGCAGCAAGGCCACGCTGATGTACAAGATCGCCCACGAAACGCCGCCGCCGCCGTCGAGCATCCGCCCGGAGATCCCGCCGGAACTGGACGCCATCGTCTGCAAGGCCATGCGCTGCAACATCTCCGGGCGCTATGCGGCGTGGAGGGAGTTCTCCCACGATCTGGCCGAGGTCTATCGCAACCGCCGCACGGTGGCCGACAGCACCGAGCCGCCCGACAGCGAAAAATTCGAGCGCCTGCGCGCCTTCCGTTTCTTCCGTGAATTCAGCGACATCGAAATCTGGGAGATCGTCCGCTTTGCCGAATGGCGCCTGATCCCACCCGGCACCGTGGTCATGAAGGAAGGCGAACCGGGTAATTACTTCTGCTTCGTCGTCCAGGGCGAGCTGCGCATTGCCAAGAAAAGCCACCTGCTCAACGTGCTCAGCGCCGGAGACTGTTTTGGCGAGATGGCCCTTTTCTCCCCCGGCCGCGGCGCCCGCACGGCCTCGGTTGAAACCACCACCGAAACGCGCATCCTGACCATCCGCGCCCCCGCCCTGCTGCGCGCATCCAGCCTGTGCCAAATGCATTTTTACAAAGGCTTCCTCGAAGTTCTGGCCAGCCGCCTGTCGCTCGCCAACAGCCGCATCGCCAGCATCTAGGCGCGACGGCCTCCGCCGCCCGAAGAAACGCCATCCGAATCTGTCGGCTTTTTTGACACACGCCGGCAGATTCGCGCGCCGATCTTTCCCATGCGGTTTTAATTCCTTTAAAATCATCGAGCTAAAATCGTTGAGAAATCCGGAACGAAATTTGCTTGGCCTATATTGACCAAATGCGGACCCACGTCACGTCAACGTAAGCCTGGGCTGCCTATACTGCACATGAGAACGCCGGTCTTGGCGTCAGCAAAACGAGGTTTAGGATGAATCTGGAAAAAACTGAAAAATCTGCCGCGCCGCAAGTCGCCAAGTCCGACAGCGCCGCATCGCAGAAGGGCCGTCGCCGACTCGTCCAGGCCGGTCTCGCCGGTGCCCCTTTGCTGATGGCCTTGAAAAGCACGCCGGTGCTGGCCTCGAACTGCAAGTTGCCGTCCGGCTTCTCTGTTTCCGGAAACCTGAGCCGTCCGCGCGACTATGTCTGCACGGAATTCATCAACCAGGGCGTGTCGTTCTGGAAAAGCAAACTCACCAACGACAGCACCCTGGACATCAACTACGCTACCGCCTTTGGCAGCGACCCGAAGGGCTTCGGCACTCTGCTCGGTGCGCTCAACGGTTCTGATGTTGTCTACGCCAAAGCGGCCGCCGTCTACCTCAACGCCAACGCCACCGAGCGGGCCGCCCTCAAGGCCGTTGTTTACGATGGCCTTGAAGGGGCGGGCTATGTGCCCAGCGTCGGCGCCAAGCCCTGGCATGCACTTGAGGTCGAAGCTTATTTCAACTATTTCCTGGGCATATAAGCAGCCCACCCCTGCCCGTTTTTGCCTCTCCTTTTGCCTGTACAAGGTTACGTCGCCACTGCAGCCCTTCTCGAAGGGCTGCAGTTCGTTCTCTGGAAGGAAGTCGACGAAGGCTGGGTCCGCTTCGACCCGACCGCCGGCCAGACGCTGCTGCTGGCACCGATCAGCCGCTTCGTGCTCGGTCAGCTGTCGCTCCCCGGCCGCGTCCTTTCGGTCGATGATCTCGCTTACGCCGTCCTGCACGAAGAGCCCGATGCGCCGCCCGACGACTGCCGCCTCGCGGTCAGCGCAGCCGTTGACGCCCTCGCCGCGGCCCGCCTGATCGAGCAGCACCGTCCCTCTTGAGAATCCGCGACCTGTCCCCGTCCGACTTCCGTGCCCGCCTCGGCGGAGACGGCATCCGCCTGGCGACGGGGCCGTTCAACTGCCGCCTGCAGAGCGGCATCGGCGAGATTGCCGATGAACTCGCCCGGCTCTACGCGCACCACACGCTGGTCGACAGCTCCGCCTTCACCGATTTCCACATCGCCGTCCAGCCCGGACACGGCCTGCGGCGCTGGCTGCGCCCGCAGGCGCTGTTCTCGGTGGATTCCGTCGAGCCCTTCACCCCGCTTCCCCGTGCCCAGGCCCTGCCCATGCTGGAATGGGGCCTCAACTGGTGCGTCACCGCCTACAGCCAGCACATCCTGGTGCTCCACGCGGCAGCCGTTGCCCGCGGCAACCGGGCGGCCATCCTGCCTGCCCCGCCGGGCTCCGGCAAAAGCACCCTGTGCGCCGCGCTGGTCAACCGCGGCTGGCGTCTGCTGTCGGACGAACTGACCCTGATCAGCGTCGAAACCGGCCAGGTCATGGGCCTCGCCCGGCCGGTCAACCTCAAGAACGCCTCGATCGACATCATCCGCGCCTACGCGCCCGACGCCTTCCTGACCCAGCCCGTGCATGACACCACCAAGGGCACGGTGGCCCTGATGGCCCCGACCGCAGCCAGCGTCGAAGCCGTCGACACACCGGCCGCGCCCACCTGGATGATCCTGCCCCGCTACCGCGCCGGCGCTGACGCCACCCTCACCCCGATGGGCAGCGGCACCGCCTTCCTGCAGATCGCCGACAACGCCATGAACTACCACATCCTCGGCGCGCAGGGCTTCGAAGCGGTGGGCCGCATGGTGGACAGCTGCCAGAGCTACGGCTTCGAATACAGCCGGCTCGACGACGCCATTGCAGTGTTCGATCGCCTGGCCGCAGAAGCGGAAAGCGAAGCCCGATGAGCCTGCTGGTCCAGGTGTTCCGCCAGCCGGACCAAATCCGGCGCCTCCAGGCACACGAGTGGGATCTACTGGTTCGCCAGGCGCGTCACGCCAACCTGCTCGGCCGGCTCCACCACCGCCTGCTGGCAGCCGGACTGGCCGCCGAGATACCCCGCCGCCCCGCCAATCATCTCCTGTCCGGCGCCGTCATGGCCGGGCAGCAGCATCACTCGATCCGCCGCGAAGTCCGTTTTCTGCGCGAAGCCCTGGCGCCGGCCGGCATTCCGCTGATCCTGCTCAAGGGCGCGGCCTACGTCGCCGCCGGGCTGCCCGCCGCCGAAGGGCGCCTGTTTGCCGACGTGGACATCCTGGTGCCCCGCGAACAGCTTGGCGAAGCCGAATCAGCACTGATGATGACCGGCTGGCAAAGCACCGCCCTCGACGCCTACGACCAGCGCTACTACCGCCGCTGGATGCACGAACTGCCGGCCATGCAGCACATCTTCCGCGGCACGGCCCTCGATGTGCACCACACGATCCTGCCGCCGACCGCGCGCCTCAAACCCGACCCGCGCCTCCTTGTCGAAGCCAGCGTCGAAATTCCCGGCCTGCCCGGCGTGCGCACCCTCGCCCTGCCCGACCTGATCCTGCACAGCGCCACCCACCTGTTCCACGAAGGCGAACCCGACAACCTGCTGCGCGACCTCACCGACCTGGACGCACTGCTGCGCCACCTCGGCACCACCCCCGGCAACTGGGACGCACTCGTAGCACGGGCTCAGCAACTCGGGCTGGAAGGCCCGCTGCGCCTCGCCCTGCGCTACACCTGCCGCGTGCTCGGCACCCCGGTGCCGGCTGCCCTGGACTGCCTTGGCGCAGGCGGGCCAGGCCAGCGCATGCTCGACGCGATCTATTCCCGCGTGCTGCGCCCGCAACACCCGAGCACCGCCGACGTCCTCTCCCCCCTCGCCCGCAAAAGCCTCTACATCCGCGCCCACTGGCTGCGCATGCCGCCTCACCTGCTGGCCTATCACCTGGCCCACAAGGCGCTTTTTCCGCCGGAAGCCCTCACCAAACCGCTGTCAGACGACAAGTCCCACGAAAAACCGGACGCAAAAAAAGCGGCCTGAGCCGCTTTTTTTACCGGAACCGCACCGCTTTAGGCCAGATCGGCAATCAGCTGCTTCAGTTCGCCGGACTGGTACATCTCGCGCATGATGTCGGACCCGCCGACAAACTCGCCCTTGATGTAGAGCTGCGGAATGGTCGGCCAGTTGGCGTATTCCTTGATGCCCTGGCGGATACCCTCGTCGGCCAGCACATCCACCGCAAAGACTTCACCAGCGCCGCAAGCCTGCAGAATCTGGACCGCAGTAGCGGAAAAACCGCAACGCGGCATGGCCGGGCTGCCCTTCATGTACAGCACGACCGGGTGGGTGGTGACTTGTTCGTGAATGATTTTTTGAACGTCCATCGTGATCTCGCAAATAGTTGAGCAATTCAGTCGGGAAAGTCTAGGCTTGCCAGCCACCGCCGTCAAGGGCGACGGCCAAAGCTGATCCGTTCGATACCGGCCAGATCCTGCGCCGACGCCACCTCGACAAAGCCTGCGGCAACGAGCAGAGCCCGCACCGCCGCAGCCTGATCGTAGCCGTGCTCCATCATCAGCCAGCCGCCGGCCGCAAGAAAACCCGGCGCAGCGGCGGTGATGCGGCGCAGGTCATCGAGGCCCGCCGGGCCCGAAGCCAGCGCCGTTGCCGGCTCGAAGCGCACGTCCCCCTGGGCCAGGTGCGGATCGTTCTCGGCGATGTAGGGCGGGTTGCTGACGATGAAATCGAAACCTGCCGCCGCATCCAGCGCCGCAAACCAGTCACTCTCGACAAAGCGCACCGACGCAGCGAGCGCAGCGGCGTTGGCGCGGGCAACGATGAGCGCGGCGGGCGAAAAATCCACCGCCGTCACCTGCGCGGCCGGAATCTCGAGGGCCAGCGTGACCGCCAGTGCGCCGCTGCCGGTGCCCAGATCAAGGATGGCCGGCGCGCTGCCGGGCGCAACGCGCGCCAGCACAAGATCGACGACCAGTTCGGTTTCCGGACGCGGAATCAGCACCGCGGGCGACACGCCGAAGCGGCGCCCGTAGAACTCGCGCTCGCCGAGCAGGTAAGCCACCGGCTCGCCGGCGACGCGGCGCGTCAGCAGCTCGACGAAACGCCCGGCCTGCCCGGCAGCCAGCGCGCGCTCGGGATAGGCCGCAATCTGGGCCGCCGTGCAGCCGAGGATTTCACGCAGCAAGAGCCGCGCCTCGCTGGCCGGCAGGCGTCCGCGCGCCAGCGCGAGGGCGGCGCCGACGCTCGTCGGCAGATCAGCCATTCTCGTCGGCCAGCGCAGCCAGCAATTCGGCCTGGTGTTCGGCGGTAAGCGCGGCCACCACTTCATCCAGCTCGCCCTGCATCACCGCATCGAGCTTGTAGAGCGTGAGGTTGATACGGTGATCGGTGAGGCGCCCCTGCGGATAGTTGTAGGTGCGGATGCGCTCGGAGCGATCACCGCTGCCCACCAGGCTCTTGCGGGTGGCGGCTTCCCTGGCCTGCTGCTCGCGCACCTGGATGTCCTTGATGCGCGCGGCCAGCACGCGCATGGCGGAGGCCTTGTTCTGGTGCTGGGAGCGGCCGTCCTGACATTCGGCCACGATGCCGGTGGGCAGGTGGGTAATGCGCACCGCCGAGTCGGTCTTGTTGATGTGCTGACCGCCGGCACCCGAGGCGCGGAAGGTGTCGATGCGCAGATCGGCGGGATTGAGCTCGACTTCACCCACTTCGTCGGCCTCGGGCATGACCGCCACGGTGCAGGCCGAGGTGTGGATGCGGCCCTGGGTTTCGGTGGCCGGCACGCGCTGCACGCGGTGGCCGCCGGATTCGAACTTGAGCCGCGAATAGGCACCGGCGCCCGCCACGCGCACGATCACCTCCTTGAAGCCCCCCAGCTCGGAATCGCTGGCCGAGATGACCTCGACGCGCCAGCCCTGGCGTTCGGCATAGCGGGTGTACATGCGCAGCAGGTCACCGGCGAACAGCGCGGCCTCGTCGCCACCGGTTCCGGCGCGGATTTCGAGAAAAAGGTTGCGCTCGTCGTTGGGGTCGCGGGGAAGCAGCGCGGTCTGCAGATCCGTTTCGATGCGCAGCTGGGCGGCCTGGGCCGATTCGATCTCGGCGACGGCGAGCTCCTTCATCTCCGGATCGGCGAGGAGCTCCTTCGCCGACGTCTCGTCGTCGAGGGCCTGGCAGTAGGCGCGATACAGCTCGACCACCGGCGTGATCTCGGCGTGCTCGCGGGTCAGCTTGCGGTAGTTGTCCATGTCGCTGGCCGCCTCGCTGGTGGCGAGCAGGCGGTCGAGCTCCTGCAGACGGTCGGCAAGGTTGTCCAGCTTGTCGCGGATGCGCTGTTTCATGGGTGGAGGGCCCGCGGACGCAGGCGTGAAAAACACCGCGCCCGGCGTGGGCTAGTGATCTTTGTGGAGGTTGAAGAGGCGCCGCACCAGCTCGGCGCAGTCGCCATCGGCGTCGTTGAGAAAGCGGGTCGGCCCGTGGATGAGCTTGTTGGTCAGGCCGTGGCTGAGGGCCTCGATGACCTTGTGGGGATCTTCGCCCTTGGCCAGCAGGCGCACCGCGCGCTCCACTTCAGCCTGGCGCAGGTGGTCGGCATGTTCGCGCAGGGCGCGAATGGTCGGCACCGTGCCGCGGCTGTCGAGCCAGTGAAGAAAGCCGTCGACCCGCTCGTCGATGATGCCTTCGGCCTCGATCACTGCCGCGTGGCGGGATTCGAGGCCGGAATCGACAACCTTGGCGAGATCATCGACGGTGTACAGGAAGACGTCGCCCAGCGCGGCAACCTCGGGTTCGATGTCCCGCGGCACCGCCAGGTCGACCATCACCATCGGGCGGTGGCGGCGCGCCTTGAGCGCACGCTCGACCATACCGAGCCCGATGATGGGCAGCGGGCTGCCGGTGCAGGAAACCACGATGTCGTAGGCCGCGAGCGACTCGGCCACCTGGTCGAGACGCAGCACATCGGCGCTGAAGCGCTCGGCCAGGGCCTTGGCGCGGGCTGGCGTGCGGTTGGCGATGGTCATTTTCTTCGGCTGCTCGCCACCGAAGTGGGCGGCGCACAGCTCGATCATTTCGCCGGCGCCCACGAAGAGGACCCGCTGCTCACTCACCCGCTCGAAAATCCGCTCCGACAGATGTACCGCAGCCGCCGCCATCGACACCGTGTTGGCGCCGATGGCGGTGGTCGAGCGCACCTCCTTCGCTACCGAGAAGGTGCGCTGGAAGAGCTTGTGCAGGGTGGTGCCGAGCGTGCCGGCCTGCTCGGCCTGGCGCACTGCATCCTTGACCTGGCCAAGGATCTGCGGCTCGCCGATGACCATCGAGTCCAGCCCGCTGGCCACGCGAAAGACGTGGCGCACGGCGTCACGCTGGGGAAAGGTGTAGAGGTAGGGCGCCAGATCGTGCAGCGCCATACGGTGGTACTCGGCAAACCAGTCGGCCGCGTACTGGGGCTCTTCGGTCGCGAAGTACAGCTCGGTGCGGTTGCAGGTGGAGATGATCGCAGCTTCCTTCACCGGCTTGGCACGCACGAGATCACCCAGGGCCTGAACGAGGCGTTCAGGCTGGAAAGCCACCTGTTCCCGAATCGAGACAGGCGCAGTGTGATGGTTGAGACCAAGGGCGAAGAGTTGCATGCGCGGCACCGGGTGAGGGCGCAATTTTTCAGCCGGCGATTATATCACCCGCTGTTTTAACGGAAACAGGGACGACAGCGCAGGCCTGTCGCCCCTGTTTGGCGCCGCGGGTACGGGACGGCGACGGATTATCTGCCGGACATCCGCCGGCAACGCATCCTTGTGGCGCGCGGATGCGGGCCCTACTCGCCCTTGAACACGGGCGGGCGCTTCTCCCGGAAGGCCTGCACGCCTTCGGCGTAGTCACGGCTGTTGTACACCACCCGGCGCAGGCCCTGGATACGCTCGAAGTCTTCGGGCGACATGGTGTGGGCACCGGCCAGGATCCGCAGCTGCTCCTTCATCACCGAGATGGAAAGCGGCGCGTTGGCAACAATGCGACGCGCCATGGCGTAGGTGACTTCCTCCAGCTCGGCCTTATCGACCACCCTGTTGATGACGCCGAGGCTGCACAGGCGCTGGGCAGAAATCGGGTCGGCGGTAAACAGCATCTCCTTGGCGAGATTAAGCGAGGCCGCGTTGAGAAAAGTGAGCAGGCCGCCCACGTTGTAGGGCACGTTAAGCCGGGCCGGCGTTGCCGCAAAGGTGGCGTCGTCGGCAGCCAGGATGAGGTCGCAGGCAAACACCGTTTCGCAGGCGCCGCCCCATACGCTGCCCTCGATCATCGCAATCACCGGCGCCGGAAAGGCTTCGATATCGCGAATCAGCTTGCGCAGGGGGTCGCGCCAGGCCAGCGGATCAAGGCCGGCGGCGGGCAGCTCGTCAATGTCGTGGCCAGCCGACCAGACCTTGCTGCCGGCCCTTGCGCGCAGGACCAGACAGCGCACGCCCGCCGAACGGAAGGATTCCAGGGCCGCCGCAAAGGCGAGGACCATTTCCTCGCACAGCGCGTTGCGCCGGTGGTCGCGGTCGAAGGTGACGGTGCCGATGTTGTCGGCGATGTCGATCAACAGCATGAAGGCGTTCTCGTGAAAATGTGGATGGCCGCCGGCGTTCCGGCATTGCTCCCGCCGGCACCGGCAACTGTCACAAGGCGCAGCCTGCAGCGGCCTTCGGTTCGAGATAGGGCAACAGCACCGGCCCCATCGCCTTCAATATCTGCACCGGAACCGCCGACGTAAAGTGGTAGTTGGCGGCCTCGGGGCCGATGACGTAGGCGGTGAGCGTGCCGAAATGGCGCGGGCCGATGTAGAACACGAAGGTGGCCGTCCGGTTAAGCGCCACGCCACGGGCGCCGCCCCGACCGATGACGATGCGGTTGTCACCGGTGCCGGTCTTGCCGCCCAGCGCCAGTGGCGCGCCATCGGCCAGCTTGAATGCACCGGAGAGACGGCGGGCCGTGCCGCCCTCCACCACCTCCGACAGGGCATTGCGCAAGGCCGCCGCAACTTCGGGCGCCATCACCCGCTCACCTTCGGTGGATTGATGGGCAAAGCGCGTCTCGTAAGGCGTATCGACGGCAAAGTTCAGGTGATCGATGCGCAGCGTGGGCAGGCGCATGCCGTCATTGGAGATGATGCCCATCAGCTCGGCCAGCGCGGCCGGCCGGTCGCCGGAGCTGCCCAGCGCAGTGGCAAACGACGGCACGAGGTGTCCGAAGGGGTAACCCACCCGCGCCCAGCGACGATGAATGTCGAGAAAGGCCTCGATCTCGAGCATCGTGTAGATGCGCGAATCCTTGGCCCCCTTGAAGCGGGTGCGGAACAGCCAACGGTAGACCGCCTGGCGCTCGTCAACGCTGGCCTGCACCACGTCGGTCCAGGCGGCGTCGGGCTTTTGCTGAAGGTAACCCACCAGCCACAATTCCAGCGGATGCACGCGGGCGACGTAGCCACGATCCGGCAGGTCGTAGGCCTCGGGCGCGTTGCGGGCATGGAGTTTTTCGAGGCTCTCGGCGGACAGCTCCTTGCCACCCAGCCGCTCGCGCAGGAAGGCACCCAGCTCGGCCGGCGTGGCCTTGGGCGACAAATAGAGGAACACGGCAGCCACGCGGTCCATGCCCGGACGCAGGTCGTCAAGAAGCTCCTCACGCATCTCGTCGGGCGTCTTGCCGTGGTACTTGTGCCAGAAGCGGCGCAGAAAGGCCTGCCCCTCGCGATCGGCAAAGCGGGCGAGATAATCCTGGCGCCGGGGATCGTCCTCGTTTTCGAGCACCTGCGAGATCTTTTCCGGCCCGTGGTACATGGTGTAGCGCACCACGTCGCGCATCAGGCGCACGAAGGGCAGGTTGATCGAGCCCTGCAGCGCCTCCCGCACCGTGGGCACGCGGCCGTTGTCTTCGCTGCGGAAATTGCTGAAGGTGTGCACGCCGCCGCCGGTAAAGAAACTTTCGCCGGGGCTGGCGGAATATTTGCGTTCAAGGGCCGCCTGCAGCATGGCCGGCAGGCTGCGATCCGACGCCGTCGCGAGGTGTTGCACGGCCCACAGGGTCAGGCGATCGCGCGAATCAAGCTGCATGCGGCGCAACTCGGCCGGGGGTGTTTCGGCAAGGCGCTGGTGCAGCTCGGCAACGATCTCCAGGTAAGTCGTGAGCACACGCAGCTTGGCGGTGGAACCGAGTTCAAGCTTGCTGCCTTCGTTGATGTCGAGGGGCTGGTCGGTGGTGTCGGTCTGGACGCGTACACGGTTGCCGCTGGACGTGCTTTCGACCAGATTGAAGCTATAGCGCACAGCACCGAGCTTTGCCGGAACCAGCATGCGATCGCCGAGCAAACCCTGCTTGCGCGCGAATTCGGGGTCGGAAAGACGCCCCAGAAACTCGCTGACATCCTTCTGCAGCGCTCCGTTGAGCGTGGTGGCAACGTCGACGTCGAAGCGGTCGAGTTCATACAGCGACGCATCGAACATGCCCGCCAGCCGGTTGCGGATGGCGGTTGCGCCTTTGCCCACGTCGGCCGGCAACAAGGCGGGGTTTGCCGTCATGTCGCGAAACTTCAGGGGCTCGGAAAGTGCCGCGTCGCGCAGCAGAGGGCTGATCACGCCGTTTTCGGCCAGCAGGCGCAGATAGCTTTCGGACAATTGCGCGAGCCTTTGGCGGCCTCCGCCCGACAGATAGAAAGACGGGCGGCGGTGCGCAATCATCAGCGCCACGACCTGATGCAGTGCCCGGCCCTGCGCCGCCAGTTTCGGGCCGCTTGCGTCGGCCGACGCGAGCAGCGCATTCGCCTCGCTGAAATCGGTGGCAAACCAAACCCACAACCCGTCGCCAAGGCCATTGACCTCGCCATGACCCGGCGCCGCCGACAGGGGCACGGTATTCAGGTAATCCAGCAACAGCCGGCGCCGCGCCGGCAGGGTCTGCTCGCCATCCTGGTAGGCCCGCACGCTGGCGGACATCATCTGGCGCAGTTTCTCCCGCGCGTTATGGGTTACGCCGTCGGGCGAATGACGGAATTTTTCGATCTGGGTGGCCAGGGTGCTTCCGCCCGGCGCGTCGAAATCGTCGCTGACCATGTGCCCGATCCGGCCCAGCACCGCACGCGTGAAACGCACCCAATCCACCGCCGGATTCATCATCGGCCGTGACTCGTCCAGCAGGTCGCGGTTTTCGATGAACATCAGCGCCTGCGCCACCCGCGGTGGCACGGCGGCAAAGTCGTCATAGCCGCGGTAGGGGTAGCGGAAGCGGTACAGCGTCTGGCCGCGACAATCGTCCACGTCCAGCCCTGCGCGCGTTTTCTCGTGATAGGGGGCGGACAAGCCGCGCCCGGTGTAATCCATCAGCGCATCGGAAAAGCGCGCCTGCTGCGCCAGCGTGTAACCCCGCGTACCAAGGCGCTCGATGATCCGCGGCAGCTCGGCGTAACCCATGCGCTGATCGAAGGGGCCGTGTGCCGGAAAGCGCACGGCGTCGCTCGCGCCATTCACCACGTGGTAGTCGAGCCCCGCGGCGTAGCTTGCAAGATGGCGGGCCTGGAACTGCGAAGTCTGCACCTCTTCGGCGACCTGATATCCGGCCCCCAGAAGCAGCAACAACAGCAGGCCGCCCAGAGGCCAGCCCTGACGGCGAAGGAAACCGGCGGCCGGCGGAAGGGGCGGAGGCGAATCAGTGTTTTGGTCTTGGGTCACGGCAAGGTTTTCGATGGTGCGTCGCGGCAAGTATCCCGCATTCGGCGTAAAAGCGTGGCTACAAAAGCCTGCATTTTGTCCGCCCACCAAAACTTTGCCAATCCTGGCAAACAGCACCCCCGCCTCGCCCGCGCCAGCCTGCCGGCAGGTTCTGGCCAAGGGCTGTGGCCAGTTGCCGGGCAATCCTCTTCAGTGCCGCGTCGATGCGCGCAGCGCAGAAAGATCCCGGTCTTGCGGAAACAGAAACGTCTTAAACAGGCTTCTTGAACAAGGCCGTCGTTTCAAGCGTTTCGATGGGTTTGTAGAACAGCTCGCCGAAAATGCGATCGACCATCGTATATTTTCCGTCACTCATCTGAATGGCGTGGCAGACGTTGTCGGCCGGATCGGCGAAATGGCTTATTCCGTATTCGGCGATATCCATATCCAGAACATATTCCCAGTCGCGCCCCAGCTGCGGCGAAACATCGAAATAAGTTTTGGCGCTGGCGTCGACATTCCACCAGTGCTGCAGGATCTCGGTTCGCTTCAGCACCTTGTCGTAGGGCTTGACCAGCCATCCGCTGACGATCTTGATGTTCCTCTCGCGGTCTATGCAGCGATGGGCGTTCATATAGCGGCTACCCTCTTCTCCGCCTCCGAGCTGCCTGACCTCCACCGGCTTGACCGCGAATTTGGCAAATGGCTGCCGATCCCTGATGAAATCCCGCGTGGCTTTGTACATTGATTGAAATCCGGAAATTAAGCTCAGGCGCCCGGCGCCTTCACGAGCGCTGTAATTGTTGGATTATTGCCTGTCGGCCTCAACCCTGACGCGAAATGCCGCTTTGGATCGGCAGCCCCCGCCATCCGGCACATCAGGACGCCAGCTCAGCGTCGCTTGGCGGGCGCTCTGGGAGTCTTTTTGGGCGGAGCCTCCGCCACCGGAGTCACGTTTCGGCTGCCATCGACCAGCCGGGCCATGTCCAACATGGAATTGCGGGATTTGAGCGCAGCGTCGAGCATGGATTTGACGACATCGATCATCACCGCAGGCCCCGCATGCAGTGATGACTCGGAGCCCCCCTCCACCAGCCCGAGGTTATCGGTCTGGGCCTTGATCAGACGGGTCAATTCCTGCTGGTTTTCGGCAACGACCTCGTTGAAATCACCCGCATAGCTGACGATCTGATCCACGAGCCGCTGCATCATCACCGTTTGCGTCGCGTACCACGCCCCGGCGTCCCTGGCCTTCGTCAGCGCATCGATCGCAGACATGTTGCCATCCATGATCGACTGGGTCGCCTTGATGTTGAGGTGAATCAGCCGTTGCGCACAGAAAAATGCGCTTCGATAAATCGACGACACGGCATCGAGCTTGTCCTTGCCGGGCGTTGCGAGCAGTTGCTGGAGCGTGAACATTGCCGTCTCTCCTGGTTGTCCATCGGGGGGAAACTAAACCTTAATCGCAGCCAGCGCCCCGAATCTTGCGCAGCATCAAGTGCGCGCAGTGCACGCCGCCTCGCCCTGACCTCGGCCACGTTCAGGCAGCCCTCGGAGTGGGGCCGTGTGGATCGCAACCCGGCCGCGGCAGCGAACCTGCGAGAGCGCCGCCATCCCTACGACCCGGTGGGCGCTGGCGCCTTCCCAGGCCGATCCCGACCATCAGGCGGAAATTGGCGCCCTGTTGAACTTCACCGCCATGTCGTTCGCAAGCGCCCAACCCGCCGCCTCGATCATGCCGACACTGATTGCAGGGCCAACAACTTGCCCCAAGAATGGGATCAGCTTTGACAACTCTTTTGTCAAGACTTTGATCGGCTGCTTCAGCATGGTCTGCTTGAGTGCGGCAACTGCCATACCTTTGGCAACCTCTTCAGTGAGGTTGCCACCAAACACGGAAGCCAAACTCATGGCCATCATCGACATCGCAACAATGTCAGCGGCCACGCCCGTGCCTGGAACAGGTATCAGATTCCCCGCACCAGCACCGGCTGCTGCAGTATGAATGATCTTATGGCACTTGCTTTCTTGCTCTGGAGTCATCCTGGACACGGCTGTTCCTTTCTATTGAAATCGGAAATGGCTAAAAGTCCGAGCGCGAAGCGCAGAAAGGAAAATCCAGGCGGGTGAAGAAACTGCAGGTGGGAACCCTGCAGTGCAACCCGGCTATCCTTCCGTTGAATCTGGTTTAGGACCCGTAGCTTTGCGTCCGAAGCTCTCGCTTCGTTTGCCAGCTCAAATCATAGGCCAACCCAAAAATGGCATACGATTTAATTTCGACGTAATCCACACTTCATCACATCGAAGCGACCAACAGGACGCCCCGCCCTCCGGGGATGGCGACCTGTTCGCGCATGCTCTCAGGCAAAATGGCTTTGCCGCGGGCGGGGACTCTGCCAATCCGTACGCCAGCCCCTTGGCCTCTTCGGCCCCGCAGGCGCTCCAAACCCGGAGACCAATCTGCATGGGCGCGATAACACCGCGCCGGAAGCAGACCGGGACATCCCCCGACCCACGGACTTTTACCCGCGTGAACGCAAAAACGCCGACCACATGGATCGGCGTTTCTTGCTTGAATCTGGTGGCCAGTCGCGGAATCGAACCACGGACACGCGGATTTTCAATCCGCTGCTCTACCAACTGAGCTAACTGGCCTGAGAGAGACCGCATAATAGACTTCGATCGAAGGCTTGTCAAATAATTTCGAGCATTTATTTCATCCCCTGATGATTCAGGCGGGCGGGAAAGTGATTGGGCGAGGAGCGTCCAGGCCAGGCAGGGGGGCGCTGTCGGGGGTGCGGCTGCGCGGGAAGACGACTTGGGCGATGGTGCCCTTGCCGCTGGGGTTGGGGATGAGGCTGACCTGGGCACGGTGAAGGTCCGCGATCTCGCGGACGATGGGCAGGCCGAGGCCGGAGCCGCTTTCGGAGCTGCCGAGCACACGGTAGAAGCGTTCAAACACCCGCTCCCGGTCGGCTTCCGGCACGCCGATTCCGGTGTCTTCAACTTCGACAATGGCCCGCTCGGT
Organism: Zoogloea sp.; assembly: GCF_030157465.1. Classification (GTDB taxonomy): domain Bacteria; phylum Pseudomonadota; class Gammaproteobacteria; order Burkholderiales; family Rhodocyclaceae; genus Zoogloea. The sequence continues at coordinate 53,628 of NZ_JAOAUU010000059.1, forward strand.
GGCAATGGTTCGAACCGTCACGCAGCCCCCTTCGGGGGTGTATTTGATGGCGTTGTCGATGAGATTCTTGATGAGTTCGCCGAGAAGCACCGGGTTGCCGTCGATGACCAGGGGCTGCCCGGTGGTTTCGAGGCCGAAATCGATGTTCTTCTGGCGGGCCCGGGGCACGAAATCGCTGAGCATGGCGCGCAGCAGCACTTCCAGGTCGACCCGTTCGACGGCGTAGATCTTCTCGTAGCTGGCCTCTGCGCGGGCCAGCGACAAGAGCTGGTTGATCAGGTGGCTGGCGCGCTCGGCGCTCTGGGAAATGTGGATCAGGGAGCGATGCACCTGCGCCGGATCGGTTTCCATCAGGGCGAGATCGGTTTGCATGCGCAGACCGGTCAGCGGGGTGCGCATCTGGTGCGCGGCGTCGGCAATGAAGCGCTGCTGGGCCTGAAGGTTTTCTTCGAGACGCGCCATCATGTCATTGAAAGCAATGATCAGCGGCCGGACCTCCTCCGGGACGCCACCCACCGAAATCGGCGACAGGTCGGACGGGCGGCGGCGACGGATCAGGCTCTGGAGCTGATTGAGGGGCGCAATGCCGCGGGAGAGGCCCAGCCAGACGAGGATGACAGCGATCGGGATGATCGCGAACTGGGGCAGCAACACGCCGGTAACAACCCGTGACGCCAGGGTGCTGCGCTTGTTGCGGGTTTCAGCCACCTGCAGCACGACCAGCCGCTTCGGCGACGCGCCCTCGGCGGGCTGCAGGAACTGGTAGGCGACGCGGACGTCCTCGCCGGCAATCTGCTCGTCGCGGAACATCACCAGATCGGGCTCGACGCTGTCGGGCACGCTGACGGGCGGGATGTCCTTGTCCCCGGCGAGCAGTTCGCCCTTGAAACCGAGCACCTGGTAATACACGGTGTCGTCTTCGTCGGCCCGCAGGATGAGGCGGGCCGGCGCCGGAAAATTGACCCGCGCCTGGTTGTTTTCAAGCTTCACGAGACGGGCGATGGCCCGCACATTGACCGCCAGCGCCTGGTCGTAGGGCTGGTTGGCGATGCTGTTGGCGACATTGTGGGTAACGATGATGGAGATCGGCCACAGGAACAGCAGAGGCGCGAGCATCCAGTCGAGAATCTCGCCGAACAGCGAGTTGAAGGCCTTGCCGTCTGCGGAGGAATCATCCTCCGCCTTGCGCCTCCTAGGCGACCACATCCGGTTTTTCCAGGCAATACCCGAGGCCGCGCACGGTGACGATCTGCACGCCGCTGCGTTCCAGCTTCTTGCGCAGGCGATGTACGTACACTTCGATGGCGTTATTGGAGACTTCCTCCCCCCAGCCGCACAGGTGATCGACGAGCTGCTCCTTGCTCACCAGCCGGCCGGCGCGCAGCAGCAGCACTTCCAGCAGGCCGATTTCCCGCGCCGAAAGATCCACCACCTGCCCGTCGATCTTGACCACCCGGTCGGCCTGGTCGTAGATCAGGCGGGCGTACTCGATGCAGCGGGCCTGGCCGGTGCCGCGACGCGTAAGGGCGCGCACGCGGGCTTCCAGTTCGGGGAGCGCGAAGGGCTTGGTGAGGTAATCGTCGGCGCCGGCATCGAGCCCCCGGACACGATCCTCGACACCGTCCTGGGCGGTGAGGATCAGCACCGGCAGCGCGCCCTTGCGGGCCCGCAGGCGGCGCAGCACCTCGATTCCGGAAAGCTTGGGCAGGCCGAGATCGAGAATGAGGAGATCGAAACTCTGGCCCAGCAGGGCGGCATCTGCATCGGCGCCGTTGGGCACATGATCAACGGCATAACCCGCCTTTTTCAGGGCCCGGCCAAGGCCGTCGGCAATGATCGGATCGTCTTCGGCCAACAGGATGCGCATGGCGTTTTCAGTCGGTGCAGAAGTGTAAGTTTGAAGTAAGCGGCGCCCGGCATATTGAAACCGCTGTTCTCCTTTTACTCGGTCTTGGGGGCGATGCTGCTGCGTTTGCGGCGACGTGGCCTCGGGGGATTGGACCGCCCGACGGCCCAGTCCCCCGCCGTTTTTTTAGGTTTTCCTGCATCCGGCTGCCTGGCTGGATGCCTGCCGCCCGCGTTCAGCGGATGCGCACAAACCCACACAGTTCTTCTGCCGCCGCGCGCCCCAAGACGATTGCGCCCGAGTCTAGCACAGGGCTGCTGGACACGCCCTTCGCCCGCCTCGTCGACGCACTGCACCATCAGCAAGCGTTCTCGCAGAACAAACAAAAACCCCGGCAGCCTTTCGGCATGCCGGGGTTTTTGTTTGCAACGCCCACCGGATCATAGATCCGGCGGGTTGGTCTTGCGCTTAGTGACCCGAAGCGCCAGATGCACCGATACCGGTTTCGGAACGGATCAGCTGGGCAGCGAAGTCGGCACGTTCCTGCTGGGCATTGGCGCTGCGATCAAGGATCGAGAACAGCCAGATACCCACGAAGCCGATGGTCATCGAGAACAGGCAAGGCGAGGTGTAGGGGAACCAGGCCGAACCCTTCGGGTTGCCGAGGGTGACTTCCCAGACGGACGGGGAAACCACGGTCAGAACCACGGAGGAGATCAGGCCGAGGAAACCACCGATAACTGCACCCTTGGTGGTGCAATCCTTCCACAGCACACTCATGAAGAGCACCGGGAAGTTGGCGGACGCGGCGATTGCGAAAGCCAGGGACACCATGAAGGCGATGTTCTGCTTCTCGAAGGCGATACCCAGGACGACCGCGATGATACCGAGGACGATGGTGGTGATGCGGGACACACGCAGCTCAGCGGCGGAATCCGCATTGCCCTTCTTGAACACGGTGGCGTACAAGTCATGGGACACGGCGGAAGCACCCGACAGCGTCAGGCCGGCAACCACAGCCAGAATGGTGGCAAAGGCAACCGCGGAGATGAAGCCGAGGAAGATGTTGCCGCCGACAGCATTGGCCAGGTGGATCGCCGCCATGTTGCCGCCGCCCTTCAGGACGCCCTTGGCATCAAGGAAGGTCGGATCGGTCAGCACGAAGGTGATGGCGCCGAAGCCGATGATGAAGGTCAGGATGTAGAAGTAGCCGATCCAGACAGTTGCCCAACCCACGGACTTGCGGGCTTCCTTGGCATCCGGCACGGTGAAGAAGCGCATCAGGATGTGGGGCAGGCCGGCGGTACCGAACATCAGCGCCATACCGAAGGAGATGGCGGTGATCGGATCCTTGACGAAGTTGCCCGGAGCCATGATGGAGTCGCCCTTGGCGGCGGCCATCGCGGCGGTCACTTCAGCCACGTCCTTGCCCTGTGCTGCAGCAGCAACCGCAGCGTCGGCGATCAGCTTGGCATCCTTGGCGGCCAGTGCAGTCTTGATTTCAACAGCCTTGGCAAACATCGCTTCCGGGCTGAAACCAAACTTGATCAGCACCATGAAGGCCATGAAGGAGGCACCGCACAGCAGCAGCACAGCCTTGATGATCTGCACCCAGGTGGTGGCGGTCATGCCACCGAAGAGCACATAAACCATCATCAGCGCGCCGACGATCACCACAGCCATCCAGTACTCGAGGCCGAAGAGCAGCTTGATCAGCTGACCGGCACCGACCATCTGGGCGATGAGGTAGAAGGCGACCACGACCAGCGTGCCGGAAGCGGCGAAGGCGCGGATCGGGGTTTGCTGGAAGCGGTAACCGGCCACGTCGGCAAAGGTGAATTTGCCGAGGTTGCGCAGGCGCTCTGCCATCAGGAAGGTGATGATCGGCCAGCCGACGAGGAAGCCGATCGCATAGATCAGGCCGTCGTAGCCGTTGGCCATCACCGCGGCGGAAATACCCAGGAAGGACGCGGCGGACATGTAGTCACCGGCGATCGCCAGGCCGTTCTGGAAGCCGGTGATGCCACCGCCGGCGGTGTAGAAGTCAGCAGCCGACTTGGTCTTGGAGGCGGCCCACTTGGTGATGTACATCGTGCCGGCAACGAAGATGCCGAACATGGCGATGGCGGTCCAGTTGGTCGCCTGCTTTTCGACCTGGCCCATGTCGGCGCCCGCTGCGAGAGCGACACCGGAAGCCAGCACGGCCAGGAGGCCGAAGATCAGTTTGGAAGTGCGCATCACTTGGTGGCCTCCTTGATGACCTGAGCCTTCAGATCGTCAAATTCAGTATTGGCACGGCGAATGTAGATGCCGGTAATAATGATGGTGAACAAGATCACGCCCACGCCGATGGGAATCCCGATCGAGGTCACGCCTGCGCCGGTCTTCTGGGCCAGGAACTCCTTGTTGAACGCCACCAGCAGGATGTAGCCGTAGTAAACGACCAGCATCGAGATCGTCATGATCCAGCCGTAGCTATTGCGTTTTGAGACCAGCTCCTGGTACTTAGGGTTTGCCCGGATGCGGTCGCCGAGGTCGTCTTTCATTTTTCTCCTCCTCTTCGAATAAACCTTGGAAGAAACCGAAACGGCTCCTTTAAGGGTGTTAGGCAAGGTACCGGCGGAGCCTTACTGTGAACTTACGTGCGCGTCAGCGTCAGAAAGCACCTTAACGAAAGACAAGAAACCCGGCCTGCAAAACAAAAAACCCCGCCGAAGCGAGGTTTTCTGTGGAACCGGCTGGTTCGGGAAAGCGGGGATTACATCCCCATGCCGCCCATTCCACCCATGCCGCCCATGCCGCCCATGTCGCCCATGCCGCCGGCCGGCTTGTCTTCAGCCAGTTCGGCAACCATGCAGTCGGTGGTGAGCATCAGGCTGGCCACGGAAGCAGCGTTCTGCAGTGCGGTGCGGGTCACCTTGGTCGGATCGAGCACGCCCATTTCAACCATGTCGCCATACACGCCGGTAGCAGCGTTGTAACCAAAGTTGCCCGTACCTTCGGCAACCTTGTTTACCACCACGGAGGGTTCGTCGCCAGCGTTGGCAACGATCTCGCGCATCGGCTGTTCCATCGCACGCAGGACGATCTTGATGCCGGCGTCCTGGTCGTGGTTGTCGCCCTTGAGGCTGCCGAGGTTGGCACGGGCACGCAGCAGGGCCACGCCGCCGCCGGGGACGATGCCTTCTTCAACGGCGGCACGGGTGGCGTGCAGCGCGTCTTCCACGCGAGCCTTCTTTTCCTTCATTTCGACTTCGGTGGCAGCGCCAACCTTGATCACGGCAACACCGCCGGCCAGCTTGGCCACGCG